>NZ_CP115160.1:815000-1123055 GCF_027594545.1 Algoriphagus sp. TR-M9 | reverse complement strand
GAAAGTTATTCAGACTACCTTAAAATTCACCTGAAAACCCAAACTATTCTGGCACGTGAAAGCCTTTCAAATTTTGCAGAAAAACTCCCTGAAAATCAATTCATTAGAATTCACCGCTCCTTTATCGCGAATCTAAGCGCAATCACTTCTTATACCCATGAATTTGTAGAAGTCAATGGAAATGCACTGACTATCAGCAGGTCTTTCAAAGAGGATGTTTTGAAAAGACTCCAACAGTTTGAATAACACACTGCGAATAAAAATCTTCAAATTTTTTCTACGAAAAAGATGAAATGTATGGTTTTTCATTTTACTTTGTAACTCAAAGTACTTTTAACTATGAGAAAACCAGAACAAGAACTTGCCGAAATCAAATCCATGATGGAACGGAGCACCCGCTTCCTTTCACTCAGTGGACTTTCTGGAATTCTAGCAGGCACCTACGCACTGATTGCTGCAGGTTTAGCTTATGCTTGGGTCTATTACCCCAACCTGCCCTACGGCACAAACATAGAACTGATCAGGCAGGAGGACATCCTTGGCAAGTTACTAGTCACAGCCGCTGTGGTTTTACTGTTTTCCATTGGCACAGCATGGCTCATGAGCCAAAGTAAAAGCAAGAAAAAAGCCCAGAAATTCTGGACACCTGCCAGTAAGCGATTTATCCAAGCACTTTTTATCCCTGTGGCTGTAGGAGGGATCTTTTGTCTGGCAATGTTAGCCAAAGGCTATCTGGGAGTGGTCGCACCCGCAACTTTGATTTTCTATGGCTTAGGCTTACTGAACGCTTCCACATTTACCTTAAATGACATCAAATACCTGGGCTACTGCCAGCTTGTACTAGGCATCATTTCGGCTTTCTTTACAGGCTATGGGTTGATACTCTGGGCTGTTGGTTTTGGCGTGCTGCATATCATTTATGGCGCGATGATGTACTACAAATACGACCGATAACGTGAAGGGGAATTACGATAAAGCATTTGAAAATGTGGTCCGGCTCCGGGTCATGTCCATCCTGATGGTCAATGAGGAATACGATTTCAATTCCTTTAAGGAAATGCTGGATGTGACGGATGGCAACCTGGCCTCCCATCTGAAAAACCTGGAAAAACAGGAATACATTCAGGTCAGCAAATCCTTTGTAGGTAGAAAACCACTGACCAACTACTCAGCCACTGCAAGTGGGAAAGAGGCTTTCCAAGCGCACTTGGAGTTCCTGGAAAATTTGATCAAAGAAAACAAAAGCTAAAAAAATTTATCCATTCACTTTGAAATACAAAGTACTTTCAAAATCAATAAACCATGCAAACAAACATAGAATATCTCAAAGGCATTCAAGCCAAATCAGCTTTAGTAGCCGCTGCTATCGGAGCCAGCACTCCACTTTCCTGGCTTCTTTTTCTGGTAATTTTCGGGAAAGGCCCTTTCGAAAACTGGATGTTTATCCCACTGGGATTTATACCGGCTGGAGGAGCAATAGGCGGCTTTTTCTTCTATCTGATGGGCTTTGTGTGGTTTCCTAGCGGCAAATCAAAACTGGCGGCGATCATCTTTAGCACGATGCTATACTTTGTAGGCATCTGGCTGAGTGCTGTTTTGGCTTTCAGCATCACCGGGCATTGGGATTGATTCTCCCGCAGTCAAAAAAAATCACTCCATTTTCATATCCAACCCTCATTAACAACTAATCATGGAATCAAACACAAACCTTTCGCTTCTTGAAAAATTTCAAGACTGGATCTCCAGATCCACCAGCTTAAAACTTTTGGTCATTGGCTTCATCGCCTTAGTGCTCCTAATCCCGCAAGCACTCACCATAGACTTGATCAATGAAAGGCAGGAACGTCTCTTAGAAACCGAGATTGAGGTTACAAACAAATGGTCCCGTGCCCAAACCGTGATAGGTCCATACCTGGCCTTGCCCTATCATTACTACAGGGAGGTAAATAGCAACGGTGAAAATAAAGTGATCAAGGAGCTCAAAACCGCCTATTTCCTACCTGATGTTTTGGATGTAAAAGGAGACCTTCAGGCAGAATCCCTTCACCGGGGGATTTTTGATGTGGTGGTGTACCGGGGAGCCATTGAATTGAAAGCAGAATTTGGTGAAATAGCCTTAGGAAAACTGGACATCACGCCCGAACAGGTGCTTTGGGACCAGGCTTCATTTATGATTTCGGTAAGCGATCTGCGAGGAATCGGTGAAAACCCAAATCTTATGCTCAATAACTTCCCTCTGCTATCCGAGCCTTTTTCTGATGCTCAAACCCAACAAAAAGGGCTTCAATTTCCCGCTTCGCTGGATTCCGTGTCAAAAGGATTTAATTTTTCTGGAAGCCTCAAACTCAAAGGGAGTAAGGATTTTCACATAGTTCCACTTGGGAAAACCACAACGATGAACCTCAGCGGGAACTGGCCTAACCCTAGTTTCCAGGGAGAGTTTTTACCGGAGGAAAGAGAGCTTAGTAAGGATGGATTTCAGAGTACATGGAAAGTCCTTCATTTTAATAGACCCTTTGGACAGGAGTTTTCAGAAACCCTTCCAAATTTCCCAGAAAGTTCCTTTGGTCTAAGTCTCAAAATGCCTGTGGATCAATACCAGCAGAGTATTCGAACATCAAAATATGCTATCCTTATCATTATCTTAAGCTTTTTGGCATTGTTCCTCATGGAGACTTTTTCCAAAAGAAGGATTCATCCGCTACAGTACACCTTGGTTGGCTTTGCACTGGTCTTATATTACACTCTTTTGATTGCACTTTCTGAGCAATTTGGGTTTACTTTAGCCTACCTAATTGCGAGCTTTGCCACGGTAGGTTTGCTGGGCTTTTACTCCAAGACTCTATTCTCCAAGCTGAAAACCACAGGGATTTTCACAGGAATTCTCTCTGCCTTTTACATCTTCATTTTTGTGATCATTAAGCAACAAGACTACGCCTTATTAATAGGAAGTATAGGGCTATTTGTGGCACTAGCGCTTACCATGTTCATATCTAGAAAAATTGATTGGTATAAGAAATAAATATGATTATTCGCAACGTTTCCAGTACACTAAATTTCTTTGCTCACCCGGTCAGAACCGAAGACGCCCGCCTGCCGGCCAGCAGGAGTGACCAAAGCGGCTTAAATTCTTGAGTTAACCAAATCCTATTATGCATTTGGTTCTTGACTGGCAACAAAGCGGATATACATACAAAAGACTATCACAATTCTATCTGAATAACAAAAATCCGAAATCAAATGAGACTATCAAGCCTGGAGAACTACTATTTAAGCATCAAGCGAAATAGGTGGCACTGGATATTTCAACTGATATGCAGAATCCTGCTGGCCTATGCTTTTTTGGTCGCAGGTATGATCAAGATTCTTGGAGAACGATTTGCTAGTGGATTGCCCGTGATTCATCCTATGGGTTCGTATTTGGAAGCCCTGCATCACACAGGATATTATTACACCTTCATCGGTGTGGCACAAGTGATCGCTGCCATCTTATTACTGATTCCACGCACGGTATTATTAGGGGCTTTGCTATATCTACCAATTATTATAAATATTTGGGTGCTTTCATATGCAGTTCGTTTTGTAGGCTCCTATTTGACATCTCCTTTGATGGTCTTGGCAAACCTTTACATCCTAGTCTGCCACTACGATAAGCTGAAATTTATTTTGCCATTCAATAGATACTCTGCAGAAGCTAGTGTACCCAAGCCTGAGAAGTATGAGTTTAATTTCCCTTATCTTTTTTTTGGCGGAGTTATTTTCACGATGGCTTTCTTCGTTTGGTTTTCCCTTTTCGGTCTTGAAGTCATGCCTCAGAATTCACTTGGGGATTGCAAGTCTCAGTTCGTAGGAACAGATCAGGAAGCAGCAGGATTTGAATTCTGCGAATGTGTGCATACCGTTGGCAATCCACTGGATGACTGTCTAGAGCGATTTGATCAAATGAAAAACCAAACTCTCTCCAATTAATTTCAATAAGAATCTTCTAAGAGTTTAAGCTTTATAAGAATAGTACTCTGAATGGGGATTCTCCCACTTTATTACTTCGCTGTCACCACACCCATAAAAGTCTGGCGGACAATTTTACCATCCTGAATGATAAAGGTATCTGAGCTGCTTTTGAATTCGAAATTTGGAGCATCAGCTTCCCAAATGATGTAGCCCACATCTTTAATAGCCAAATCCTTAATCAGATTAACGGTAGTAGAATCCTTTGGCAAGGCTGCATAGGCATTCACGAAGTTCTCGCGGATTTCCGCAAGCCCCCGGTAAGTTCTGTCTGGAGTAATCAAAATTGACTCTTCAGTATAATCGGCCATCACTTCCTCTAGGTTGTTTTCCACAAAAGCCTTGAAGTGATGGTCGAGCACTTGCTGAGTAGTTTGCTCATCATAGTTCAGCTTTGGTACTTCAGCCTCTGATGTTGGGGTTTCTTTGAGCTCTTCATTTTTGGGAGAGCAGGAAAATGCAGTACAAAAAACCGCTAAAAGTAAGAAATAGGATTTCATGTTTAGTTCAGGTTTGATTGACTTCAAGTTAGTAATTATTACAGTCTTTACGATGATTAATAAAATCCAAAATTGCTCAATCAATGAAATGATTGTACTTTAAAAAACAATTTATTTGAACGACTCCAATGGACATTTTTACCATCATCACCATTCTTATTGTGCTGTCTGCAGCTTTTGCATTCATCAATACCAAGTTCCTCAAGCTTCCTTTTACCATAGGACTGATGATTATTGCTATTGCATTTACAGTAGGAATCACGCTGTTAGGCAAAATCAATCACTTTTTCATTGATGAAGCTGAGCTACTGATTGGCTCCATTGACTTCGAGACAGCACTTTTGGATGTAATGCTAAGTTTCCTGCTCTTTGCTGGTGCACTGCATACCAAACTAGACTCTCTAAAGGCCATGAAAGCGCCAATCGCTGTCTTTGCTACGATAGGTGTAGTGCTCTCCACCTTTCTGGTAGGGACGATGATGTACTATGTTTTCATCCTCTTTGGGCATGAAATCAACTACATCTATTGTCTTCTCTTCGGTGCCCTGATCTCCCCCACCGATCCAATTGCGGTTTTGGGAATTCTCAAAGACGCTAATGCCCCCAAGAAACTAGAAGTGAAAATAGTCGGAGAATCTCTCTTCAATGACGGGGTAGGCGTAGTCGTATTTCTGGTGATTTTCAAAATTGCCCAGCAAGGAATCGGCGCAGTGGATACTGGGGAAGTCGGCCTTCTATTTCTGGAAGAAGTCGTTGGGGGAATCGCCCTAGGCTTGGTTACTGGATGGCTGACATTCAGAATTATGAAACTCATCGATCATTATGAAACGGAAGTTATGATCACCTTGGCTCTAGTGATGGGACTTTCAGGATTAGCCCATTACCTGCATGTTTCGGGCCCCTTAGCAGTGGTAGTGGCGGGGATTTTTATTGGCAACAAATCACCCAAAATTGCCTGGTCTGAAACCACCCATAATTACGTGGACAAATTTTGGGAATTGATTGACGTGCTCCTCAACGCAGTTCTATTTGTTTTGATCGGGCTGGAGCTGCTGATCATCACTGCCAGCGAAGAGTATTTAAGTTTGGGACTGATAGCCATACCCGTAGCATTGCTGGCTCGATACTTATCGCTAGCCGGACCTGTAGCTATTTTTGACAAAAAGCTGGACTTTATCCCAAAAACCAGCCTGATCATGACTTGGGGAGGAATACGGGGCGGAATTTCCATTGCTTTGGCACTTGCCCTAGAACCCCAAATGGAGCGCGAACTCTTCCTCACCGTCACCTATGTAATTGTAGTTTTTTCAATAATCGTGCAGGGGTTAAGCATAGGACCTTTGGTGAAAAAAGTCCTAAGCAAAGGCAGGAAGCAAAACTAATCTCAGTTTTCGATCACTTCTCAAATGTAATGGCATCCGGTTCGGCTCCCAGTTCTTCCAGAGCTTGGCTGATGTCCTGAACCATTTTATCCGGACCGCAGACATAGAATTCCTGCGAAAAATCTTTCACATGAGCCTTTAGAAAATCCTTGTCTATCATTCCATTTTGATGGCCACCGGCTTGTTCCTTTTCTAGAACTGAAATAAAATCATGCCCAAGGGCTTTCCGGAAGTAAGATTCTAAAATCACGTCATCTGCAGTTTTATTCGCAAAAATCAAGGTATTGCCAAGCAATTCATCTTTCGCTTCTAAGGCTTTGAAAATCCCAATAAAGGGCGTAACTCCGGCTCCACCTGCTATAAAAACTCCCTTTCCTTTGTACTGAATTGCGCCCCAGGAATCATCCAAAATCAGCTCATCCCCCACATTCAAATCGGCCAACTGCTTGGTGACTCCATCATGGTCGGTGTAAGATTTGATCACAAACTCCAGATGGTCCGCCTCAGGTAAGGAAGTGAAAGTAAAAGGCCGCTTTTCTTCTTTCCACTCCAGTTTATTAATTGCCACTTCGGTAGCCTGACCGGGTATAAAAGAGTAACCTTCCGGCTTTTCGACTTTGTACTGCTTCACATCATGCGTGATCTTTTCTATTTCGAGTATTTTCGAGATATAGGTCATGGTAATAATAAGGTTGGTTGTCATTTACTAATACGGATTTGAGCATTTTTGTTTAATTCCCTCTAGTTGGGCTGGTACAAAGCGTAGTTTGGTTCCTTTGTTTAGGAGTATTTAGCTATCTTGAGCCCAATAAAACCCAACCTAAAATGAAACAAAACTTAAAATTAAATTTCACTCTTCTTATTGCGCTGAGCTTGGGATTCGCCTCATGCAGTTCTGAAAAAAGCGCAGAAGTCTCTACGGAGACACCAGAAGTGGTACAAGCTGAAACCCAAAGCTTTGGGGGACTGGCCCTCTACACGGTACGGGACTCCATGTCCAGCAATCCCAAAAGCACCCTTCAGGCGGTCGCCGATGCAGGATACGCTTATGTAGAAGCCGCTAATTATAGCGAGGGCAAATTTTACGGCATGCCCCCCACCGAGTTCAAGGCCTACGTAGAATCACTTGGCATGACTGTCAAAAGCGCCCATATGGGCATGGTAAACATGGAAAATGCTGATCAGCTGATAGCAGATGTGAAAGCAGCAGGAATAGAATATTTCGTAATTCCTGTCCCTCCTATGGGTATGTTCACCTTCGGTCCAGACGGCATGGGTATGAAAGGCTCAGCAGAAGATCTGGCAAAAGTGATGGACACCTTAGGCGAAAAATGTCATGCTGCTGGGTTAAAGCTATTGTATCACAACCATGATTTTGAATTCAAGGCCCTATCAGATGGCACAATCATCGAAGATTACCTATTAGAAAACTGTAATCCAGAATATGTCAACTTCCAAATGGATCTATTTTGGGTAAACAAGGCTGAAGCTGATCCTTTGGCTTACTTCGAAAAATACCCGGGAAGGTTTAAAGCTTGGCATGTCAAGGACATGAACGATGAGGGCAACTTTGCTCCGGTAAATACCGGAAACATAGATTTCAAAAGAATTCTTGCAGAAAAAGACAAATCAGGAATGGAATTCTACCTGGTAGAACAAGACCAGACATTCGGTCTGGATCCCATGGAAGCCATCAAAATCAGCCATACAGGCTTAGAAGAAATCGGTTTCAAATAAGATTTCACTCCTACTCAATCTCAAAAAGCCATCCGACACGATGGCTTTTTGTTTTGGAATTACTTACTATTACCAACAAATCCTGCTCCATGTCAGACGGCCTTATTTATCTTATCGTGGGCATCGTAGCCCTTCATTTCCTGATCGGCATAGGCTATTTGATCTATAAAATCTCTGGCGGCGGCTCATCGAAAAAAAAGTCTTGAGGCCATTTTTCAATTCGCTGGGTATCCGCATTGCTACCAGTAAATAGGCAAAACCAATGCAGAATTTAGCTAAATCTAGGTTTTAGACCAGTTCGGCCTTTGGTCTTCTGACCGGGTTGGTAAAAATTAAAATGTTATCGGCCAGCCCCCGATTCTCAGTGGGCAATTATTTTCAAACCAATAAAACTGCATTTCAATACATTTTTTCTGACCAATCACTTGTCATCTAATCGACCCAGCCTTAACTTCATGAACTGTCAGATTTTTAAACACTTATGTCCATTTCAGGCCCAACCTCAGTCCCCAACAGCGATTTTTCAGTAAAGCGCTCATTGTTCATGAATTGCTATCAGGAGCTCTCTTCACTCGCCAGTCATAAACTTCGGCAAGAATTCAACGCGCCTACTCTCGATACCGCAGCACTAGTTCATGAAGCTTACCTAAAAATGGAGCAGCACCAAAATGACTTCCAAAATAAAGAACACTTCATGGCTATAGCTGCGATTTGCATGAGGCGGTTTCTGGTGGATTATGCGAGGCAAAAGCAAAGGCAAAAACGTGGAGGGAACCAAGTCCATTTAACTTTTGGCGAGGTCAACCACAAGGTGGCTACCACGCCAGAACAAATCCTGAATTTATACGAGGCCCTGGTTCGTCTGAAAGCCATCAACAACCGCTATTGCCGGGTAGTGGAATACCATTTCTTTGGAGGGTATAAGCATGAGGAAATCGCAGGATTGCTGGATGTTTCCATTGACACAGTGCGCAGGGACTGGCGACTTGCCAAAGCATGGCTCAGCAATGAGTTAAAAAACAGCGCTTGATTATGGCTCGTGAAAAAGAAAATTGGAATCAAATCGAAGCACTTTTTGAGGATTTGGTCTGCATGCCCGAAAGCCAGAAGTCAGAAAGGCTAGAATCATTGAAGCATAGCGACTTCCCAACCTACACTTTACTCAAATCCCTACTTGACGCCGATAAAAATCCGGCGCCGATTTTCGGAAATTCAGCACAGGTAATCTTAGAAGAATGGAGCAAAGACCCAGATCTGGTAGGCACGCAGATTGGGGCATTCAGACTGGACCAGCTCATCGGTCAAGGAGCCATGGGGTCGGTCTTCAAAGCCATTCGCACTGATGGGCAGTTTGACCAAACTGTGGCTATCAAACTAATGAAATCCCAGGTACTCAACTCTTCAAACCGGGATTTATTTCAGCGGGAAAGACAAATTCTAGCTAAACTAAACCACCCGGGAATAGCCCGTTTATATGACGGAGGCTTTGTGGATGATGGCAGACCTTACTTTAGCATGGAGTGGGTCTCTGGCAAATCACTGTCTGACTATTCAGAAAGCCAAAACCTGACAATTAAGCAAAGAATCAGACTTTTTATCCATGTCTGCGAAGCAGTAAGCTATGCCCATCAGTCACTTGTTCTTCATCTGGACCTCAAGCCACAAAATATCCTCGTCGATCAATCAGGTCGTGTAAAGCTCTTGGATTTTGGAGTTTCCAAATTAATAGAAGAGCACCAAAGCACGGATACCAGCGCCTTTACCCTAGCCTATGCCTCTCCCGAGCAACTTGAAAAAAGGGATTTGAATACCGCATCCGATATTTACGCTCTGGGCGTAATCTTCATCGAACTATTAGATGGGAGGCATCCTTTCGAACCTTTGCTTAAAAAACCTCTAGAACTAAAAAAAGCAATCTTATCAGGTAATAATCCTAACCTACTACTCGCTGAGGATAAACTCTCAGCATTTGCTGAGGACTTGAGGGCAATTGCAAATCGATGTACAGCCGCAAAACCTGTGGACAGATACAGCACGGTCAATCAAATAATCAATGACCTGCATGCTTTTCTAGGAGATTACCCAATCAGTATTCGAAAACATGACCTGAACTACAAGGCTGCTAAATATTTCAGAAGAAATAGAGCGCTGGTCGCTTCGATTTTTATAGGCACTCTGGTTATTTTCTCCATGGGTACCTACTACACCCTCCAGCTTCAAAAGCAAAGAGACCGAGCTGAGGCTGAAGCCAAAAAGGCCAATCAGATTACAGAATTACTGACAGATATCTTTATGGCTGCTGATCCTAATATTGGAGGGGCGGACACGATCACAGCGGTTAATCTGCTCGATCAAGGCATAGAAAACCTGACAAATAACATGCAGGATGACCCTGAATTGTATTCTGACATGCTTCTCCGGCTGGCACCGGTATATTTCAACCTTGGGCAGTACGAAAAAGGGGAGAAAATAGCGCAGCAAGGCTTTGAAATCTACACTTCTATTCCTGACATCAGTGCAGAAAACCTAGCCTCAGCAGAAATGGTAATCTCGCAAGCTCACTACTACTACGGTGAACTGGACACCTCCAAAATCATAATTGACAAGGCATTTGAAAGACTTCAGGACCATAAAATCACCAATGGAGAAATTTACGCTTCTATTTTGACGCAGATGGGAAATGTGAATCTTGATCTGGGAAATATCGTCCTTGCCGACTCTATATACCGACTGGCTCATGAGCAATACCTACAATTGAGAGAAGCACCTCATACAGACCTGGCTTTCACCTTACATATGATGGGCTCTACGTCACGTGACTTGGGTGATTTCAAGAGTGGGGAAACCTTCTTGCTTCAGTCTCTGGCCATGAAAAGAGAGCTATATGATGAACCCCATTTGGAAATTGCCTACACCTACAATTACCTGGGTAGTTTATATCAGGGGATGGAGCAATATGAAAAGGCGCTGGATTACATTCAAAAATCCTATCAGCAGCGTAAGGCCATTTTGGGCACTTTCCATGTAGAAACCTTAGCCAGCATGGCCAATACAGCCAGAACATACAATCATATCAATAAATACAAAGAGGCGATTGCCATTTACGACTCTACCCTACTGATCGTAGATTCGCTTTTTGGCAAAAAACATTACTATTACGCAGGTCTTATAGGGAATCAAGGGAATTCCTATTATTTCCTAGGGGATTATGCTATAGCTAAAGAAAAGGTAGAAGAATCCAGAAGGCTTTATGCTGAATTAAATCCGGGTAATCTACTAGCTCAAGCAGCTCCACTCAGCCGGCTTGCCGATATCGCGGTCAAGGAAAGTGACCTGAAAACTGCAAGTGAATTATACCTAAAAGCTTTGGAGATACGGGAGGGGAATTTGCCCGCAGGCCATATTCAAATCACCCAAAGTCAGCAAACACTTGGCGAATGTCTGCTAGACCTTGGGGATTATCCTACCGCCATAGAATACCTTGAACTCGCTTTAAATACTCTGACTGAAGATACAGAGCAGCATGAAGCTAAAATCACTCAACTTCATCAATCGCTGCTTACTGCCTACCATGCCACTAATAACCTAGAAAAGGTGAGCTTCTATGAACAGCAGCTGGCACTAAAGGATTAACTTTTCCATAAACCCGAATAGGCATTCGCAATGCGGGTTAAAGAGGCTGTCTCAATAGGCTTCTTGGTGTCTGCCTGAGCGGAGTCGAAGGACATTTCCTGTAAATTAGGATACATTTCGACTTCGCTCAATGTGACAAACTATACTTTTGAGACAGCTTCTTGGTGTAGGCTTAACAAGAGACCGACTGAACCCTTACTTGAGTGAGAGATTGCGTAGACTCCATGCAAAGTTGAGTTGGCCTGCTGTACTCACGATCATATAGAAACTTCCATTTAAACCCATCTTTGAACTCTACTACTACCCTGATGTCAAAGGCACCTGATGGGACCGCCTTGACCTCCTTGGTATTGGTCTTAATATCACCACTGCTGACAGTACGGTTATAGGTATTCCCTCCTGATTTTTGCTTGTAGTAAATTGTAAAACGCATAGTCACTCCCAAAAACCCATTCTTATTATTTAGTGAAACATTTTGAGATGGATAGGTTTTCTGCTCACAGTTTTGAATACTGTATTCTGTGGTGTACCCGAGTTTTGCATTGGTATTGTCTTTCAGGTATTTCAAACTATAAGCAATCGGAACTCCTGGATTATTTCTACTGTAAACTGCATTTTCTCCCTGCAGTACCTCCTCCAAGTCTCCAAAATTCCTTGCAGTCACTGCTGAGGAAGCCGCTTCTGCACTTCCTCCCATGGTCACTACTGTAATGGAGGATTTTTCTAAAATCGACTTGTACTTTGCTTCCAAGGAGCCAGATGCCGAAGTCAACCCAGTGGCATAGTTGAATGCGCCGGAAAGTTCTGAATCGGTAGCCGTCTCCGTAGTGACCATTCTAAACATAATGATCCGACCGTATGAGACTGAGTGCACATAGGCTGGAGGTCCCTCCGGACTAAACTTAGATTCTACATCTGCAATGGTAGCATTGGCCCCGAAAACCTCTCCGGGATTATTAGGCGCATTCATAGTAATGGTATAAAACCTCTGTTTAAAAACCATCATCGCCACTCGCTCAGACTGACTGGACGTGTAGTTGAACTGTGCCTGGGCATCTCCTCTAGCCCAATCTACATTCAAGCCAACATCTATACTCAGCTGCTTGGAGGAATAAGAGGTAGCTGCGGCATAGGATGAGTTGGAAGCTATGGTGTAGCCATCTGGCTTGGAATTGGCATTCCACCATTCTAAGGCTTCATCTATCTTACTTTGCACACTGGTATTACTGGCGTTTTCCACTTCTATATTCCCGTTCTCACCTATTCCCGGCAGATCCAAACGAAGCTTTATAGGTGAGCGATCTATAGTAACCGGAGTTGGAAGTCCTCCGAGGGTAGCCTTATCAGCTACCACCAATGCCCCCGGGTAGATCACTCCATCCGTAGGCCTTAAAATTGCGATCTCCTCAAAATTACTTTTCAGAGAAACTCGCTGGGTTTTGCATTCGGTGTACACTCCTTGTCCAGGCGTGGTGTTGGTAATAGGACCTCCTACATCTTGGCGTGATAGTGCACCTGAAATCCCCTGGACATTGAACAATTCTTGTTCATCGAAATTAAGGTTTCGAATATACTGGCTGATGGACTCCGCATCCGGAGATGTTTTGATCGGTTCATCATCTTCTCCCAGATTACAGGAAGTCAGGATTAAAAAGACCAAGGCAAATGAAAAAGCTGCCTTCATGTTGATTTTAAATAATGCTTTCATGGCGAATAGTTTTTGTTACATCTCTATAGGCGACAAAAGCTTTCAAAAGTGGTAATGCAAGCTGAAAAAAAATGTAAAAAACCTGAAGTAAGCCTATAACAACACAGAACAAACCTGTATAGGCACAAAAAATGAGGCTGTCTCAAAAGGCTTCTCGCTGTCTGCCTGAGCAGAGTCGAAGGCCATTTCCTGTAATTCAGGATACATTTCGACTTCGCTCAATATGACAAACTATACTTTTGATACAGCCTCTTTAGCTGCAAAGCAGGGTACTCTTAGCCCAATAGCAAGGTCAAATTCCTGTGAATGGTGTTTTTACCAATCCAGGAATACCCGTTTGTGGTCCTAGCAGTAGCAGTTAGGATAAAGCTATAGGCACAGGACTGAGGAGGACGCCAATTCCCCGAAGCCGGGATAAGTTGATTTGTAAAACCTGACCAGTTACCTTTGGAGGGATCGTAAGACTCAGAATAGATGGAGGCAGATTGTCCTTCACCATAGGTAGCATAAAAGCTGACCTCACGTAAATTCCCTTCAGGGTCATTCGCCGTAATTCTGAAATTCAGACCATCCGGATTAGCACCTATTTTTTCAATGGCGCAGGCTGACACCTCACTGGAACCATGCCTGATGCTTTCTATGATGGTAGCTGGCACATGGTTATCTATGTAAAGTTTCACCTCCTGTGTCTCCAATACGGAATAACTAGTCCCAATATAGAAGGTGACTTTTACTGTGTACAATCCTGGCAGCAATCCAGATGTAGGAAACTGTATCAACAGATCATCAATAGAATAATCTTTAGCAGGATTTGCCAACTGATAATAGCCATAGGCTGAGGGAGCGAAGGACTCCAAAACATAGGTGCTGCCATTCCATCGGTAGTTGGACCAGTTAGAAATCAATTTGGATAAACCGCCTCCGGGAGGTGCTATTTGCACCATGTACTTAATGTTACCCGCTGAATAAAGTGACTGCATCTTCGCCCTATTACCAATCAGATTTAAAGTACCTCCAAAAGCAGCATTTTGGAACACCCGATAATAACCCGAATCTGTGGTAGCTCTACCTTGAGCATTGATTTTGGTAGTAGGGATCAATCCCACACTACCTATAATAGGCCCCAAATCCTTGGAAGGAATACTAGGTTTCCTGCTTAAAATCAGTTGTCGGAGTTTGGTAAAATCCTTGTAAAAACCACCCGGAAAGTCAGTAGTAAACCCAGGGTTGCTGGATTTGACTCTGAATCCAAAATAAGTATATGGAGTACTTAGGGGCCAGGACAGTGCGACATTGATTTCGCTCAGTTCTATTCTGAATTTCCAAATGCGGTGGGACACTTCTGAGTTCGGGCTGGGACCAAATTCCTGAACCACTGCTGAATTGGAAGGATCCGAAAGCAATCCTGTCCATCTTCCCGGACCTAGGTATTTCTGCTTGCCGAGTTTATTGGCTTGACCAGGATACAATCCATAGTTCACATCCACATTGGAGGTGATGCTTCTGTCCCGATTATTGTCAAAGGAAAGCCAGAAATAATCGTTTGTACTGGGGTCATTTCCAGTATCCTCCACTACATCTAAGGTGAGATAAAGGAAATTGGCATCGTTTTTTGCCATGATGAAGCCTCTTGAGAATTTGAGACTTCCCGCTTCGTCCCAATCACCGTCCATGATTGGTCTGTTGATATCCACAGGGTTGATTGCCCAGGTACTTTTCAGAGGAAAAGCAAAAAGCAATGGAGTCGTGATGGATAGGTTTCTGAGTTTAGCCATAAGAGTTTAAGTTTTTGAAATGGAAAAAGAAAGCGAAGCCCCGGGTAAAAATCTGGGGCGAATTGGTCAAATGATCATCCTATTTCGAGGATAGGAACCGTAAACATTGAGTAGGTTATTTAAGACCTAAACATACTGTTTATCAAACACTTACTAAAGTAACACTTGATCTAGGGTATAAAAAAAATTCAAGCATAAAAAAACCCTGACTAGTAATAAGTCAGGGTCTAATTTTAGTGTTTTTTGCAAATCACTTTGCTGGAAGCACCTTGGTTTTCACCTCGCCAAATCCAATTCTGACCCCATCTTTCTCAGCAAATCCTTTCATAATTACCGTATCACCATCCTCAATAAAGGCGCGCTCCTCCCCTTCTTCCAGCTTTATTTTTTCCTTGCCATTCCATGAAAGCTCCAGCATAGAGCCATAGGAACCGGATTCCTCTCCAGAGATGGTACCTGAAGACATCATATCGCCCACATTGATATTGCAGCCGTTGATGGTCTGATGGGCGAGTTGTTGAGCCACATTCCAGTACATATTTTTATAATTCGAACTAGACACTTTCGAGGCTTTTTTTCCATCCGGCTGGATATATACCTCCAAATTGATATCAAAGCTATGCGACTCTTCACATCTCAGATAGGGCAACACTTCTGGCTCCTGAACCGGGCCTCCTACTTTGAAATGCTCCAAAGCCTCCAAGGTCACCACCCATGGAGAAATAGAAGATGCAAAGTTTTTACCCAAAAATGGACCTAGAGGCACATATTCCCAAGCCTGAATATCTCGCGCAGACCAATCATTGAAAAGCACAAAACCAAAAATGTAATCTTCAGCATCTGCAGTAGAAACTGAGTCACCTTGCTTGGTAGATTTCCCGGTGATAAAAGCTACCTCCAGTTCAAAATCAAGCTTCTTGCTGGGGCCGAAACCAGGAAGGTCCATTTCTGGAGTTTTGAACTGTCCCTTGGGTCGATAGATAGGCGTACCCGAAGGAATAATGCTGGAGGATCTTCCATGGTAGCCTACTGGCATATGCTTCCAGTTGGGCAGCAAAGCATTTTCGGGATCTCGGAAGATTTTCCCCACATTTGTAGCATGCTCCATACTGCTGTAAAAGTCAGTATAATCACCGATTTCCACGGGAAGAAGCATTTCGGCCTCCTTACGGTTAACCATCACTTTACCTCTGGCCGAGTGATCACGAAGCTTTTCATTGTCTGCCAAAAGCAAATTCTGAACACGCTCTCGGATTTTTTTCGTCTGTACCTTGCCCAGGGAAATCAATTTATTCAAGGACTCATTCAAGAAAATACCCTCGGGCAAAAACATGTCAGAAAAGAAACCCTCCTGGTCCAGAACACTTAAATCCACGATTTTGTCTCCTATGGCAATGCCGGTTCTGGGACTCAATCGTTTGTTTTTGAAAACACCGAATGGCAGGTTGTAAATGGTGAAATCCGAATTTTTAGAAACTTCCACCCAGGTATTCAGGGTGTTGGTTGTACTGTCGCTCATGTGTGAAAAATTTTCAAAGGGCAAATTTAGAGTTAAAAGAGGAAAACAAAAGGAATTAAAAATCCTTGGCTTCTGCCCACATTAATATCCCCAAACCAACAGACTGATTCCCTTAACTTTAATCCACTTAACCTATCTTTTGCTTCAATTAAAAAATATTACACCCTACAAATCCAATTTTTGGGCTAAGGTGCACATCTCTTTATTAAATTGCTTATTCAACATACCTTATTCACATGAAGTTTTTTGTACGAAACACGCTATTGATGCTGTTGCTTCTGGCCTTCACTGCCAGTTTTGCACAGGAGAAAAGTCTGCTTGACCAACTCGAAGAAGTTGCGATCATTGACCAAAAAGTGATGATGCCCATGCGGGACGGAATCCGACTCGCTACAGATATCTACCGCCCAAAAGGCGAAGGGAAATATCCCGTCGTTTTCTCCAGAACTCCTTATAATTTCAATACTTGGGGAGATGGAGAATTAAAAACCCGCCACTTACAGTCTGCTCTATCTTGGATCGAAAAAGGCTATGCTTATGTAATTCAAAATGAAAGAGGCAGGTACTTTTCTGAAGGAGATTGGGATATCTTGGGTGTGCCGCTGACCGATGGATACGATGCATTGGAATGGATGTCCAAACAAGCATGGAGTAATGGAAAAGTAGGCTTGCTAGGCTGCTCTTCTACTGCTGAATGGCAAATGGCAGTAGCTACGCTGGACCATCCCGCACTAGCAGCCATGGTGCCTCAGGGATATGGAGCGGGAGTCGGTCGGATTGGAGAATTCAATGAGCAAGGAAACTGGTACAGAGGCGGTGCCGGGCAAATGTTATTTACAGCCTGGCTTTCCGGAGTCCAGCAGGACCCCATGGCACCAAGACTTCCACAGGGCATTTCTCAGGAGGATTTACTTCGCCTTCAGCGGTTTTATGATCTATCTCCAGAATATCCAAGAGTGGATTGGAAAGAAGGCCTGAGCCACCTTCCCGTACAGGACATTATCAAAGCTGCCAAGGGGCCCAAGGGGATTTACGAGGAAATGATCACCCGGAAACCTAACGATCCGAAATGGTTTGAAGGGGGCTTGTATCATGATGATATGCCTTTTGACAAGCCTAGCTTCTGGTTTGTTTCTTGGTTTGATGTATCAGCCGGGCCAAACATTGCACTTTTCAATCATGCTAGAGAGAATGCAGTTTCGCAGATGGCGAGAGACAATCAATACTTAGTGATCGCACCTGTTCTACACTGCTCCTACACCCGTGCCAGCGAAAACACCATGGTAGGTGACCTGAATGTAGGTGATGCCCGCCTAAATTACGACGAGATGATCACGGCTTGGTTTGACAAGTGGCTGAAGGGTGAGGACAATGAAACCGTCCAGGAACTTCCAAGAATTCAGTATTACACCATGGGGTCAAATGAGTGGCAGACTTCAGATGTTTGGCCACCGGCAGATGCAGTGATGACTACGATGTATCTGGATTCCGAAGGCAAAGCAAATACGCTTAACGGTGATGGAAAACTCACTGCCAAAAAACCTAAAAAAGACAACCCTGACACCTTCACATACGACCCTATGAACCCGGTAACATCCTACGGTGGCAATGTCTGCTGCACGGGAAATGCAATCGAGGGTAATGGAGGCTCCTATGACCAGAGCAAAATGGAAGAACGGGAGGATATCCTGGTCTATACTTCTGATGTATTGGAAGAAGGAATCGAAGTTTCAGGCTTTATTGAGTCCTATCTCTACCTTTCCTCAGATGCTAAAGACACCGATGTGACTATCAAACTGATCGACGTGCATCCGGACGGTAAAGCCTACAATCTGGATGAAACTATCCAGCGGGTTCGCTATAGAGAAGGCTATGACAAAGAAGTTTGGATGGAAGACGGGGAAGTTTACGAAGTGAAAATGACACCAATGAGTACTTCCAACTACTTTGACAAAGGACACAGAATCCGTATCGAAGTAAGCAGCTCGAATTTTCCTCGCTTCGATAGAAACATGAATACCGGAGGGAATAACTATGATGAGACAGAAGGCGTCATCGCTACCAATTCGATTCATCATGGAGGAAAGAACCTGAGTAGAATTGTGTTGCCGATTGTGAAATAATCACTTTACGGAATTAAAGCAAAAGGAGGAACTCACATTCCTCCTTTTTTTATGATCATCAATTCCTTACCCCTTGAAAACTATCCATCAAACTAATATTTACCCACTGATAAACATTTAAAAAAAATAGAACTGTATGTAGATGAACATTTGAAGAAATTTTTATAAATTTTAAAGGATTAATACACTTTAACCATAATCAAATGATAAAAAAACATTTACTCATAATACTTTTGCTAGTATGCATAGCAGGAGTCTCATGGGCACAAAGCTCCGTAACAGGTAATGTGTCCGATGAAAGAACTGGAGAACCCCTGATTGGAGCCACTATTCTAATTAAAGGGACAACTACCGGCGCAGTTACTGACCTGGATGGAAACTTCACCTTAGTACTCAATGGCACCGAAGGGGTAGAGCTTATTTTCTCTTCTATCGGGTATTCTAGCAAAACTATCAGCCTATCTCCCAACCAAACCGAGGTCAATGTTCAACTGAGCGAGGATGCCACAAACCTGGAAGAAGTGGTAGTTACTGGCTTGGCATCATCGGTCAAACGGAGTAATCTGGCCAATTCCGTGGGGACTGTTTCTGCTAGGGATTTGACTGGAACCACCACTATCCAAACTACAGATGGTGCATTATATGGCAAAGTAGCAGGAGCTACTATACGATCTAACGGGGGTGCTCCCGGAGGAGGGATGTCTATCCAATTACGTGGAATTTCGAGCCTGATAGGTGCATCACAGCCACTAATTATTGTGGATGGCGTCTATATCAATAATTCCTTTCAAAATACAGGCCGAGCAGCAGTATCAGGAGCCGGGGGGTCAAATCAGGACGACGGCTCCAATAGATTGGCAGATCTAAATCCTGCGGATATTGAAAACATCGAAGTTCTTAAAGGTCCCTCAGCTGCCGCCATCTATGGTACCAGAGCCAATGCTGGAGTTATCATCATCACCACCAAAAGAGGTAAAGAAGGCAGGACTACCGTATCCCTTTCTCAAGATGTAGGCTTTGCTACTCCCCTCAGATTGCTTGGTGTAGATGATTGGAGTGAGGAAAAAATCAACTTCTTTTTCCCAGAGGCCCGAAGACCTATAGAACTTGAACGATTTAGAGAAGCACAGGCTACAAATACCTTTATAGATTATGAAGATTACTTCTACAACAATGAAGCACTTCTGCTTAATACTAGAATCAATGTTACCGGAGGTGACGAAAGGACAAAATTCTTTGTTTCTGGCAATATCACCTCTGAGGATGGCACCATAAAAAATACGGGATTTGACAGATATTCTATTAGAGCAAACATTGACCATAAGATCACGAACTCAATCAAGTTAGGCGTTAGCTCAAACTATATTAATTCTAAAACTGAGAGAGGGTTTACTGGGAATCAGAACAACTCAGGAGCAAGTATTGGATACAGTATCTCTTATGTCCCTAATTATTTTGATTTAAGAAGAAATGAAGATGGCACATACCCAATCAACCCTTACTTTTCAGAGAATCCGGTAGCAGTGACTGATTTTGGCGAAAACAGTTCTGATGTGAATCGTTTTATCCAAGCTTTTACTTTGGATTTTGATCTACTTAAGACTGACAAGCACTACTTGGTCGCAAATATTTCTGGAGGCTTGGACTTTTTGCAAAATTCCACGCAAGTTTATCTGCCTGAGTTTTTGCAATTCCAAAGTGCACAAGCTAATCCTGGAGACATTTTGATAGGAAGACAGGAAAGTTTTAACACGAACTTTCAAGCTGCTTTGGTTTACAACTGGAATCTAGGTCGGGTGAACATGAATTCTCAAGCCGGAATGGTCAGATTGGACTTTAAAAACCAATCACTCTTCAATAGAGGCCGAGGACTAGTCCCTGGACAAACCAATTTACAACAAGCTGCAGTACAGCAAATCAGCAGTCAATTTAATAGTGAAGTACAGGAAGCTGGCGTTTTCTTACAGCAGGAAATGAATTTTGAAGATAAAATTGTGGGAACATTAGGAGTAAGATGGGACAAGTCAAGTTTGAATGGTGATCCCAATAAATTCTACACCTTCCCCCGAGCTTCATTAGCTGTAAATATTGCAAATTTTGACTTTTGGAATAGTGCTACCTTAACTTCCTTAAAACCTAGAATAGCCTATGGAGAAACCGCAGGACCTGTCCAATTCGGAGCTACATTCACTCCATTGGCAGGCACCAATATCGGAGGGCTATTAGGCTCGGAAGTCTCCACACAAATAGGCAATACTTCCATCAGGCCCGAAACCGCTTCCGAACTTGAATTTGGAGTGGATGCTGGCTTCTGGAACGGAAGAATGAGTATAGAAGCCACTTACTACATTAAAAACACCCAAAACAATATCCAAAACCTTAATCTAGCCCCATCAACCGGGGTAAACACCACCCCAAGTAATGAAGCAGAATTATCCAACAAGGGAGTAGAATTAGGTCTTTCTGGAACAGTTATACAAAAAAGTAATATCAAGTGGTTCTCAAGGGTTTTATTCTGGAAAAACGAAATTGAAATGACCCGATTGGGAATACCGACTTATATATCTGGCGGTTTTGGATCCGGCTTAGGTACTTTCCTATATGCAGAAGGTTATTCACCCACTACCATAGTAGGCACACCTGCTGACCCTTCAGTGCCCGGAGGTTTTACGATCTGGGGCAATGCCCAACCAGATTTCAACCTTTCATTCTTTAACTCTTTGGACATCTTCAAAGGGCTACAGTTTTCTTTCTTGATAGATTGGCGAAAAGGCGGCTCTAACATCAACCTGTCATCCTTCCTAAGCGATGGAGGGGGAACCACCGAAGGTTGGTTTGACGATGACAATGGAGATGGAGTACCGAATGGTAGACAGCGCGAACCAGAACCTTACAATAATGCAGGCCGATGGGTACAAGATGCAAGTTTTGTAAAAGTGAGAGAAATAGGATTGTATTATACCATTCCTAGAGAAACCATTGCAGGTTGGTTTGGATCGACAGTCCAAAACATCAAAATCGGTTCTTCGGTAAACAATGCATTTCTATTTACAGACTATGAAGGGTACGATCCGGAAACCTCCACATTTGGAGCTCAATCTGTAGCTAACAACGTGGATATCGCTCCATACCCTACGTCCCGAAGAGTTTTCTTCCACCTAACTATTGACTTCTAAATAGGCCACATCATGAAAAATATAGCTATAAAATTCACCAAGATCATGATTGCAGCTGCCATACTTACCAGCTGTAATCCATTCGAAGTAGATGAAATACAAGATCCCAATAACCCTTCCGTAGGTAGCGTGAGCAATAATGCTTCACCGGAACAAATCCAATTTTTGATCACCGGCCTCGAAGCTCGTCACAGGAGCTATGTAAGCAACGTAGTGAGAGCCTGGGGAACTTTTGGTCGAGAAATATGGAATCTCAATGCTTCTGACCCTAGATTCCAAACAGATTGGCTGGGACAAAATGGGAGAGTTCCGGACAGGTCTTACTTTGGCTTTGGAAATACAGGAGGCGGTTCGTGGGCTTCACCCTATCAAGCCATCAAGCAGGCAGATGTATTAATCGTGGCAGGTGAAAATACTGAAAACATCTCTGCAGAGGCAAAAAGTGCGGTTGTGGGATTTGCTAAAACAATCCAGGGCTACCAATTTATGATTCCAGCCAATTGGGTTTATTCTAATGGTATCCGTATTGATGTTAAAGACCCCTTAAACCCAGGCCCATTTGTATCCTATCCTGAGGCTCTGGACGCAATCAAAGCTATTTTGGATGAAGGGGATGCAGCACTGCAGGCTGCGGGTTCAGGAGATTTCCCGTTCACACTTACCAGTGGATTTGATAATTTCAACACCATCACCTCGCTGCGACAAGTTAACCGGGCAATTTTAGCAAGATTAAATGCGTATAGGCAAGATTGGCAGGGAGTATTATCCGCACTAGACGCGTCGTTTATCAGTTTAAACGGTGACTTGAATGCTGGACCAGCCCACCCGTATGGTGCTGCACCTGATGTTTTCAACCCCATCTACTACTTACCTAACGCCGCAGTTAACACCATCATAGTCGTTCATCCTTCTATGCTGGATGATGCTACTCCAGGAGATAAACGAGTTGAGGAAAAGTTCTTTGAGCGAGATCAGCCCGTGGTAGTAACCACAGATGCTGGAGCATTGACAGGAAACTATCAGGATGGTAGATGGGAGTCTAACACGGACCCAATTCCTTTTATTCGCAACGAAGAACTAATACTTCTAAAAGCAGAAGCTCATGCGCAATTGGATCAAAGCTCAGAAGCAGTAGCGGCCATCAACATAATTCGAAACGCAGCAGGAATCGGAAACTATACCGGTGGTACTAGTAAAGAGGAGCTGATCGATGAGATTCTTTACCAAAGAAGATACTCCTTATGGGCAGAACCATGGGGGCACCGATGGATTGACGCCAGAAGATATGGACGTTTGGATGAAATCGATACTTCTTATGATTCAGGAACCATCTTCACAGAATTCCCACATCCACAAGCTGAGTTGAGTTGGGATGAATATGTGGGAGATTAATTCCTAAATGATAATTATAAAAGGAAGCTGTTATTGGCTTCCTTTTTTTACTTAAAACTAAGTTTAACCCAATTTTGCTTAGTGGACTTAGTTTGATTGAAACTTAATCATACCTAAGAGCCTTATTAAAGATTAAACCAACAAAAACCACATGAGTAGAGGATTTGTCAAAGAAGAAGATCAGGAAGAAACTCCTTTGGTTCCGCCGAGAGCAGATTTGCCAAGTGGCAGCACTAATTTTGTCACAGAAGTGGGAATGGAGGAATTACGGGCTGAAAAACAAGCTCTCCTCGATGAAAAAAGTAAGATAAACGCAGCCACAGAACAAGAGAAACGCATAGTTTCCAATTTTATCACTGCGAAAATCAAATTATTGGAAGAGCGAATTGCTACTGCTAAAATCGTATCACTAGATGATCAACCCAAACATGAAATACGGTTTGGAGCCACAGTGAAACTAAAGATTGCTAAAAACTCAAAGCTAATGACTTATCAACTGGTGGGAGTGGATGAAGCGGATATTTCAAAGAATAAAATCTCCTCTATTTCCCCAATTGCCAGGATATTAATCGGGAAGAAGGTAGGTGAAGAAACTATCTTAAAGTTGGCGAAAGAAGATAGAGTTTTTAAAGTGATGGAGATCAAGTATTGACCAAAAATTAGTAGTTTGACAGAAAAGTGAGTTTTCGAATTTCGAAAAAGATAGATTTTATGAAAAAGGCATTAATTATAGCAGTTGCTTTGATACTCGTCAGCAATATACTCTCCGGATTCATAAATTTATTCACGAAAGGTATAATTGCAACTTATCATTATCAGAGTGAAAATGCCGAATTTAAATTCACAGTTATCCCTGCGAAAGGCAGGGGTGTTGATATGATGGAAGGCCATTTTACAAGCTTCAAAGCTTCAAATCCTGATTATAAAGATCTGAAACTGTATAGAACTTTTAATAAAAACCTCATTGAATTTTGGAACTGGTATGCTTTCCTAACAGATGCTAAGTATCAATATGAATATCGGGATGAAATAGATTTAAAACCTGGAAAAGTAACATCTGGAAGCTACAAGTGAAACAGGCTAAAACAGGACGTCAATGAATAGTTTGAAGTATTTTAAGGCATTTTCATTCCACCAATGACAGCATTAGAAAACAATCTTATCAGCTACTTTGGTGTGATGCCAGAAGAGAGTTTGCAGGCTATCAGCTCGCGCTTTCACCCGGAAACGCTAAAAAAGGGAGATTATTTTTTAAAGGCAGGAAAGCCTTGCGACAAGCTCAGTTTTGTGAAATCAGGGCTTTTGAGAGTTTATAAGCAAACGGAGGACAAGGAAGTCACCCAGTGGATTTCTACTCCTGGTTATTTTGTGGCAGATCTTTCCAGTTTGCTTTTTGACACCCCGGCACGCTGGACCATTGAAGCCTTGACGGATGCTGAGCTTTATACCATCAGCGGAGAAAATTATAAGTCCATCGGAAATGTAGTTCCCAATTGGCATGAGTTGGAAAAGCTATTTATCGCCAAATGCTTTACCTTTTTGGAAGACCGGGTTTTCACCCACCTTTCCATGACTGCCGAAGAACGGTATTTGCATTTCTTTGAGTACAATAAGGAACTGTTTAACCAAGTTCCGCTCCAATACATCGCCTCCATGCTTGGCATGACACCGGAAACTTTCAGCAGAATCAGAAACAAACAACTCAGCTCAACTTCTTGATATTAATCAAGAGCGCTCTCCCTTCTACTTCCCAATTTTGCCTCAACACTAAATCACTGAACAATGAGGAACTTATTAAAATTGGAAGAAGCTGCACTATTCCTACTCAGCATTTATCTTTTCAGCACTTTAGACTTTGCCTGGTGGTGGTTTCCAGCACTCTTATTGGTCCCCGACATAGGAATGATCGGGTATTTATTTAATCCGAAAATTGGAGCTATCATTTATAATCTATTCCATCACCGGTTAGTGGCTGCCGTTGTCGCATGCTATGGATTGGTATTTGAAAATGAGTATTGGATCCTAGCTGGGCTTATCTTATTTGCGCACATTTCTTTGGATAGAATGATGGGCTATGGTTTGAAATTCAACGATAGTTTTCACCATACGCATCTGGGAAAAATAGGAAAAAAGAGATGAAATCAGGGGTTAACATAAGAAAACTCAAATCCAACTAACTCATTTTCAGATAATTATTTTGATTAAACACTATTTTATGTAAATTAGGAATCTAATTCCAAATTTACATAAAATGGATTATTTTGATCGACATATAAAAGACAAGGCTCTATCACTATTAAGTAAATCCCCCTTATTAGCTATTACTGGCCCCCGTCAATCCGGAAAAACCACTTTCGCCAAAAGATTGAGACCAGATTTTACTTATGTAAATCTGGAATTGCCTGAAGCAAGGAATTTTGCTAAATCTGACCCTCTGGCTTTTCTCAGATCTTATCAAAATGGAGTTATTTTGGATGAAGTTCAGTGGGTACCAGAGTTATTCTCCTATTTACAGGTATTGACTGACGAAAGAAATATACCGGGAGAATATATACTTACCGGGTCTCAAAATTTCCTCCTTTCTAATCAAATCACCCAATCCCTAGCTGGACGGGTGGCTATGTTGAACTTACTTCCATTTTCAAAGGCAGAATTAACCCCTCATATCCAACTGCAATCATGGGAAGAACTGACTGTAAATGGTGGATATCCTAGAAAATATCAGTTTGACATCTCTCCAAACGACTACTATCCCAATTACATCCAAACTTACATCGAGCGTGACGTAAGGCAGATTCTAAATGTGATGGATTTGGGTAATTTTCAAAAGTTTCTCCAATTGCTAGCAGGAAGAGTTGGTCAGATCTTCAATCAAAGCAATTTCTCAAATGAACTGGGAATCGATCAGAAAACCGTAAATGCTTGGCTTTCCGTACTGGAAACATCCTTTATTGCATTTAGACTTCCTTCCTATTATCGCAATTTCAACAAGCGGATTTTGAAATCACCGAAAGTGTATTTTTATGACACCGGTGTACTGTGCAGCCTATTGGGGATCAAGCGTGCAGAAGATTTGAATGTACATTATGCCCGGGGTTCCTTATTTGAAAACTTAGTCATTTTGGAACTCATGAAAAAAGAACTCAATTCTGGAAGTATTCCAACCATGTACTACTGGCGTGACAGCAATCAAAACGAAGTGGATCTTTTGCAAGAAACAAACGGGATATTGACGGCTATAGAAATCAAATCTTCGGAAACTTATCATTCAGATTTTCTCAAAGGTTTGAAATACTTCCAAAAAATAGCCCCTGAAAGTGCAGTGAAGCTCATCTACGCAGGAAGTCTAAACCAAGAACGAGAAGGCATACAAATCAGTAATTTTCAAAATTTATAAATCAAGAACTCTCAATACTTAAGGAAACTCAGCTTCTGAAGAAGAAGGGCAGCATTAAAATTGTGTACTCTGCGTAATCCTCCGCGGCCTTTGCGGTAAAATAATAATGCCCTGCTTCTGGAGAAGCAGGGCAACAAAGACCATGGCAAAAGAATAATATGTTTTATAGGTCAAAATAATGAATTGCGACCTCCGCGAAACCTCAGTGACCTCCGTAGTTAAAAAAGGATTCCACAATCATGCCTCCAAAATTGGCTTTTTCCCTATTTTTGCCCCTCTAAATACAAATCCGATTATGTCTATTGCCAGCAAATACGATCCAGCAGCTACCGAAGCCAAGTGGTATGCCTACTGGATGGAGCACAAGCTTTTTTCATCGAAAGTAGATCCTAACAAGGAACCTTATGTGATTACCATGCCTCCACCAAACGTCACAGGCGTCTTGCACATGGGCCATATGCTGAACAATACCATTCAGGATGTATTAATCCGTCGGGCTAGAATGCAAGGCAAAAATGCGCTATGGGTTCCTGGAACTGATCATGCTTCGATCGCTACCGAGACCAAAGTGGTAAACTTGCTGAAGGAACAGGGAATCGATAAAAAGTCCCTTACCCGTGAGAAATTCCTGGATCATGCCTGGGAGTGGAAAGAAAAATACGGTGGAATTATCCTGGATCAACTTAAGAAGTTGGGCGCTTCCTGTGATTGGGATCGTACGGCTTTTACGATGGATGCAGGCTTGAGCGATGCGGTAATTTCTGTTTTTGTGGATTTGCACCAAAAAGGGAAAATCTATCGCGGTATCCGTATGGTCAACTGGGATCCCAAAGGCAAAACAGCCCTATCCGATGACGAGGTAATTACAAAGGAAATCGCTTCCAAACTCTATTACATCAAGTATCAGATCGAAGGAACGGGGAATGAATTCCTGACCATCGCTACTACGCGCCCTGAGACTATCATGGCAGATGTGGCTATCTGTGTCAATCCAAATGACCCTAGATTTACCCATCTGAAAGGCAAGAAAGCTATCGTTCCGCTGATCAACAAAGCCATCCCAATCATCGAAGATGAGTACGTGGACATGGAGTTTGGTACAGGCTGTCTGAAAGTAACTCCCGCTCACGACATCAATGATTACGAACTAGGATTAAAGCATAAACTGGAGGTGATCGACATCCTGAATGATGACGGAACGCTGAATGAAAAAGCTCAGATTTTGGTCGGTGAAGATCGTTTTGTCGCTAGAAAAATGATCGGCAAAAAGCTAAAGGAAATCGATCAGTTGGAGAAAATAGAAGATTACAAATCCAACGTAGGTCACTCCGAAAGAACGGATGCGGTGATTGAGCCAAAGCTTTCTTTGCAGTGGTTCCTGAAAATGGATGAGATCACCAAACCAGCTCAAAAGGCCGTGATGGAGGATATCATCCAATTGTATCCGCCGAAATTCAAGAACATGTATCGTGCGTGGATGGACAATGTACGGGACTGGTGTATCTCCCGCCAACTGTGGTGGGGACATAGAATCCCAGCTTATCACCTTCCAAACGGTGAATTTGTAGTTGCTAAAACTGCCGAGGAAGCCTTGCAACTTGCCAATGAGCAATTTGACGGTACGTTTACTCTGGCTGATTTAAAGCAAGACGAAGATGTTTTGGATACTTGGTTTAGCTCTTGGCTTTGGCCTATTTCTGTGTTTGATCCGGAAGTATTCACTACTGGCAAGCCGAATGAAGAATTGAAATATTACTACCCTACCAATGATTTGGTGACTGCGCCGGAGATTCTATTCTTCTGGGTGGCGCGTATGATCATTGCAGGCTACGAATACATGGGCGAAAAGCCGTTCAAAAATGTATACCTGACTGGGATCGTTCGAGATAAATTAGGCAGAAAGATGTCCAAATCTCTAGGTAATTCTCCCGATCCTTTGGACCTGATCGCACAAAACGGTGCTGATGGAGTACGTACAGGAATGCTCTTCTCCTCCCCTGCCGGAAATGATTTGCCTTACGATGACAAGTTGGTGGAGCAGGGAAGAAACTTTGCCAACAAAATCTGGAATGCGTTCCGACTGGTAAAAGGCTGGGAAATAGATCCGAATTTGGATGGTTCTGCAAATGCTTCCAGTATAGCATGGTTTGAAAACCGATTCAATCAGGCTCTGGAAGAAATCAATGCTCATTTCGAGAAATTCCGTATTTCAGATGCCTTGATGACCACCTACAAGTTAGTGTGGGGAGATTTCTGTTCCTGGTACCTAGAGATGATCAAACCTGAATACCAGCATCCAATTGACCAAGCGACTTATGACAAGACTATTGCGCTTTTCGAAGACATCCTGAAAATCCTACATCCATTCATGCCGTTTATCTCCGAAGAGCTCTGGCACCAGATCAAAGAGCGATCTCCGGAGGAATCCTTGATTTTGGCATCTTGGCCAACTGAAAAAGGATTTGACAGCAAGATCATCGAGGAAGCGAACCAGGTTTTCGAGGTAGTTTCCCAGGTTAGAAACCTTCGTGCATCCAAAGGATTATCGCCGAAAGAAGCCTTTGATCTGACCGTCAAAACCGAAAACCAAGGTATCTATGAAAGATTTAGCGCCATTCTCAGTAAGCTGGCCAATCTTTCCTCACTAAGCTTTGGCCAAAAGGTAGAAAATGCAGTGAGCTTTGTGGTGAAATCCGATGAATGCTTCATCCCGATGGGAGATGCGATCAATGTGGAAGAGGAAAAAGCGAATATTCAAAAGGAGTTGGACTATACAAAAGGCTTCCTAAACTCTGTCATGAAAAAGCTCAGCAATGAGCGGTTTGTGGCTGGAGCGCCTGAAAAGGTGATAGAAATGGAGCGTAAAAAGCAGGCTGATGCCGAAGCCAAAATTAAGGTATTGGAAGAAAGTCTGGCGAAACTCTAGCTTGCAATCCCCTTTTTAAAAATTGAGGATATGGCCAAAAAAAAGCCCCGGAAGAATTTCTCTCCCGGGGCTTTTCATTTCAACGCTGCTAATATTACTTAGCTTCGTTTTTGATTGCAGTTACTTCAGTTCTGATTTCCTGCGCTAGATTTTTGATAGCCTGCATGCCAGTTCTTACTCTTGTACCAGCTGCTTTGTTACCGTTTTCGTAGAATTTTGTAAAATCAGCTTCTAAAGAATCTACCAGATCTTTTACTTCTTGATATCTGCTCATAATCGTTTGTTGGTTGGTTATAAATTGTTCTTGAATACAATAAACATCATTTATGGTGCCATTGGAAGCCTTTTGGACTTTATTTTCAATTTTTAGTCGAAAAAATTAATTTTTGACCAAAAATAAGGTGAAAATGGCCTCTTCAGAGCCTCAAAGCCATTAATCCGTAGATTTTCAATCAAAACTATTTACTCAGTCTTTGGCACCTTGTCCACTCCTTTTTGGGGACACCTTAAACAGGAAAAACGAGTAGTTCGACTATATGAGTACTTTTTTCCCCGTCTCTGCGGACTTTAGAATTGCCTCTACTACCTTGATATCGCGCAGACCTTCCTCTCCTGGTACCAAGGCAGGTTTCCCATCCATGATATTTTGGGCATCATTGTCCATTTGCCATACTTGCTCCATGGGTTGTTGGAAAGGGAAATTGATTTCTCCGAGTGGGCTTGTGCCTTTATTCCCGGCATACGCAGAGAAAGGCTGCATTTCTATGGTGCCTTTTTCGCAGACTATATTTAGGAAGTTTGTGTTTTCAGCAAAGGAAGTTTTGATCTTAGCTAAAACCCCGCCAGGGAACTCCAATTCTGCCTCTACGATTTCACCCAAGCCATCCTTGTATATTTCAGGCCGCTCTGTCCAGACTTTTGCGGAGTTTACAGCTATTGGCTCCATGCCAGATCCCAGCCTGGCACCTTGAATTGAATAAACTCCCATATCATAGATTACCCCGCCTCCCATTTCTTTCTTTTGCTTCCAGTGATCAGTACGGTTTTCCCTGTATCCGGCGGCGCAGTCCAGGCTTTTGACGTCCCCTAGCAAGCCTTCATTTACGATTCGCATGTATTCCTGCGTATTGGGCTCATGCTGACATCTGTAACCAATGGAAAGCGATACTCCTGCGGCTTTGCAGGCATCGATCATAGCTTGGCAGTCATCGGCTGTCACTGCCATAGGTTTTTCACACCAGACTTGCTTACCTGCCTTGGCTGCTCGGATCACATATTCCTTGTGCATAGATGGGGGCAGCACGATGTAGATCACATCTATATCCGGATTGTCGGCAATGCTATCGAAGGTCTGGTAGTTGTAAATATTCTGGTCTGGAATCTGATACTTCGTCTTCCATACGGCAGCCTTGGATGGAGTTCCGGTCACTATTCCGGCTAGGTAACAGTTTTCTGTCTTCTGCAAGGCAGGAGCCAAAAGATCTGTGCTGTAATAGCCTAGTCCAACAAGCGCTACCCCGAGTTTATCTCGTTTAGATTTTGGAGCCGAAAAGGCACTCCATGGGGACACCAGCCCTACTCCGGTAGTCAAGGCTAAGGTTTTCAATGTGTTTCTTCTAGAAAAAGGTTTCATAGGTTTGGGTTAATGGTTAAAAACTGACTTAATTATGAATATAATGTTTTCAAATTAAGCCTCAAAAATTTGTAAGTTTCTGAACAATTAAATTCAAAATCTCATGAAATCGAGCATGACTAAAAAGTCACAGACTGGGATGACTATCATCAATGCGAGATTCCATGTGACGAATAAAAATCAAATTATAAACACATGAAAAAACTATTTCTTACCTTCCTGATTTTATGCAGCTTCGGACTTATCAGCCAAGCGCAAACCAAGCCTTATTTAACTTTAGAAGAGGCCATTAAAATAGCTGACGCTGCTCAGGCTAAATCCACCGCTGAAGGCTGGAATATGGTAATCGCCATTCTAGATGATGGTGGCCACCTGGTATCTCTTCGCAAAATGGACGGAGTACAGACCGGGAGCATAGACGTAGCCCTGGGCAAAGCAAAGACCTCTGTATTTTTCAAGAGGCCGAGCAAGGCATTTGAGGACATGATGAAAGCTGATGGAGGAGGAAGAATAAGCACCTTGCCAAATGTAGTTGCAATAGAAGGTGGCCTACCGATTTTCAAAGATGGGGTTCTGGTAGGTGCTATCGGAATCTCCGGAGCTACATCAGCTCAGGATGGCCTGGTGGCTGCTGCTGCACTGGAAGCAATGGATTGAAAATGCTATCATCCATTCAAGAGTTTCATCTACAAAACCAAACCTTCAAGGGCTTATTACGTCTAAATGAAACAATTACAAAACCCTTTAACAAACAACAACTTATGAAACTCTTTACCTCACTTCTGATTTCTGGTATCACAGCATTTAGCTTGCTTTCTGCCCCGGCTACTGTCAATACTTCTGAAAGCACCATTACTTGGACCGCAAAAAAAGTCACCGGACAGCATCATGGCAAAGTACCGATAGAAAGCGCAACCCTGGACTATGAGGGCGGTAAGATCACCGGGGGTGAATTTACCATGGATATGACTAGTCTCACGGTAGAGGACATCACTGATCCGGGTATGAACAAGAAACTATCGGATCACCTCAAGTCAGATGATTTCTTCGCTGTAGAAAAGCACAATAAAACCAAATTTGTGATCACGGAAGCCTCCAGCAGTAATGGAAAAGACTACACGATCACCGGAGATCTTACTATCAAAGGAATTACCAAACCCGTCTCATTCCCTGCGAAAGTAGAAGTAGATGGGACCAAAATAACCGCTTCGGGAAAATTGACTTTTGACAGAACGCATTACGATATCAAATTCCGCTCAGGTTCTTATTTTGAAAATTTGGCTGATAAGATGATCTATGACGATGTGGAACTGGATGTAAACCTGGTAGCTTCCACCCAGTAATAAGGGTAAGGTGACCAAAAAAAAAATGCCGTTTTGGAATTCCAAAACGGCATTTTTTTTTGATTTTAGCCTGGGTAGTAAGGGGTAAAATTCATTTCGCATAAGAAAACTAGTCAAACTATACCGGGAAGAAAACCTTAACTCGAACTGCGATTGTGTGCAGAGCGCGGTCAGAGACTGAAGTACCCTGGGATACCCAAGCAATTCCTCTGCGTCACCATAAACTAGTATGTTAGACTCTTTAGATATGCGATACTTTTGGGGAGATTTTCCAATTCTTCATCACTTTCATCTTCTATGAACATGTGCTTGATCCCTATTCTGTTTGATTCTCTTAGGATTCCCGGAATATCCAATTCCCCTGTACCCAGCACCACATCATTTTCGGGACCAGTTAATCCAGTCATGTCTTTGGGAGCACCTTTACGAAGATCTTTCAAGTGCAGGGAAACCCATCTATCCCCATATTTTTTCAGTAAAGCCACGGGGTCTGCACCGCCAAAATGCGTCCACATCACATCCATTTGGAATGAAACGTATTTGGGATCGGTATGCTCGACTATGTAATCAAACAAGGTTCCGTCACCATAAGGCTGAAATTCGTAGCCATGCACATGATACTTAAAGGTTATCCCATTCTCTGCCAGCACCTTCCCTCCTTCATTGAAAGCTTTGATGGCACGGTCGGCATTTGCTTTGGTAAAATCCCCATCATGCGGCAACCAAGCCACCATCACGTACTTCGCCCCCAAGGCTTTCACTTGATCTGCCACTTTCTGAGGATCAGCTTCTAAAGCTTCAAATCCTGTCCCTGTGGAGGGAATGCTGATTCCTCTGGCTTTGCAAAGCTTTACAAATTCAGCTGCAGACATACCCCTAGGAGCTCCGCCTTCCAGTTCTTTGAAACCCATCTGCTGTATAATATCCAAAGTGGACTCTACTCCATTGGCCCAGTGGTTACGAAAGGAATAAGACTGTACTCCGAGCGGTACCTGCAGCAGGGCATCTCCCTTTTGCTGCGCAAAAACCAATGCTGGAAATATACCGCTCAGCAAGACGGTTAGAATAATAATGTTCAGCTTTTTCATGATGAGATTATTGAGAAATTTTAGGCTTATCAAAAGGTTACCAATAGAAAACCTTGACTACAGGTTTTGTCTATTCAGTTCTTCCACCGCATAGTTAGCCGCACGTGCAGTCAAAGCCATAAAGGTCAGCGTTGGGTTTTGGGTGCTGGTACTCGTCATGCAGGCACCGTCCGTGACAAAGACATTTTTGCAGTGATGGAGTTGATTGTATTTGTTCAGCAGAGAGGTTTTAGGGTCATGTCCCATTCGCACTCCCCCCATTTCATGAATGTCCGAACCCGGATCCGAATGGCTATCCTCTACTTTAATATTGGTAAAGCCAGCTTTCTCATACATGAGTGTCTGCTGCTCCACAAAGTCTGCCACCATCTTATCGTCGTTTTCCTTCCACTCTACAGAGAGTATGATCTGTGGTATTCCATATTTATCAACTTGATCAGTACTCAGCCGCACATGATTATCCTCCACAGGCACTGTCTCTCCCTGCATCCAAGCAGACATATGCCATACCCCATACTTCTGGTTGAGGAGATTGTCCCGCAATTGATCTCCTATCATGCTGGTATCTGACCCTTGACCTCGTCCTCCTGACATGCCGATGGAGTATCCTCTGAGAAAATCAGTTTCTTGCTTAAACACATTCCGGAACCTAGGTACGTAAGCATGGCCTGGATTTCTTCCGTCATTAAATTTATCTAGAAAGCCCTCGAAACTTGCACTGCCTTTGCCACGATAGTTGTGGCAGGCCAAATATTTGCCCATCAATCCATTTTCATTTCCTATTCCTCCGGAAAATGTCGAAGATTTTGAATTGAGCAAAATGGCATTGGAGGCAATGGTAGATGCATTTACAAAGATAATTTTTGCATAAAACTCTATGGCCTCTTTGGTATTTCTATCGATGATCCTTACCCCGGTAGCCTTGCCTTTGGCATCATCATAAATGATGGATTCTACCACTGCATCGGGCCGTACGGTTAGATTTCCGGTTTTTTCTGCCCATGGCAAAGTGGAAGCATTGGCGGAAAAATACCCCCCGTACACACAGCCCCGATTACACATGGCCTGGTGCTGACATTTATTCCTTCCTTGCTGCTTGTGGATTTCCTGAGGATCGGTCAGGTGCGCACATCTGCCTTGGATCAGGTATCTATTTTCAAAATTAGAAGCGAGCTGCTCCTTGTAATAATTCTCTATGCAGCTCATCTCAAAGCCCGGCATCACTTCGGAATCAGGCAGTTCTGCCAAGCCGTCCTTATTTCCGGCGATGCCTGCAAACTTTTCTACGTGAGTGTACCAGGGCTCAAGGTCTTTATACCGTATCGGCCAATCCACCGCAAACCCATCCCGAACCGGTCCCTCGTAATCAAAATCACTCCAGCGCTGAGTAGCTCTAGCCCAAAGCAAAGATTTACCTCCTACATGGTAACCTCTAAACCAACGGAAGGGCTTTTCCTGAATGATAGGCTGCTCATCGTCTGCCAGGGCCCAATGCGCTGTTTCTGCCCTTAGCCAGCGCCCTCCTCCCAGACCAGACCTTTTTTCTAATGGAACTGCACCCCGGAATTCAAATTCCCAAGGAGCCTTGGAAGCGGTAGGGTAATCTTCTATATGCTTGACCATCCGCCCACGCTCCAACACCAATGTTTTCAATCCTTTCTCTGTCAGTTCTTTGGCAGCCCAGCCACCACTTGCACCAGACCCTATTACGATCGCGTCATAAGTTCTTTTTTCTTTTGAGTCTTGTAACATGTCTATTAGGTTTGAGCAGGTAAGGTCACGCAGCCATGGTAGTAACCTGGCGCAACTTTGTAATTTCTATAATCCACCATCACTTCTTTGACCGTAGTAAAACCTGTAATGGTCTGGGACTTCATCAGGGTGAAAAATTCCTGGTCCTTTTCATGTTCAGATGAAGCTAAGGCCAAAAGCATGGCTTCTCGCTCCTCTTTGGAGGCATTTAAAAAGCCCTTTTCATCCAAAGTGGCTAGCTGGGCTTTGATCTGATCCTGATCTTCCTTTTCATAACAATGCTCAAAAAGTTTCATCAAGTAGATATCCGTACCTGTGCTGATTGCACCAATTGGTTTAGAATCGGGTGAGGGAGTTTTGGGAGGCAAACCCTCCGGGATGATGGTGTCGGCGATTGCAGCAATAAGTTTTTCCTCCTTACTAGAGAAAAAACCGCTGTGGTTCATACCATCCAGCAATTGCCATTTCCAGTCTGCCAGCGCTAGTCCAGCTATTCCGACTACAGTTCCGCCCAGTATTTTGAGGGATTTTCTTCGGTTCATAATAGGTTAGATTGGGTTTTTACAATTCGAATATAAGGAATTCAGCAGCTTACAAAATAGCAAATCCTTAAAAGGTGAGGCTGTTGGATCAATGGTTTGAGAGGTCAGCATTGCTTGCAGCAACTCAGACTTTTGCCTACAAATAGTAGAATAATCCAATTTTCAATTTATCTTGAAGGTTGATTGACAAACAAACCTATTTATGAAAAACCTAATCTATTCACTGCCTGCACTGGTGGCAGTAACCCTTCTTGCCTCCTGTGGCAAGTCCACAGAGTCCACAGATACTGCTGCCACCGAAGTAGAAGTAATTGACAGCACCGCTTCCAAATACCTGTCACAACCGCTGATCACGGATCACTACACCGCGGATCCTTCTGCGCATGTATTTGATGGTAAAATCTACATTTACCCCTCCCACGATGTGGAATCCGATGTACCGGAGGACGACTTAGGCGCACATTTTAACATGATGGATTACCATGTTTACTCCATGGATTCCCCTACCTCTCCCATAGTAGATGCCGGAAAAGTACTTGGAGTGGATGATATCCCTTGGGCTAAAAGACAGCTTTGGGCACCTGATGCAGCTGAGAAAGATGGCAAGTACTACCTCTACTTTCCTGCCAAAGATGAGAATGATATCTTCAAAATTGGAGTGGCTGTAGGAGACTCACCTACGGGTCCATTTACAGCTCAACCTGAAGCGATTAAAGGTAGCTATAGCATAGATCCAGCAGTATATGAAGATACCGACGGATCATATTACATGTATTTCGGAGGAATCTGGGGAGGTCAGTTGCAAAAATATAGAGCCAATAAATTTGATGACAAAGGCCCGGCTCCTACTGATGGACTGCCATCTGATGATGAACCGGCTCTGGGTCCTATTATAGCTAAAATGAGTGAGGACATGCTAGAGTTTGCCGAGACACCTAAAGAGGTAATGATCCTGGATCAGAACGGTGACCCTATTTTAAATGGAGACAATGAAAGGAGGTTTTTCGAAGCGGCTTGGGTTCACAAGTATAAGGGTACATACTACCTATCCTATTCTACAGGTGATACCCATTTCATTGCATATGCTACATCAGATAGTCCTTATGGGCCATTTACCTATCAAGGGGTAGTTTTGAATCCGGTAGATGGATGGACCAACCATCACTCTATAGTGGAAGTGGATGGAGAATGGTACATTTTCTATCATGACACGCAGCTTTCTGGCAAAACACACCTGAGAAACATCAAAATGACAAAGTTAAGTCACCAAGCAGATGGCAGTATCGAGACTATAGATCCTGTCAAATAAAAAATGTAAAACAAAGATCTTACCCTTCATCTATAAAAAAGGAGTCACCAAAAATGACTCCTTTTTTAATTTCATCATCTCCGGTACTTTCGAGGCACACACCAATAGCATGTGAAACATGAGAAAAACAACTACTCTTTTTACCATTTTCTTTTTGATGCTGAGCATCGCAAGCTTTGCCCAAAAGAAAAATAAAAAAAATGCAGAGCCTGCACCTACCACACAAAAAGCTAAAAAAGGTCCCTTCAAAGACTACAAGGAAATCGTAACCAGTGAGGCCATTACAGATGAAGGTCTTTTCACTATTCACAAAGTAGGAGAAAAGAGCTACTACGAAGTGCCATTTGAACTACTGAACGATGATATGCTTTTGGTGAGTAGAATTTCTAAACTTGCTGCTGGCCTAGGAGGAGGATATACCACAGCCGGCTCTAAGTCAAACGAGCAGGTGGTTCGCTGGTCCAGAGTTCAAAACAGCATTCACCTTCGCTCTATTTCTTTCAGAAATGTGGCCGCGGACAGCCTTCCTATACATCTTTCTGTAGAAGCGAATAACTACGATCCGATCTTGGCAACCTTCAAAATCGAAGCCTTCAACCCTGATTCTACCGCCGCACTCATTGAGGTCACCGATCTTTTCCTTTCGGATATACCTGCACTGAGTGGGCTCTCCACCTCCATGAGGAAGCAATATCAAGTTCGTAATCTGGACAAAAGCAGAAGTTTTATCAGTAGAATGGCCAGCTACCCGGAAAATGTAGAAGTTCGGCATGACATGACTTACAATGCAGCAGCCCCACCTTCAAACGGCCGGGCGGGCACTATTTCTATGGAAATGAGTCAATCCATGTATTTGTTACCAGAACAGCCTATGCAGCCTAGGTTATATGATCAGCGTGTGGGCTGGTTTACCATCAGGCAAATCGATTATGGGTCTGAAGCATTGAAATCTGATGAGAAAACCTATATCCGAAGATGGAGGCTGGAGCCTAAAGACCCAGAGGCCTATGCGAGAGGAGAACTAGTAGAGCCAGTCAAACCAATCGTCTACTACTTGGATCCTGCCACCCCTCAAAAGTGGAGAAAATACTTTCGCCAGGGGATAGAAGACTGGCAGGTAGCCTTTGAAGCAGCTGGCTTCAAGAATGCCATCATCGCCAAAGATGCTCCCACACCCGAAGAGGATCCTGACTGGAGCCCGGAAGATGCCAGGTATTCTACAGTCCGCTATGTAGCCACCACTACCCGAAATGCCATGGGACCAAGTGTATCTGACCCTAGATCAGGTGAAATCATAGAAAGTGATATCGTATGGTATCACAATCACCTGAGATCTTATAGAAACCGCTACCTGTTGGAAACTGGCGCTGCCAATCCTTCTGCCAGAACGCTGAATACTCCGGATGAAGAAATCGGGGAAATGATGAGAAGAGTGATTTCACATGAAATCGGACATGCTATCGGATTGCCACATAACATGAAGGCTTCCTACGCATACCCTACTGACTCCTTGCGATCTGCCACTTTCACCCAAAAATGGGGACTGGCAGCCACTATTATGGACTACACCAGATACAATTATGTGGCTCAGCCTGGAGACGAAGGCGTACGCTGGGTACGAATGCTAGGTCCTTACGACAATTATGCGGTAAACTGGGGATATAGATATATTCCAAATGCTAATTCACCCGAAGAAGAAAAGCCAATCCTCAACAGCTGGATCGCTGAAAAAGCCGGAGACCCGATGTACCTCTTTGGCGGCAGCAATTCTTTTGACCCTAGCTCCCAAACCGAATCGGTAGGTGATGATCCTGTGAAAGCAAGTACTTACGGACTGGCTAACCTAAAAATTGTTGCTCCAAACCTAGCTGCATGGACTGCCACCGAAGGTGAAGGTTATGGTGACCTAGAAGAGCTTTATGGAGAATTGATAGGAGTTTGGTCCAGATATGCAAACCACGTAGTAACTAACATCGGAGGGGTATATGAGGAATTTAAAACCACCGACCAGGATGGAGTCACTTACACACCTACCCCTAAGGCTGAGCAAGTAGAATCCATGAACTTCCTCAATGAAAATGTATTTACCACACCTGAATGGCTTTTGCAAAAGGAAATCCTAAGCAACATAGAGCCTAGCGGAGCAGTAAGTGCTGTTAAAAGCTTGCAGTCCAGAATACTAAATAATGTTCTCAGAATGGACAGACTGGAGCGTATGATAGAAAATGAAGCTTTGAATGGTAACGAAGCCTACTCTATGACTCAGATGATGGCTGACCTTAGAAAAGGAGTCTGGTCGGAGTTATCCGGAACACAAGCAATAGATGCTTTCCGTAGAAACCTACAGCGTGCTCATGTGGAGCGGCTAGCATCCTTGATGAGCCAAGATGAAAGAAGCCGATCCGATGTGAGTGCGGCCGCCAGAGCTGAGCTGAAATCTATCCAGACTGCAGCTAGAGCTGCAAGCTCCAAATATGGAGCTGGGATAGTCCGGAACCATCTCCGGGATATTGATGCACTGGTTGATTCCATACTAAACGCTGATTGATTTCGAAAAGCCGTTGCCAAAAATCACATGGCAGCGGCTTTTTTTTAGCGATCGGAGTAGTTAAATGAGAAACCGATGGATATATAACTTCTAAGCGCTTTATCCTTGTTATTCCCACCTATTCCTGCACTGATGGGGCCTAAAATCGACTGGTAGGAGATATCCAGCCCATACCCAAAATAGCTATCCTGCTGGTAAATCTTATTGAAAAATTCCGGATCTGTAAATGAAACCTGATCACTATAGCCCAATAGGTTTGCCCCAGCCCTCAGGTAAATTTTGTTAAGCGGAATATACTGGATGCCAGCACCAAACTTTATGAAATTTGGGGTTTGTACTTCCGCATAATTAAGACCCCAAAACTGCGTGTCATTAAATCGCACATTTTGATACCCTCCAACGAAGAAATCGCTAAACACCTTATCTGATTCTTCTGAAGACAAGGTAAGGCCGGCAGCGAGCTCGGGACGAATCTGCAGTTTGGAACTTATCCTGATGAATTTTGAGTATTTGCCATAGGTGGATAGGTAAGAATTAGGTACCAGCTCTTCTATAAATGAATCAAAAACCTCTTTAGAAATGGGCAATTCTCCCTCATCTGTATCTAAATAGATAGTATCTACCCCAGGGTTCAGCTTAAAGTTCAGCCAGTCTTTAAAGTGCAAAGTAGTTTCCAATAGAGCTTCTGCCCCTTTAGTGGGATAATTTCTGTCATTCTGGGAATTTCTGTAATACTTAAAACGTCCTCCAAAATAGGTTTGCCGCCCATTTCTGACCTCATCAAATGAACTGGATAGGAACCTGTATTTAGATTTTGACGCGTCGAATACTCCGCCAATATAGAATGCCTGCTTCAATGAATTGGTAGAAATCATTTGGGCTTCAACCCTAGTGTTTTGACCGATCTGAACATCACTTTCCTTACCTTCTATATAGGAAGGCAGCTCCTGTCTCAGGTAGTTTGCCCTTAAATTAAATGCAAACTTTTTATTGGTCCCAGTATATTTATAGTAGTCAAATCTGAACTTAGGATTTTCGGAAACATCAGCAAGTACCACTGTTCTTGAGTTGTGCCCCAGCACTTCCCTGGCCGTAAAATTAAGCAGAATCCCTGCTGAAAATTGGTTGTCATAATGAATAGCCGTACTCAACAAGGTGCTTGGCTTTTCTTTGATACGCACCAATATTTCATAGCTATTGATCCCCAAAGGAGTCAGACGATAATCCACCTTGTAGAAACCATTCATCCCATAAATGCCATGCACTGCAGTTTCCAGTTCATCTCTTGTCACATACTCCCCTTCATTGATATTCATTTTGGAGCGGATTAAGTCTGTGGAGAATAGGTTATTGCCAAGGATTTCAATCCTATTGATTTGAATGGAGTCCGTTTGGAAAGACAGACCAGGAATCACATCTTTTCTTTCCAGGCTATCAGCCAAAGCTTTAAATTGAGCAAAGTATTTTTCGCCGGTCTTTTTACCCAGTTCCAGAATCTCGTTATAAGCACTGAAACTACCTGTGGAATAGCCCTCCAGATCAGGCTTGATATAAATATCGGTAGCCTCAATGTTTTCTTTGGTAATGCTCAGTGAAGGAGCCATCGCGATCTGCATTAATATCCCTCCAAAACCGCCCAAATCATCTACTTCTTTGAAGTCTTCATCGCTGACATTTACCCCAATTACCACATCAGCTCCCATTCCTCGAACTATATCAACTGGAAAATTATTCACTACACCCCCATCTACTACTGAAGTACTATCTAATTCAAAAGCCGAAAAAACGGTAGGAATAGCTATACTGGAGCGTAATGCATCCTGCAAATACCCCCGGTCAAAGATCATAGGCTGACCCGTTCGGATATCCGTAGCAACGCAGCGAAATGGAATTGGGAAATCATCAAAAGTCTCATAAGAATTTGCCGGCCAGGTATAATAATGCAAAATATCGGAGAGGACCTGACCTTGGATCAATCCGGAAGGAAAGGCTATTTTTCCCTTGACAATAGGAAACTCTAGTAGGTAGCGGTTATAATATTCCTTTTCCTCAAAAGCTATGTATTTAAAATCAACCCGGTTTGAAATCAATAAACCCCAATCAATACGCTGTATAATCTGCTCTAGCTCATCGGCGCTGTAGCCTAGGGAATAAAGCCCACCTACTACTGCCCCCATACTGGTACCTACAATGTAATCCGGTCTGATCCCAGCTTGCTCTAAGGATTTCAAAACCCCAACGTGCGCAATCCCTTTTGCGCCGCCACCACTCAATACTAAACCAATTTTTGGCCTTTCCTCCTGGGAATCCAACCCTTGTGAAAACAAATCACAGGAATAAAAAAATAGAAATAAGATGGAAAGTGCCTGTAGGTACCTATACATATTGGCGGATTCATTTAAAATTAAAGCTGTAAATTTTTCAGCAAATTCCTGACAAAGGCTGTAAAAATTATCTGTTAAAAGCAGGTTAAATGAACAGCTGCTTTGATTATAATGGCTGTAAAGCTTGACAAGGAGCTCCCCCACTTCAGATCAAAAATCAACCCTATCTCAGTTTAGTTTGATCACTTGGTATTTCAAAAATAACTACCGCCTCCCCCATAATCCAGCACGCTCTTTTCTAAATGAATTCAGTACCTAACCAATTGAATCAAAGCCAAATATAGATTATATCAAGATAATATTTAATTTTTCATTAATCGAAAGGATATTTTCACATATACAATTTTGTATTTGAAAAAATAAATTTACCTTTTCCAAGATCTATTTTTAATTTTTATGAAAAAACTAATTAAAGTTTTCGCCTACCTCATCGGAACCCTAATTGTATTAGGCCTAATAGGAATAGCATACGTCAATTTCGCTTTCCCAAAAGTCCAACCTGCCCCTGACCTGACGGTTGATATAAGTCCGGACCGGGTAGCTCGGGGAGCATACCTAGCCAATCATGTGACTGTCTGCGTGGATTGTCATTCAGTGAGAGACTTTTCTCAGTTTTCCGGGCCGATTACACCCGGTACTTTGGGTCAGGGAGGAGATAGGTTTGACCAAAACATGGGCTTCCCCGGTGTGTTTTATGCCAAAAACATTACGCCTGCGGGGATTTCGGATTATACTGACGGAGAATTGTTCCGATTGATTACTACAGGGGTCACCAATGAAGGCAGAGCGATGTTTCCCCTGATGCCATATGCGTATTATGGAAAAATGGACCCCGAGGACATTTATGACATCATAGCCTATATCCGCACACTGGAACCTATTGAAAATGAAGTCCCCGAATCCAAAGCGGACTTTCCGGTTAATATTATCCTCAAGACCATTCCCAAAGATGCCACCCCCATGGACAAACCTGCCAAAACCGATCAGGTAGCCTATGGAAAATACCTCACCAATGCGGCGTCTTGTGTGGAGTGCCATACCCCTGTGGATGCGCAGGGTGTGATCCTAGCAGGTCAGGAATTTTCTGGGGGACGTGAATTTGCCTCGCCGGATGGTTCCGTGGTTCGTTCTTCTAACATCACTCAACATGTGGAGAATGGAATAGGAAATTGGACAGAGGAATTGTTTGTCGGTAGATTCAAGCAGTATTTGGATTCAGGATACCACTTGCCTCAGGTGGCTCCTGGCGAATTCAACTCCATCATGCCCTGGGTCATGTATGCAGGGATGAAGGAAGAAGACCTCAAGGCTATTTATGCCTATTTGAAAACTGTGGAACCCATTTCAAATTCGGTAGTAAAATTCACACCTCCTAGTGGCGCCGAATAATTTACTTTGCTGAAAAGCTAAACCTACCTCCTTTTCATTCGTAAGGAAGGTAGGTTTTTCTTTTAGCTTCAAATTAACGACCTTTGCAAAAGCTATGAAATCAATTCTCTCATCCTTAATGCTCCTGTTTTTCTTGGCAGGCCAAGTCAATCTGACTTTGGCAGCGCATTACTGTGGGGATGAATTGAAAAGTGCAGCGGTGACTATTGCTCCGGAAAAGACAGATTGCTGTGGGACAGATTCGGCGAATATTCCAGATACCGATTGCTGTACAGATGAATATGCTTCTTCGGATTCCGACGATTATTTCGGTAAGGCACAGTTTCAAACTCAGTTGTCACCTGATTTTCTTTTGGCCTATGTGCTGACTATTCCCGGCATTCAGTGGGAAGACGAAGAACTTACCCGTAGCGAATACCTCTTCCCGGACAAACCTACTCCGGATCTTACTATACTCTACCAATCTTTCTTGATTTAGAAACTGCTTGATTTTTATTCGCTTTAGCGAAACCTAATCAATTATATTACAAGCAGTTATAAAATGAAATCAATAATTCTATTTATAGGATGTTTGACGATTTCTTCCTTGGCACTGGCTCAAAACAGTATTCAAGGTAAGGTTCAATCTACATCCAATGAGCCTCTCATCGGGGCCAGCATTAAAATTTTAGATAAAGCCCAGGGCACGGTAACGAATCTGGAAGGTCTATTTCACCTTGATCAAGTGGCGGACTCTGACCTACTGGTAGTCTCCTATCTAGGATACGAACCTGACACCCTTGCTCCGCTATTTGACCAGCAAATGCTCATCACCCTAGAGGAAAGTGGGGATACTCTAGAAGGTGTGACTGTACGGGCAGGATCTGAATCGGTGGTCGATGAGGCGCCTTTTCTCAATATCCTGATTACCGAAAACGAACTCCAAAAAGCAGCCTGCTGCAATCTTTCAGAGAGTTTCGAAACCAATGCCTCTGTGGATGTATCCTACGCCGATGCAGTTACCGGGACCAAAATGATCCAAATGATGGGTCTGGATGGACGGTATGTATTGATCAGCCGTGAAGGGATTCCCAATATCCGAGGGCTTAACTCCAGGCTAGGATTGACCTTTGTGCCCGGCACCTGGATCCAGTCCATAGATGTAGGCAAGGGTGCGGGAACGGTCATCAATGGCTATGAATCCATGACAGGACAGATCAATGTGGATTTGTTCAAACCAGAATCCATGGATAAGTGGTACTTGAACGCTTACCTCAATTCCTTTGGCAGAATGGAAGTGAATGCCAATCATCAGATTTCATTATCTGAAAAATGGAGTTCCGGAGTACTCTTTCATGCCAGCCAACTGAGTTCTGAAATAGATGGAAATGACGATGAGTTCATGGATATCCCCAAATCCCGCCAGCTGAATTTCCTCAATCGGTACAAGTATGAGGGCGATCGACTTATGGCCCAAATCGGGATCAACTTATTCATGTCAGATAATGCAGGAGGTCAAAAGGGATTTGACTTCAATTCCGACCTCAGCACCAGCGATGTATATGGCTATGAGATGGATACCAGAAAAGCTGAAATATTCGGAAAACTCGGAATGATCTATCCCAATAAGCCTACTCAAAGCTGGGGCTTGCAGTACTCCCTTTCCTATCAGGATTTCAAGGGTGGAGCTGGCAGAAGACTTTACAGCGGAATTGAAAAGACAGCCTATGGTAATTTCATTTACCAAAACATCTTGGGATCAAGCTTTCACCAGTACAAAACGGGAGTGAGTTTTCTATACGATGATTATGAAGAGACCTTTAACTCCAACACACCCTCTGGTCTGGACACGGCCATGTACCGCACTGAGAAAGTTCCGGGTTTATTCTTTGAATACAACTTTATCCCAAATGAGGAAGTCACCATCGTAGCCGGGGCTAGAACGGACTTTCACAATCTCTTTGGTACCTATTTCACACCTAGAGTTCACGCCAGATGGGAATTTATCCCAAACTGGACGCTAAGGGGCTCAGTGGGAAAAGGATACAGAACGCCCAATGCCCTGATGGAAAACAGTTCGGTTTGGATTTCAGCCAGAGAGTTAGTCTTCAATGCTGAACTCAAGCCTGAAGAAACCTGGAATACAGGAGTCAGTCTGGCTGGAAATTTCACTGTAGATGATCGCCCACTGAGTATTGTGGCCGATTATTTCTACACAGATTTTATCAATCAGCTAGTGTATGACCGGGACATCAGTGCTGACCTGCTAGTCATCAATAACCTCCATAAAGGATCATTTGCAAACAGTTTCCAAATCGAGGCTAGCTTTCCTATTACCGAGAGACTGGATGCCAAAGCAGCTTACAAACATTATGAAATGATGATGACTACCAATGGACTCCTTCAGCAAATCCCCCTTCAAAGTCGTGACCGGTTCTTTATGAATTTGGCTTATGCCACCAACTATGATAAATGGAAGGCTGATATGACCCTGAACTGGAATGGACCGATGCGGATTCCAAACACCAGTGAAAGCCCGGTAGAATTTCAGCAACCAAGCGAATCCCCTGATTTCTTCATGCTAAATGCCCAGGTAAGTCGAGGTTTCCGCTGGGGGAGCATTTACCTTGGAGGTGAAAACATCTTGAATTTCAAACAATCAAATCCAATTATAGATCCTGAAAACCCTTTCGGGGAGAACTTCGACGCCTCCATGACCTGGGGACCAATAGCAGGAAGGGTAATTTACACAGGTATCCGCTACAAAATCAACTAAGAATTCTTAACTAATAAACAGATGAAAAAATTAACCTTAACCTTAATTATCGCTGCTTTTGCATTTGCTGCCCAAGCCCAAGTGAAAACCATAGGCATCAAAACATCAGCAATTTGTGAAATGTGTAAGGAAACCCTAGAAAGGGATCTTACTTTTGAAAAAGGTGTGAAGTCGGTCAATCTGGACCTGGAAACCAAGGTACTGAATATCGCATACTTGGACTCCAAAACAGACCCGGACAAGCTTAGAAAGAGAATCACAATGGTAGGATACAATGCCGACTCTCTGAAACGCGACCCAAAAGCTTACGCAAAGCTTGACGAATGCTGCAAAGACGGTGCACACGATGAGGACAAGCACCCAAAGAAAAAAGACAATTAATAAATGAAAGGCTTCTCAGAAATGGGAAGCTTTTTTACTTTCATAACCACTAAATACCCAGCGCATTTCGCAGCTAGAAAAACTCAAACCTGTCTAGCCAGCAAAGGCAAGCTATGACCTATAGATTCCAAAGTAGGTAACCATGCTCAAACCAACATTAACTCAAGTGGCCTAAACGAATCGAGCAATGGATCGGATGGTTCAAGTTCTGTAACCAAAGTATGAACTGCCGTCATATCACAGGTTTTGTATTTCTGAACGGAGTGTAGCTTATCCGAAACTGACAGAATCACCGTCTTTTTGGCTGCTCGTATCATCGCCTGCTTCACCTGAATCACCTCCCAGTCAAACTCCGTCAATCCAAATTTCGCATCCAAATAGCCCGTCCCCAAAATACACATGTCCACCCGAAGCTGGGAAAGTGCATTCACTACCATCCCTCCTACCGCAAACTTCGCGTCGTGAAGTAACTTGCCTCCCAGAAAAATAACCTCCACATTTTCATGCTCCAGCAATGCCATCGCCACATGTAAACTTGGGGTAAATACCGTCAGTACCAGCTTTTTCGGAATCAATTTGGCCACCTCCAAATTCGTCGTCCCCCCACTCATCAGGATGACCTGGCCATCCGAGAGCAAAGAAACCGTTTTCTCTGCGATCGATATCTTTTTCGACTTCAGGTAAATATTCCCGTCATCTTTAGTGAAGGTCATAAAGCCAAATGAAGTAGCGCCCCCATGTACCTTTTTCAGCTTTTTCTCCTTGTCCAATTCCTTCACATCCCTACGAACTGTGTCTATGGAGACATTCAATGCTTCTGACAAATCATTCAATAGTACCCGGTGATGCAGGTGGACCTGGTCTAAAATATACTTGTGTCTTTCTTCTTTAAGCATCGGGAGAAGGTGGTTGAGTTGGGAAAGCTAACAAAAACAGCAAAAACTTGCAAAACAATAATCAAATTGAAATATCCAGCAAAAAATTGCTAGAATTCCTTCCTTATCCTGCATTTTTCTAGGTAGTTTAGCTGTACTAAATCCCCTCCCAATCTCAGCTTTCGCAGCAAAAAATCATTGTAACCATGAAGTTCTGTACGTCCAAAACCAGCCTTTTCTTACTCGGATTTACGCTTTTTCAAATGTCCTGCAGCCCAAAATCCACCTTTAGGATTATAGACAAGCCCATCACCTGGAACCAAGATCGCGAAGCACTCTCTTTGAAATACCTGAAAGAAAGGCATGGACTAGACCAAGAGACTGCTTCCATTTCCCCCAAAATGGTGGTCATTCACTGGACGGCAATTGACAACATAGAAGTGACTTTTGATGTCTTCGATCCTCCCACGTTGGCCGGTAGAGCAGATCTGACCGGAGCGAGCAACTTAAATGTGTCCAGTCAGTTTTTGATCGACCGGGACGGCACGATTTTTAGACTATTGCCTGACACTACTTTTGCCAGACACACCATCGGATTAAATTACCTGGCCATAGGAGTGGAAAACATAGGCAGTGATGACATGCCGCTCACTAAGCTGCAGTTAAAAGCTAATGAAGAACTCGTGCGATACCTGAAAAGTAAATACCAAATCGACTATGTGATTGGGCATCACGAATATCAAAATTTCCAGAGCACTGATCTTTGGAAAGAATCAGACCCTGACTATCGCACCATCAAAACAGACCCAGGAGATGCTTTCATGAGAAAACTTCGAGAAAATCTGGAAGACCTAAATTTGAAACCTGTACCGACACTCTGATCACCAATCAACAACCAACTTATTACCCCATGAAATCCCTTTCAAGGTACCTCTTTATCGCCTTGGCTTTTGGCTTGCTCCTTTCTGCCTGTAAATCCCAAAAGACTGCCACTAGTACCAAACGGCCCTCTGGAGCAATAGATGGCAGTCCCAGTCCTGATACTGGGGCTAACCTTCCTGTGAAAAACCTGCCCATGGCGCCGGTGGCTTTGCAGCCTCTATCCTACCAGATGCCTGAGATGCCCAGAGAATTTCGTGGAGTATGGATCGCTACTGTGGCAAATATCGACTGGCCGATATCTCCGGATGATGCCTATGAGAAGCAAAAGCGTGATTTTATAGAGATTTTGGATTATTACAAAAACCTGAACTTCAACGCAGTAATCGTCCAAGTCAGGACAGCGGGTGATGCATTTTACCCCAGTAATCTCGCACCCTGGTCCAAATACCTCACCGGAAAACAGGGGAAAGCACCCAATACTACTGAAAATCCCCTCACTTGGATGATCAATGAAGCCCATGCCAGAGGGATGGAATTTCATGCCTGGCTCAACCCGTACCGGGCTACTATGAACCTGAGCACTTCAGATTTAAGTCCGGATCATGATTACCATCTTCACCGGGATTGGATGCTGAAATACGATACGAAATACTATTACAATCCGGGCTTACCCGAAGTTAAAGCTCATTTGCTGGCTGTAATCAAGGAAATCGTAGAAAATTACGATATAGATGCCATTCACTTTGACGATTACTTTTACCCCTATAAAGTCCCGAGACTGGATTTTCCGGATAATGCAACTTATCAAAAGTATAAGAAACCGGGTCAGTCACAGGACGACTGGAGGAGGGAAAATGTCAACCAATTGATATTGGCACTGAACCAGACCATTAAGCAAAGTAAACCCTGGGTTCAGTTTGGAATATCCCCTTTTGGAGTGTGGAGAAATCAGGATAAAGATCCCAATGGCTCTCCTACCCGTGCCGGCCAGACTAACTACGATGATCTCTACGCTGATGTCTTGCTTTGGATGAAAAATGGCTGGGTAGATTACATGATCCCTCAACTGTACTGGAGCATGGATCACAAGCTGGCCTCCCATAGAATTCTAAATGACTGGTGGGCCAGAAATCACTACAATACAAATATTTATATCGGAAATGGCCCCTATAAAATCCGGGAAGATTCTGACAAGGCCTGGGACAATCCCCGCGAGATCAATTCGCAGATTTCCTATACCCGCACCTTACCTACGATACAAGGAAATGCATTTTTCTCCGCTAAATCCATGAAAATCAAAAACCAGGATATAGCTCAATTGCTGAAGAGAGAACTCTATAACGAACCTACTTTACCCCCCTCATTTCAACCGAAAAGCCCTGCGATAATCGATACTCCGGTAGTCTTCTCTGTGGAAGCCAATGCAGAAATGACAACCATTCGTATGGCAAATCCGCTTGATCCGGCGATACGATATGCCTTAATCCAAGGTGCCAACGAATTGGATCAATTGGCCGATTCGGAGATCCATCCGGTGTGGGTAGGCGGCATGCGTGCCAGAACGCTAGAAGTAAAAAGTCTAAATACCGAGTATCTTGCGGTTCGTTGGATAGACCATTACGGGAGGATAGTCCAGACCCAGGTATACCAAATCCCATAAATCAACTGTTATGCAAGACATGCTCGTTCGCTTGATTGGATTGCCAGACATTTCACTCGAAGAGTCACGCCTGTTAAAAAAGGAAAACATAGTCTTTCGCAGAGCGATAGCACCTGAAAAGCACCTGGTTTGCGAATGGGTTTTGGAGCAATTTGGAGCGTACTGGAAATCCGAAACGGAAATTTCGTTTACCCGACAGCCAGTGACCTGCATGCTGGCGCAAAGAGGCAATGATATCCTGGGCTTTGCCTGCTACGAAAGCACAGCCAAAAACTTCTTTGGCCCCACCGGAACTTTAGAAACTGAACGCGGAAAGGGAATAGGCAGAATCCTATTGATCAAATCCCTGCAAGCCATGCGGGAAATGGGCTATGCCTACGCCATCATAGGCGGAGTGGGACCGGCAGAATTTTACCAAAAAGCCGTAAATGCAAAAACCATCGAAGGGTCAGAAATCAGTGTCTATGAAAATCTGATCAGAAAACCATGAACAAACCCAGTCAAAAATCCCCTTGGATATGGATTCCTTCACTTTACATGACCGAAGGTATTCCGTACATCGTCATCATTGTGGTGTCTGTGATCATGTACAAAAAGCTCGGCATCTCCAATTCGGACATTGGTTTGTACACAAGCTTATTGTATTTGCCCTGGGTGATCAAACCGATCTGGAGCCCAATAGTTGATCTCTTCGGCACCAAACGGAAGTGGTTTCTTTCCATGCAGTTTATCCTTTCTTTAGTCTTTTTTGAAGTGGGCTTAAGCACTGCCGGCAATCAGTTTTTCTTCATCACCTTAGCCTTTTTCTGGATGGGGGCTTTTGCCTCCGCCACCAATGACATCGCCTCCGATGGCATGTACCTGATCGCGCTGAAACCTGAGCAACAATCCTTCTTCGTAGGGTTACGGGGGACTTTTTATAGAATAGGAATGATTACCGGACAGGGACTCATCGTAATGGTAGCAGGCTATCTGGAAACCAGTCTGGGAGATAACAGCAAGGCTTGGTCCTACACCATGACCCTGGTCGCTTTGCTGATGCTGATGCTGACTTTCATCAATTCTTTGGCTACGCCAAAAGTAGAAGAAACAGCTGAAAAAAGAGCCCGGGAAGCCAGTTTTGGGAAGGTTTTTAGCACCTTTTTCACCAAGAAAAACATAGGGATTTCCTTGGCCTTTGTGCTTCTCTATCGTCTAGGAGAATCTCAATTGGTGAAAATGGCATCTCCATTTCTACTGGAAGATAGACAGACGGGTGGACTGGGATTAAGCACCTCGGAGGTAGGTTTTCTATATGGAACTATTGGGGTCATTGCTTTACTTTTAGGCGGTATTCTCGGGGGAATTGCCATTTCCCGTCATGGATTGGGCAAATGGATGATCCCTATGGCACTTTCCCTCAACCTACCAAATTTATTGTACATCGGGCTGGCACATTTCCAACCGGAAAACATATTGTTTGCAGGGACGGTGGTCGTGATCGAGCAATTCGGCTATGGATTCGGTTTTGCCGCTTATATGATCTTTCTGATTTACCTGGCTGAGGGACTATTCAAGACCTCCCACTATGCTCTGGCCACAGGATTTATGGCTATGGGCATGATGTTTCCCGGGATGATTTCAGGCTATATCCAAGAATGGCTGGGCTATACCGGATTTTTCATCTGGGTTGGCATTGCGATGATTCCGGCTTTGGCGATCGCTGCCTCCGTCAAATACCCGAAAGAATTTGGCAAGAAAATCAATTAATCCTCTTCACCTAAGCCCACAGCATTCTGTTTCTTTAAGCGGTTTCCATTTTACACTTAGAAAACACTAACTAGCAACGGAAAACTAATCCAGCATGAATTTAAAAGCAACATTCCTCCTAGTTCTAATCAGTCTCTCGGGCGTTTCTTTTGCGCAGAAATCCCCCCTACATCAAAGTATCAATCCCTATTTCAGCCTAGTACGCCCGGAATTCAAAGCCGATTTGGCCTATGAAACAGTTGGTTTTGTGGAGCAATATTGGAGACTTGCGGGCAACACCGGATTTGATGCCACCGTCTATAGGATTGCTGAAAAACTGGAAGCTGCAGGCTATGTTTTAGAAGAAAATGCATCCTCCTCAGACAGGTTCACTTACCGAATCGAAACTAGGAAAATGAATCGGCCAACATGGGAGCCAGTAGCTGCATCCCTGGAAATACTCGGCACCGATGACTTACTGCTCAACTCCGAGACCAACCGAAATATGACTTACCAATACTCCTCCTCCACTCCCCCATCCGGAGTGAGAGCTGAAGTGGTCTACATATCGTCTAGAGATCAACTGACTGCTAGTGCTGTCAAGGGAAAGATCATCTTTTCGGACCAGTTAAGCTTCAGAGCGCTTCAGTCTTTTGTAGGAGAAAATGCAGCTTTGGGAGTGCTGACATACGACATGCCGGAGTACCTTCAGCCAGAAAAAAACACCACTTCCATCCAATTTCGAGGGTTGAGGTATGATGAAAAGAATCCCATCTGGGCCATTGCATTGTCTTACCGGGCCAAGGACCAACTAAAATCAGCCCTAGCCAAAGGCAAAGTAGAAGTCCTGGCAAAGGTAGAAACCAAGATTTATGAATCGGAGGAACTGACCGTAGTCGCCAATGTGAAAGGCTCGGAATTACCCCTGGAAAGCTTGGTTTTTTCTGCCCATATCCAGGAACCTGGTGCCAATGACAACGCCACCGGAGTGGGCACTCAACTGGAAATGGCAAGCATTACCGCTGATCTGATCAAACAAGGGAAGCTAGACCTGAAGCGCACGCTTACCTTTCTCTGGGGGGACGAAATCGTATCCACAGGACGGTATATACAAGAAAAGGACAAAAGAGAAGCCGCCATCAACTGGGGCATTTCCCTGGACATGGTGGGCGAAAACACAGCTATCACAGGTGGAACTTTCCTGATAGAAAAAATGCCTGACCCAAGTGCTATCTGGACACGAGGAGAGGATAAGCATAGCGAATGGGGAGGCAGACCACTGAAAGTCGAGGACATGACTCCTCACTACCTCAATGATTTTATCATAAGCGTTTTTGAAACGCAAGGTGAGTATGCAGACTGGGTGGTCAAAACCAATCCCTTTGAAGGAGGATCTGATCACACGCCCTTTTTGAGGGCAGATATTCCAGGACTATTGCTTTGGCACTTTACGGATCAGTTTTATCACACCGATAATGACCGTCTGGACAAGGTCTCCCAGAAAACCATGCAAAATGTAGGGACAGCCGCCTTGGTTTCGGCTTACACCCTTTTGAACGCGGACGAACACACTGCCGATCAACTCGTGTTGATGCTTTCATCAGCAGCCCATGCTAGATTGCAAACCGAGTTTCAGCTGAGTAAAGATGCTATAGCAGGCGGTGGATCAAAAAAAGATGAGCAATTGATTTTGGATACCTGGGTAGAATATTATGCCAAAGCCTTGGATTCCATCAAAGCTCTGATTAGTGAAAATGATCAGGCTACTTTGCAAAAGATATCCCAGGCCAAAGAAGAATTAAAGAACAAGACTCCCCAGCTGTAGCCCATAATTGCAACTAAGTTTTTTTGTTAGCTTTCGGTCAAATACTTAAATAAACTTTATGACTATAAAAATACTTCAGCACTTTATCCTCCTTACTCTTTTTTTAGGGTCAAGCTCCTTTGCTCAAGAAGCAAAAAACCTGACATACTATATAGGTGCCGGCCCTGCAATTGATGGAAACATAGGACTTTATGGCATTCATGTGAGTAATGAACTGAGTTATTCCTTAGGTAAGAGGACTACTTTGAACCCCTCTTTGACCTATTACCAATCGATTAAATCATTCGACAATTTTGATGACCCAAATTTTGGTCAGGATAATTCTTCTGGCCTTTTCACCAGTGCCACATTGAAATACGATGTACTGAAAACTAAAAAGGATTTTAGAATCTCTTTGGCCTTTGGACCTTCTTTTCAAATCGGAAGTGAAAACAGTACCGATGGAGCTTACTTAAGGCAAGATGAGCTTGGGACATATTATGAATATTTGTATAGCATAGAGCGGTTTGCCAGGTTAGGTTATACACAACAGGTCGTATTTGACTGGAAAAGCAAAAATGAAAATAGAAGAAACTCGGCATTAGTGAGCATGTCTTCGTTCGGAGGTTATTGGCCGTGGTACTTAATGGCAACGTACAGAATGGGGTTCAAATTAAAGTAATCTCAAGTTGAACTTGGAAATTGACTCTTGAAATTTGGCAATTATGGATTCCCGCTTTCCAGCCGGTAAAGAGACCAAAGCAATAAAGGTACGTTAAACTTAAAAATTGTGGTCATTTCGGCCTATCCCGCTACTGCGCGATTCTTCGCGGTCTTCTGACCAGGTAAGCAAAAAGATTTTGGTGACTGGCACCACTCCGTATATCCATATTGCCAATTATTAATTTCCAAAAGCCTGCTTGGGATTCTCTTCCAATAACATCTCCCAATCCGTTTGCTCAAAACCTTTTTCATTTAGCGCCGGCATCAGCTTTTCGAAAATATTGGTGAAAGGAACGAAGTCTCCCCCGCCAGGCTTGGATGGATCATACCACCCGGCATCATGTGAGATCAGCACATTTCCCAAAAACCCATTTTCCTTCGCGAAAAGTAGGCGCTCTACATATTCATCCAAACTCCATCCAATTCCATCTAGACTGATCCAAACGCCAAGCCTGGCGGCTTGCAGATAATTTTGAAAATCCTGCTCGGCCTGAGCATGTACCCACACAAATGCAGAAGGATCCACTCCGATTTGCATTAGAATTTCTACTTCTTGCTCCGCCGTAGCCCAGGTTCCGGTATGGGAAGCGATTTGCATAGCAGTTTTTTGATGCGTCAGACCAGCTGCTTTTACCAGCTTCGCATCCACTTCTCTCAGTGGTATTTCTTCATTGACAGAGATTTTGATAAAAGCTGGCTTAATACCCGTTTCGCCTATTCCATTTTCATATTCAGCTATCCAGCGATCAGCCAGTTGAACTGCTGTCTCTTCAAACACAAAATCAGGCAGGTACTTACCGGCGACTGCACCATAGAAACCTGTATTAGTCAGAATTTGAATCCCGGACTTTTCACTCAGAATTTTCAATAATTCCGGATCTTTTGCCAAATAGGATGGTGTACAATCAAAAATTGTTTTAACACCAAACGCTTTGACCTCAAGTAGATAAGGCAAAACTTTAGCAATCACTTCCTCCTGATTATACCGATGCGGGGAAACAGCATCTGCTCCGATAAAATCCACCAGCATATGCTCATGAATCAAGCTTAAACCCATAGAATCAAGAGGTACGGCTCCGGTGACTGTATGTATATATGGAGCTGTGTGATCGGATTTGCCGCAGGACAAAAGAAATATGAAGCTCAGAGTTAAAAGAAAGATAGGTCGTTTCATCTGTTTATGATTTGATTTTTATTCGTCAGAACCTATCCCGTGACGAAGGATACGGGATGGAATCTCTCATGGATGATAATCATACCAGTTTGTGACTTTTTAGTCATACTAGCTTTCATAGCTAAAATATGGATATCCGCTTTTCATACCATGAGCGAGAGACATTATAGGTTAAGGTTTCTTACTACTTGCTGTGGGCAGTGGACTTTCGTCGGTGGACGATTACCCGCTACTATCTAGCCACATTCTTTAACTACTGGCATCATTGCGGATAATCAGATCTAAAAATAATAATCTGATTCTACGGTATATACCTAAAAAAATCCCGAACATCGAGTCCGGGATTGGCACAATCAACTACAATTAAATCTGGATTTTATTCTGCAGTCACGCTGGTTTCAAACTGATTGAAATCAAAGTCTTCGAAGATGGCACCCACGCGCTCTTCCATGACACTCATATTTTTCATATCACTGTCTCTAAGCGCCCCGGCAGCATATCCTTGCCAGATCTGATTTCCACTGGTAGCATCCATAAAGTTGATCAGTACAGTTCCTTTATCTACTGGCACCATCTGGGTAGCTTTAGATCTAGGACCAAAACCCAGGTAATCCTGACCATTATCTAGAATATACTTTCTCAGTTCTGTATCTTCTCCCAGTACTTGAAAATTGATCAGCATATCAGGGTTTGAATCGTCCTTTGCAAAACCACGCGCTTCCATCTGAAGCTCCACAGCTTCTTTTACCATTTTCTGAGCTGATTCATTATTCAGTACCAAAGCAGTACTATTTCCGACCAGCGCATAGGCATTTGGAATATTTTCCTTATCAGAAATCCAAGCGTAAGTATTGTAATCGGATAAGCTGGCTCCTCCATCTTCCCTAGTCACCACTTTCATACTTTTTTGGGAGCAAGAGAGCAGCGAAACACTGAAAAATGTTAGGAGAAATAGGTATGTTAAATTTTTCATAGTGAGCAAATTTTAGTGAAACATCTTAAAGGAAAATCAATTTTCAAGACCCTAATCCAGGTAATAAAAACATCACAAGTTGATGTTCTTTTATGATTTCCTTTCTAATTCATCTAAAAAGTCACCAAAACTATTCCAAGGCCCACACCGCCCCAAAAACTAGTTAAAACACATATTATCAACACATTACACCATACCCATGTGCAATAAATTCAACATACCGTGTATTTATTTTCGGGCCAGACTTTATTTCAAACTTGACATTCCTCCATCTACATGAAGTATCTGTCCGGTCACCCAGGATGATTTTTCCTCAAGTAGAAAACAGGTAGCCTCGGCTACATCTTCCGGCTTACCTATTCTGCCCAAGGGGTGCCTTTTATCCGAAGCCAAGCGTTTTTCATCCGTACTGACCAGCTGTTGAGCTAAAGGCGTATCTGTGAGGGATGGCGCTATAGCGTTTACTCTGATTTTGCTTGGAGCCCATTCTGCGGCGAGAGAACGTACCAGCCCCTCCAATGCCCCCTTGACAGAGGCAATCCCCGCATGAAATCCCATTCCGGTTTGTACTGCCACAGTACTGTAGAGCACTACGGAGGCGTTACCGGATTTTTTTAGATTTTTCAAACAGGCCTGAAGGATTTTCACTGCCCCAAAAAAATTGATATTCATTTCGGACTGGAAATCCTCCATAGAAATCCTGTGGAATGGTTTCAGGTTAATCGACCCCGGGCAATACACCAACCCATCGATCTGCTCAGGCAGTTCTTCCAGCTTCACATCAGCCTCTGTCACGTCCAGCTGATGTACTCCTTCCGCAGACTTGGAATAGAGAAATAGATTGGCTTCTTTCTCTTTTGCCAAATCTGCTACGGCTTTTCCAATACCAGAGGTACCTCCTATGATAACTATATTCTTTCCTTTCATCTGTTAGACTTTAAAATGCTTTGCTACTAAAGCATCTCTAAAGGAAGATTGTTTGGAAGTAAATTTATTTCAATTCATAAAAATAAATGGTCTGAACGTCCTTCTCTACTTCATCGGGATCTTCGCCCGGCTTGGCATCAGAATAGATAAGATTACGAATGGAGGAGAGCCTTACATCCCAAGTCCCTTCCCAAAGCTTCTTTTCCTCTTTAAATATCTGATAATAGGTTGTGGTTTTGTATTTATCTGCCAGGTCCGTGAATTCAGGTCCTCCCAGGTATTCTTTCGGCAATCTATCAACTTCAGCCTGCGGAGCTGCACCAGAATACATAGTCAAGAGATAGTCATTAGAAAAAGCAAATGACAAATACTGAGAAGCTGCCAGCTCTTTCAAAAAACCATCAAAATTAATCTCAGGATTAGGAGGTAGAATCTGTTTGTAGGTATCATCTGGCTCTAAAGCAATTGTTCTTTTCAGACTAAGACTATCTCTATTAAAAACATACAGTTCAGGAGAGTTAGGAAACAACACCCATAAACCTTTATCATTCTCTAAAATTAAGGGATCTTTATTTACATAGTTTGCGGGTGATTTTCTGATTTGACTTTCCTCAGGTATCGAAGCATGGGCAGTTTTAGCCAGAGAATGTGGGTCACGAAACGTTAAAAATGGATAAGCAATGTTAAATTCTTCGCCTCTATAAACATCGTCAATATCGCTCGCCTCAATTGAGAAAGTATAAAACTGGTTTGCTAACACTTCTGCTGCTCTGCTTCCCCCTACATTCCTGGTATCTAAAGAAAAATCAAGCTTTCTCCTTTCAAGAAGGTTGAACTCCAAATCATAATAAAACGCAAAATTATACGTAAGCAACAGGATTTTATCACTATCAAGATAATCAGCTGTGTAAAAATAGGTCTCCTTATAGCTATTAGGCCCATCATCACTTCTATTTGCTTTAATAATAACCTGTCCATCTCTATTTACCCGCAAAAAATCCTTGGACGTAAAATCAAAAAACAAGTATTCTGATCTGTCAGATTTCACATCAATCAAATAGAGCTTTGTCAAGTGATCAATCACTAAGCTGTCCCTAATCAACAGTTCTGGAACATCGTAAGCTTCCGATTGGGTTTCTTGTGTCTTTTCGCTGCAAGCTATTATTACTACGAAAAGAGGTAGTAGTAAAAAGTTCTTCATAAATCTCAATTTCCTAATAAGATAGGTCTGGGAACAACAAGTTCAAAATTCAATTGGTCGAATTATTTATTCCTTTAAAATTCAAAATGACTGTACGGAATCCTACACGTTACCAAATATTCATTGACAGGTGGTTACAAAAGTTTCCGTAAATGTGAAGGTAATCGGTACTTGTGTAAAAATACACAAAGCCATGACTATCATTGAATTTATCCGGCATTTTCCAAATGAGGAAAGTTGTGAGGCACTTTTGAAAGAGTACCTAAAAAAGACCGGGGTTTATTGTAAAACCTGCAAGGGATTTGCCAAGCAGTATTGGTTTCCGGCAGGAAGTTCCTTGAACGCAGCGTTTGTAGGAGGTGGACATCCTTGAAAGCAGGTACAGTGATGGAATCCAGCAATCTGTCGCTGCATACTTGGTTTACCGCATTCCTATTGATGCCAGCGACCAAGAAGAGCTTTTCCTGTTTGGAGTTTCAGCGACAACTGGATCTAAAACGCTACCAGACAGCCTTTGATCTGATGCATAAAATAAGAGCATTAATGGGGAAAAGAGATGAGCTTTATTTGCTTCAAGGAATGGTGGAATATGATGAGGCCTATGTCGAAAAAGCGACCCGAAAAAAGGTTCAAGAACGTTTATAACGAGGTAAAGGCAGTCAGAAACAGTCCATCGTTGCTGTGGCTTCCGAATCCACACCCCTGGAAGACCTAGGTTCAGGTAAAAAAGGAAAGCACTGTGGTTTTTTCAAAATGAAAAAACTTGAAGATGTAAGCAAAGATTAGGTTGAACAGTTTGTAGGCAAGGCGATAGCCTCCTCATCGGTATTATTCACCGATAAGAATACAACCTATGTTGATCTGGAAAAAATGGTTGAGAAACACATCAAGGTAAAATCCACTAAAGATTCAGCAAATGGAGAACTAAATTGGGTTCATACGGCCATTAGTAACTTGAAAAAGAATCTTCCGGGTATCTACCATATGTTCTCTGAAAAATATCTGCATCAATTTGCTTACAAGCTCAACAGAAGATACTTTGGAGAAAAACTATTTGATAGATTAATTATTGCAGCTGTCTTTCTGTACGTGGAACATTCTGGATAATCCTAAAAATAAACATTGATATAAGTAATGATGCCAGTAACCAATATTTCTCCGCTCAACCGGCCAGAAGACCGATGACCGAAGACCCCCGCAGGAGCGGGACAGGCTGAAGTGGCCTTTAACATATCCTATGCTACTTTTGCCTCCTTACAGGCAGAAAAGCGGATAATCATATAAATTAAATTCTCAACCTACATTTAAGGGTATTTTCACCCAAAGGATTAACTTACTCCTTAATCACTTCTGATCAAAAGCCGGGTATCTTTACCTAGACAAAAATGCCTTCTATTCGCAAATCGATCTTCCTATTTATGCTATTTCTTCACTTGGGCTATGGCATCCAAGCTCAAAGTGACAGCAAACTGAAAGGTAAAACTCTAGCCGAAAGCTACTGTGCTTCCTGTCATGCCAATCCATCCCCTACTTTACTTCCTAAGCATATTTGGCAACAAAAGGTCTTGCCCCAAATGGCTGCTTTTATGGGATTCAAAGTAGCTCAGGATAGTTTGAAAGTCTGGGAAAACAAATCTGAAGAGGAAATCGCCAGGGTCAAAAAGCTAGGAATCTATCCTTCCACACCCCAAATCAGCAAGGAGGACTTTCAGGCCATCATCAGCTATTTTTTAGAAGAAGCTCCCGTAGTTTTACCTCCTCAAATCCCAAAAGAAGCTCCTTCCATCCTTGATACCTTTACCCCAAAAAAACTATTTATAGAAGGAATCCAAAGCCCCCAAACTAGCTTGGTCGCTATTAATGAAGAAAGATCTGAATTGATCATAGCAGATGCTAATACGAATCAGGTATTTGTCAACGTACAGCAGGACCAGCTCTTTACTCTTCCTGCCACTGCTAGCCCGGCAGTTCATTTTATCAAAAGGGCACCGAACACCTATAATTTCATTTCTGTAGGCAGTATAGCACCCAGTGATTTGGCGCAGGGGGCTATCTATGAAATGAACCTGAACCAAGACAGTTGGGAGGTGCAAGTTGAGGACTTAGCAAGGCCGGTTTTTGGGGCTTGGGCAGATCTTCAAAATGATGGAAAGGAAGACTTTGTCCTTTGCAACTATGGTAATCATGGAGGAAACTTAGCTGTATTTTCAGATGGAAATTTCAAAGCTGAACCCCTGCTGCTAGGCGGATCCGGTGCTCGAAAAGTAGAACTTGTGGATCTGAATAAAGATGGGAAATTGGATATTGTAGCACTCTTTTGCCAGGGAAATGAAAGGCTATCTGTCTTTTATAATCAAGGAAACGGCTCCTTCGAGTTTGAGCAAATCCTACTGCAATTTTCTGCAGTGTCCGGAACCAGCTATTTTGAATTGCAGGACATGAATGCAGATGGCCTACTAGATATCATCACGAGCAATGGAGATAATTGGGATTATTCATCCGTTCCAAAACCCTATCATGGTTTCCGAATTTATAGCAATAATGGAAACGGAGATTTTGAAGAGTCCTGGTTCTATCCCCAGTATGGGGCAGCTAAGGTCATGAGCTTAGATTTTGACGGGGACGGGGATTTGGATTTGGCCAGCATTGCATTCTATGATGATATAGAAAACCCCGCACAGCAGTTCTTGCTTTTTGAAAATGTAGGTAATCTGAAGTTTCTGCCCAAGTTTATCCCGGAGGCTGCTGAGGGCAAATGGTTAACCATGGACGTGGGCGATCTAGATGGAGATGGGGATTCCGATATAGTGCTAGGATCCTATGCACATAATACCCTGGAGTACACCAAACTGCTGATAAGAGGAGTAAGTGAAATCCCCAGTGTGTTAATTTTGGAGAACCAAATCCTGCCCAATTGAATAGAGACAATCCATCTAAAAAGCTAAGAGTCAACTCCTCATACACAAGAAATATGTGACTTTTCAAAACCACTTCCGGCTTTTCCGGTTAGGTAGCTATGAACATGTATAAGTTTATACTTTTTCCCTATTTCCTAATGGTGCCAATAGCAAATTTCGCCCAGGATCTTTCATCCCATCAATGGAAGAACAGGTTAATTATTATTCAGACGAAAAACCCGGGAGATCCTCTGTTCAAGCAACAAATTCATGAATTACAAACTCATCAAAAAGGATTAGATGAAAGACGAATAGTCGTGTACCAAAACACTGACCAAAAGTATCGCCAAGGTCTTACACTGGAGGGAAAGTGGGTAAGCACATTCAAGGAATCTGAAAAATCACCCAAAGAGAATAAAGAATTCCAGATTTCATTGATAGGCCTTGATGGCGGAGTGAAACTCCAAAAAAACACCGTTCTCTCCTGCGACGAACTTTTTAAAACCATAGATCAAATGCCGATGCGCCAATCTGAAATGAAAAGAAAAAAAGACGGTAGCGCTGAGATTTAACCCGGATTATCGATTAGGCTTCGTCATGAGGCATATAATTGAAAGATAATCAGGCTGTTTGGAGACGGAGGACTAGCACCGATGGGTTGGGCATATACCTTCTGATTGGAAGTCTTTTTTCCACTCCTACGCTAAAACAAAAAAACCGGACTTCTCAGCCCGGTTTATGTAAGTTTTACCAAAAAGATATTAGTCCACTAGTGAGACTGTTAGTTTATCACCTTCTTTGCTCACTTTGGCTACTCCTTTTCCAGTCAGTCCTTTCATAGCCACATCCCACTTTTTATTGCTCAGACCTGCTTTTCCTTTCAGTTCCGGCAATTCCACAGGAGAATCTGCCTTGAGTAGTTCAAACACCAGTTTTTCTTCCTCAGTCATTTCGACTTGCTTTTTCTCCGGTCTCATCTGAGGGAAAAACAAAACCTCCTGTATGGTAGTATTATCTGTCATCAGCATAGTCAGCCGATCTATGCCAATACCCAATCCGGAAGTCGGAGGCATTCCATATTCTAGGGCGCGAAGGAAATCCTCATCCATCGCCATCGCTTCGTCATCCCCACGCTCAGCCAGCTTCAGCTGTTCTTCGAAACGTTCGCGCTGATCGATAGGGTCGTTTAGCTCTGTGTAGGCATTTCCTATTTCTTTACCATTTACGAAAAGCTCAAATCGTTCTACCAATCCGGGCTCAGTTCTGTGCTTTTTGGCAAGAGGTGTCATTTCTATTGGATAATCCGTAATGTAAGTTGGCTGAATCAAGTGCGCTTCCACCTTCTCAGAGAAAATCTCGTCCACCAGTTTGCCCTTGCCCATAGAGTCGTCCACTTCTATATTCAGGTCTTTACAAACCTGTCGAAGTTCAGTCTCATCCATTTTACTCACGTCTATTCCTGCATACTCCTTGATCGAGTCATACATGCTCAATCTTCTGTAAGGCCCTGCAAACTCGATTTCATTGCCTCCTACCTTAATTTTGGTTTTGCCATGAATCTCCTGGGTGACTTGCTCGATCATCTCCTCCACCATTTCCATCATCCAGATGTAATCTTTGTAAGCCACATAGATTTCCATAGAGGTGAACTCCGGATTATGTGTGCGGTCCATGCCCTCATTTCGGAACATTTTCCCAAACTCGTAGACACCGTCGAATCCGCCTACGATAAGTCTTTTCAGATATAGTTCATTGGCAATACGCAGGTAAAGCGGCATATCCAGCGTATTATGATGCGTATCAAAAGGACGAGCCGCAGCTCCTCCATGCACGGCCTGAAGGATAGGTGTCTCCACCTCTAGCCAGCCATGATCATCAAAATACCGCCTCATCTGAGTGATGATTTTAGAGCGCGTGATAAAGGTCTTCTTCACCTCAGGATTTACGGTCAAATCCACATAGCGCTGACGGTATCTCATCTCAGGATCGGTAAAACCATCGTGCACATTGCCTTCCTCATCACGTTTTACCACCGGCAGGGGCTTGATAGATTTGGAAAGAATGGTCAATTCCGTCACATGAAGTGAAATCTCACCGGTTTGAGTGGTAAAAATATAGCCTTTCAAGCCTAGGAAATCTCCTATACCCAAGAGCTTTTTGAATACAGTATTATAAAGCGTCTTGTCTTCTCCTTCACAGATATCATCACGACGCACATAGAATTGCAGACGGCCAGATGCATCTTGGATTTCGCCAAAAGAAGCCGAACCCATAATTCTACGGCTCATCAGCCGGCCAGCGATGGAAATGCTCTTGTAGTCATTTTTGCGGTTTTCATAGTTACGATGAATATCCTCCGCGGTGACATTGATGGGAAAAGCCTCCGCTGGATAAGGGTTTATCCCTAGCTTCATCAATTCTTCCCTATCTTTCCTACGTTCAAGTTCCTGTTCGCTTAAAAGTTGCATTGTATATGATTTGAAATTTATAATTCAAAATTTGAAATTCAGCATTTGCGCTAAGCAATGCCAAATTTGAACTAGTTAATGTATTAGAATTTTTCCAATACCTTAGATTACCGTCTATGGACCTCAGCACCACGGCTGAGACTGCCAATTGATCAATTATTTTGCTTCCTTCTGGCTATTTCCCGTTTGATTAGTTCAAACTCCCTACTGCTCTGTCCTGCTATGCTAGAGTTTTCAGCCGCTCTTCGGGTCAGGTATGGCATTACTTTTTCTACCGGACCATAAGGCACATATTTCAAAACGCGATAACCGGCATTGGCCAAATTGAAGGAAATATTATCACTCATTCCATAAAGCTGCCCAAAGAAAACCTGGTCAGACTTAGGATCAATGCCAAATTTATCCATCAGTTCCACGACTAACAAGTTACTGTTCTCATTATGTGAGCCACTCATGAGGTAAACCTGCTCGTGATGCGCTAGACAAAACTCCACCCCCGCATTATAATCCCTATCCGTAGCAGCTTTATCCGGCTGGATCGGGCTGGGATAGCCTAGCTCATGAGCCCGCTCTCGCTCCTTTTCCATGTATGCTCCCCGTACCAGCTTTGCACCCAATTTATACCCTCGCTCTGCTGCCTGCACTTTTGCTTCCTTTAGCCTGCCAAGCATATCTGCCCGGTACATCTGGAAAGTATTGTACACCACACAGCGTTCGGTATTGTACTTTTCCATGGCCTCATATGTCAAGGCATCCACTACATCCTGAAACCATGACTCTTCCGCATCAATCAGGATTCTCAATCCCAGGTCATAAGCAGCTTTGCAAAGCAAATCCACTCTGGCTTTACAACGCTGGAATGCTGCCTCCTCCTTATCGGATAATTTTTCTTTAGCCTGGATTTTGGTCAGGATATGGTAGTCACCTAATCCAGTCACCTTCAGCACACCGAAAGGCAAATAGTCCGTTTTGGCTGACTCCACCAAGGTCTGATGGATTTCCTTTGTGGTCTTTTCGAAACTCTCCTCATCACCTTTCCCCTCCACCGAATAGTCCAGACAAGATTCAATCCCAAACTCAGCCAGTCCCTTACAGTCTTCCACACTTTCTGCAATGGTCTCTCCACCGCAAAAATGACCAAACATCGTCTGCTTCATGATCCACTTGATCGGAAGATGAAGTTTCAGTGCGAAATGCGTCAAGCTTATACCTATGTCTGAGACAGTTTTATTGTTCAATAAAGCAAAGACCAAGTGCATCCTCTTTAGCTCCGCATCTGATTTTGAAGCAAAGGCAACTTTTAAATTTTCAAAAGAAATATTGGGTTGGGCAGGCATAATCCTTAAATAAGGCGCAAAGATATTAAAAAAACTGCTTTTGGACAGGGATTGTTCTGATATTTGAAACAAGCTTTTACCTTAGCTATCAGGGTGTTTTCTAGAGGTCAGCCGACTTTGAATTAAAGCTCATTACACTTTCAGCACTCATAGATCAGATTCATTTTCAGCCAGTTTGCTTAAAAAAATTTCAGGAAGAATCTTAAAAAATTCAAATCAAAAACAAAATATAATTTTACAGATCAGGGATTTTCAAAGGAGAATTACAATAAATCAAAAGAAAGCCAACTGCTATTAGGAGATTATCAATTTAAGAGAAGAAAAATTATTTTGTTTTTAAAAATTGGGCTATTACATTTGGCACATGTTAAAAGCAGCAGCGACATATTTTACCTTCTTTTACTTTTACTTTCGAAGCCAAAATCGAATCGGTGCTGTGTATTGCCTAGCCAAAAACTAAAAGAAAATATAAACACATAAAGCCCGATTCGAAAGAGTCGGGCTTTTTTCATTTAAAGCTCAGTAATCATATGAAAGCGCACAAACAAATCAAAGACTGGGGCCTCGGCCTGACCGGACCCACCATCATCGCAGGACCTTGCTCTGCAGAATCTCCTGAGCAGATCGAAAAGATCTGTCTGGAAATGAAAGAAAACAACATCATCCCATCCATGTTCCGTGCAGGAATCTGGAAGCCACGCACCAGACCGGGAAGCTTCGAAGGTATAGGTGAGGAAGGCTTAAAGTGGATGGAAATCGTACGTCATCATCTGAACATCCCAATTACCGTGGAGGTAGGCAATGCAGCTCATGCAGAAATCGCCCTTAGAAACAACGTGGACGTGGTTTGGGTGGGTGCCAGAACTACAGTAAACCCTTTCGCCGTACAGGAAATTGCCGATGCGCTGAAAGGAACAGATATCCCTGTAATGGTAAAAAACCCAATGAACCCCGATCTTGACCTTTGGATGGGAGCTTTGGAAAGATTCCACGCAGTAGGTCTGGATAAATTGGCAGCTATTCACAGAGGTTTCTCTGATGCTTACGACAAAAGATTCAGAAACAAGCCAAACTGGTCTATGCCTATGCACCTGAAACGTGTATGGACAGGTATGGAAGTCATCAATGACCCCTCTCATATAGTAGGAAAAAGAGATGGAATCCTTGAAATCTCCCAAAAAGCGATAAACTTCGGACTGGACGGTCTGATGATCGAAACTCACCACGATCCAGACAAAGCTTGGTCTGATGCCAAACAACAAGTGACTCCTAAAAGACTGAAAGAAATCATCGCAGCTATTGACTTCAAGAAGCCTTTGGAATCTGAGCAGCCTAGCGAAAAACTAAACGACCTGAGAAGAGCAGTAGATCATCTGGACGACCAGTTGCTAGACATTCTTCAGGAAAGATTTGCGGTGATCGACCAGATCGGAGCGCATAAAAGAGAGCATCACTTATCCGTATTCCAGTCTGACCGTTGGAAAGAAGTAATGGAAGGCCGTACGGCAAAGGGAGTAGCCAAAAACCTAAGCGAGAAGTTTATGCGCGAATTGCTTTATTGTATACACGAGGAGTCAGTAAAGCGTCAAGAAAAGCAGCTTAGAGAAGCTGATGCAGTTAAAAAATAATATTTAAAACTGCTAGTAAGTAGCCCTAGCTCAAGAGCTGAAAGCTACCAAGGATCAAAACTAGTAACACATCATCACTGAGCTTATTCAAATCTGAGGGGAAGGACTCCTCTCCCCTTAGATTTTTTTAATTTTAAACTCAGTAAACTTTATCCTTCGTGAACTCAATAATCTTTTCTGAAAATGCATCTGTAGATTTGACTGCTGTACTCAGCGGAATCAAATATTCCAGCATTTTTATTTTGACAGACGAAAATACTAAGGAACACTGCCTGCCTATTGTAGAAGAGGTTTTTCCATCCAATAGTATTTTTTACAGCATAGACCCTGGAGAAAAAAATAAGACTATCGCCACCTGCATGAAAATCTGGGCTGCCATGACTGAAGCCCAGCTCGATCGGAAAGCACTTTTCCTCAATATTGGAGGAGGAGTTTTGGGTGACATGGGGGGCTTTTGCGCCAGTATTTACAAAAGAGGTATACGTTTTATCAATATGCCTACTACCCTGCTTTCCCAAGTGGACGCTAGCGTAGGTGGGAAACTGGGCGTAGATTTCGAAGGCCTAAAAAATCACTTGGGCGTGTTCAATGAACCTGAAACGGTCATTGTAGCGTCTCAATTCCTGAAAACCTTACCTGAAAAAGAGATCCGGTCTGGCTATGCTGAGATCATCAAGCATGGACTGATCCGTGACAAGCAGTATTTCGAAAGTCTGGATTTCGATCATTGGCAAGATTCCTATTGGGCACCGCTCATCCATCATTCTGTAGAGATCAAAAAATCTGTGGTAGAGGCAGATCCAAAAGAAGCCGGTCTGCGAAAGATCCTGAATTTTGGGCATACCATAGGCCATGCATTCGAAACCTACTTTCTAGATGGTCCCAGACACCTATTACATGGAGAAGCTATCGCAGTAGGAATGATTTGCGAAGCTTGGCTTTCCCATAAAAAACTGGATCTGTCCATGGCTGAACTGAAGCAGATTCAGGATGCTTTCCTGAAAGTTTACGGGAAAATAGAAATCCAGGAAAGCGACTTGGCTCCTGTGTTGGATTTTTGCCTGCAAGACAAAAAAAACGAAGGCAAAGAATTGATGTTTTCCCTGCTGAGTTCCATAGGCGACTGCACCTATAACATACCAGTTACCCGGCAAGAAATCCTCGAAGCCATTCATTATTACCAAAACATTTCTCATACCTAATACATCAGTCCCTTGAAAACCGAAACTATGGAAGTTATTCATCTGGCTCAAAAATCAGATTTCGCTCCTTCACATATACCGCTGCCATCTTCCAAAAGTGAGTCTAACCGTGTGCTGATCATAGATGCGCTGACAGAAGGAAAAAACACCCTGAGCAATCTAGCTGAAGCACGTGATACCCAGACCATGATCAGCCTGCTCAAGAAAAACCCTCCCGTTTTTGACGTATTGGATGCGGGGACGACCATGCGGTTTTTGACGGCTTATGCTGCCATTACCAACCAAAACAAGGTGATGACCGGCACCCCACGTATGTGTGAGCGTCCAATTGGCATATTAGTAGATGCACTGCGGACAGTAGGAGCAGAAATCCACTATTTGGGAGCAGAAGGCTACCCTCCTATGGCTGTACATGGGCTGACTGAGCAGAAAAGCCATCAGGTAAAAATCCGTGGGGATGTGTCCAGCCAGTACATTTCTGCCATGCTGATGATCGCACCCTTGCTACCAAAAGGACTGGAAATCGAACTACAAGGCAAGGTAGGTTCCAGATCATACATAGAAATGACCTTGGACACCATGAAGCAGTTTGGCATCAGCTATTCATGGGAAGGAAATAAAATCAACATACCCAAGCAGGCTTACCAGCCTACTACTTTTGCGGTAGAAAGTGACTGGTCGGGAGCAGGTTACTGGTTTAGTTTACTAGCCTGTGCCGATTCAGGTGAATTGTTTTTAGAGGGGCTAAAGGAAAATAGTTTGCAGGGAGATTCTGCCGTGGTGGCGATCATGGATCAACTAGGCATCAAAAGCACTTTCCAAAACGGTGGAGTTTTACTCCAGAAAAAAGAAGTGACTGGCCTGAAAAGTTGGGACTTCACTCACTGCCCAGATTTGGCACAGACTATCGCCGTGACCTGCGCTATTTTGGGACAAGATGCTAAATTCACGGGACTGGAAAGCCTGAAAATCAAGGAGACTGACCGAATTTACGCACTTCAACAAGAGCTGGCAAAATTCAATGCTGATCTAAAGGAAATCGAGCCCGAAGTCTATCAGGTAATCCCATCTGTCACCATGCCGGCAGAAGTGAAAATCCATACCTATGACGATCACCGCATGGCGATGGCTTTTATGCCTTTGCTGACCAAGACCCGGGTGAGTATAGAAGATCCGGCAGTAGTGAATAAATCATACCCCAGCTTTTGGAAGCATTGCCAACTAGCAGGAATCTCTGTTCTCAATCAGGACATCTAATGGCACAGGTTAAGATTGCAATTCAAGGAGTCCTGGGTTCATTTCATCATCAGGTTGCGCTGCGCAATTTTGGAGATCAAATAGAAATATTAGATTTCACGACTTTCGAACCTGTAGCCAGGGCCGTAGCAAATGGGGAAGCAGATTATGCCGTTATGGCTATTGAGAACTCCATTGCAGGAGCGATTTTACCAAATTATGATTTGATCGATCGCTATGGCCTGAGCATCCGAGATGAGTATTACCTGCCCATAGGACACCAGTTTATGGCTTTGCCCGGGCAAAGCATACAGGAAATCACAGAAGTTCGCTCCCATCCAATGGCATTATTGCAGTGCAAAGCTTTTTTTGCGCAACATCCTCATATCCAACTCAAGGAAGACACCGATACCGCATCTGTTGCCAGAGATATCGCAAATGGGAAGTGGAAAGGTGTGGCGTCAATAGCATCCACCGTCGCGGCGAAGATTTATGGTATGGAAATACTAGCACAGGATATCCAGACGGTAAAAAGTAATTTCACCCGATTTATCATCCTGCAGAAAGACACGGTGAGGCCGGATCAGTCAGTCAACAAAGCATCCATCAAGGTCACCATTCAGAATCAAAAAGGGGGGCTGGCCAAACTCCTGACTTTGATCGCTGAAAACGGCATGGATTTAAGTAAAATCCAATCCATTCCAGTCATAGAAAAACCTTGGGAGTATGCATTTTTCATTGACTTGGTTTTTGGAGATCATTCCATTTTCTCGGATACTATTGAAGAAATTCGGACTAGCTTTGGAGAGGTGAAAATTTTTGGTGAATACCTAAGTAGAAAATAAAAAAAACAGATGAAAGGTTTTGCAGATCGAGTGAGTACAGTAGAGGAATACTATTTTTCCGCCAAGCTCCGTGAGGTAAATCAAATGATTGCGGAAGGTAAGCCAATCATCAACCTGGGAATCGGAAGTCCGGATCTGGCGCCAGATAAATTGGTGACGGAAGCACTGAAAAATACCGCTGACAATCCTCAGGCCCATGGTTACCAGAGTTACCAGGGCATACCAGAGTTGCGAACAGCCATTTCAAATTTCTACTCCAGAGCATATGGAGTCAGCCTAGACCCAAGCAAGGAAATCCTACCCATGATGGGCTCCAAAGAAGGGATTATGCACCTGAGTTTGACCTTTCTAAATCCTGGAGATGAAGTATTGGTCCCCAATCCTGGATATCCTACCTACACCTCGGTGTGCAAGCTAGTGGGGGCTAAACCAATTTATTATTCCATAGACCTAGAAAAAGCCGGACGGCCAAATTTCGAAGAAATAGAGAATCAAGACCTCAGCAAAGTGAAAATCATGTGGATCAATTATCCGCATATGCCCACCGGCGCTCCAGGCAGCAAAACCCTGATGCAGGAACTGGTTACCTTTGCCAAAAAACATGAAATCGTTTTGCTTCATGATAATCCCTACAGCCATATCCTGACTAAGGAACCTCTGAGCATCCTATCCATTCCCGAAGCCAAGGAGGTTGCGCTTGAATTAAATTCCCTAAGTAAAGCTTTCAATATGCCGGGCTGGCGGGTCGGGATGCTGACAGGAAGAGAAGATTGGATCTCTAAGGTATTAAAAGTGAAAAGCAACATGGATTCCGGAATGTTTCTTGGGATCCAAAAGGGTGCTATAGCAGCATTGAATCTGGGGGAAAGTTGGTTTGCAGACATAGAAAGCACCTACCAAAGCAGGAGAAAACTAGTCTGGAAGTTGGCAGACAAACTGGGACTGACCTACGATGAAAAGGCAGCAGGTCTTTTTGTCTGGTGCAAGGTACCTGAAGGTAAAACTGCTGATCAGATCGTTGACGAGTTACTCTACGAAAGATATATATTTATTACTCCAGGGAAAATCTTTGGTTCGGATGGCAATGATTACGTGAGGTTTTCACTATGCATGCCTGAGTTTAAGATTTTGGAGGCTATCAACCGCATTAAATAAGAGAAAATGAAAAAATTACACATCATAGGTTTAGGGCTACTCGGGGGCTCATTTGCTTTGGCGGCTAAATCAAAATTCCCTGAAATCTCTATTTCTGGTACGGATGCAAGCGAAAAAAACCTCCAGGATGCATTAAATCTAGGTATCATTCAGGAAGCAAAGGATCAGCCTGATGCAGATGTAGATATCGTGATCCTGGCCACTCCAGCGGATACATTGGGAGATTTGCTATTGAAAACTCTGGATCAGGTCGGAGAAGAGACCTTAGTTTTTGACGTGGGTTCTACCAAAGCCAAGCTTTGCAAACTAGTGGCAGATCATCCCAAGAGAAAGCAATATCTGGCCGCGCACCCCATAGCCGGGACAGAATATTCCGGTCCCAAAGCAGCCTTCGCGGACTTACTCACCCGCAAAGTCCTGATCATTTGCGACTTAGAAAAAACAGACCTGCAGCTTAAAGAAAAAGCCTATGAACTTTTTGATGCCTTAAATATCAAATTGAGATTCATGGACCCGGAAGAGCATGACCGGCACCTGGCATTTGTATCACATTTGTCCCATGTTTCCTCTTTCATGCTAGGAAAAACTGTTTTGCAGAAGATGGAAGATGAAAAGAATATTTTTGATATGGCAGGTTCAGGTTTTGCTTCCACTGTGCGTTTGGCAAAATCAAGCCCTGCGATGTGGGCTCCCATTTTGACTGAAAACAAGGACAATATCCTTTCTGCCCTGGATGGCTACATATCAAATTTGACAGCATTCCGTGAGAAAATTGCTGCAAATGATGGGGCTGGATTGTCTGAGGAAATGACAGAAATCAACAAGATCAGGGAGATTTTGGATCTGGAAAAATGAGCTAATTCCAGCAATTACAATTTCACAACACCATTTGTAGCAATACAGGTGGTGTTTTTATTGTTTGTTGTACTCAAATTTTTTCTTGAGTCAAAAAAGCTAACTTAGGAAATCACATTTTAATGAATCCTTTGGCTTAACCCATACAAACCTAACTCCAAACCCATGAAACACCTCTTGATTTTTCTCTTCGCACTGAGTTTCACTGGTGCCATAGCCCAGTCAGATGATCACTGGACTACAGTGGATACGAAGAATGAACCCATGGCTAGGCATGAAAACTCCTTTGTGGAGTGCAACGGCAAATTCTACCTGCTAGGTGGACGAGGGATCAAACCCATAGAAGAGTACGACCCCAAAACCAAAACCTGGAAAACACTTGCAATGGCCCCCATGGAGTTCCATCATTTCCAGGCTATCTCTTTCAATAATGAAATCTATGTAATCGGGGCTTTAACTGGTGGATATCCCCACGAAACCCCGCTGAAAAATTTCCTCATCTTCAACCCAAAAACCAATACCTGGCGAGAAGGACCTGAAATACCAGAAAACCGAAGAAGGGGTTCAGCAGGTGTATTTACCCGTGGAGGTAAGATTTACATGGTCTGTGGCATAGTAGATGGACACTATGCTGACTTTGTTCCTTGGTTTGATGAATATGACCCGAAAACAGGCCAATGGACAGTACTCCCTGACGCTCCTCGGCCTAGAGATCATTTTGGGGCAGTACTGGTTCAAGACAAAGCCTATGCAGCCGGTGGCAGAACTTCTCATGCTGAGATCGGTAAGGTGTTGGACCTAGTGATTTCTGAGGTAGATTATTTCGACTTTAAAACAAATACTTGGCATACCGAAGATGCTGGTTTGCCTACCCCACGAGGAGGAACATCTTCTATTGCAAATGGGCCATACTTACTGGTCATGAATGGAGAAAGCACGGTACAAGAAGCCTCCCATGCTGAAGTAGAAGTCTTGGACACCAGAGATGGATCTTGGTCACGACTTCCTGACCTCAATCAAGGTAGGCATGGAACTGGTGTCATTTACTACAAAGGCAAATTATATGTAGCGGCAGGCAGTGCTAACAGAGGGGGTGGACCTGAGCTGAATGACATGGAAATGCTGAAGTGGAAATAGCTTGGTTCCGAAATATGGATTAGCCTATCTAGCAGATTTTCGAAGGCATAGTCCAGGTTGAAAAGAGGAAAAGCCCACTGATTTGATGATCAGCGGGCTTTTCCTGTTACTAAGCTATGATTTCAGAAACGAGAGCTGGAAATCAATATAAAATTATCCTCTAAGGGTGATAGGCACAGGTTTGTTTGTTTTCCAGTTTCCTCCTGTGAAATCCGGCACATCTATAGAGTTAGATCTATTGGCAACCGACCATTCGCTAAGCGGAGAAATAGCGCTCCACAGTGCCGCATCATACACATCCTGATCTAATGGCAGCCCATTTCTCAAGCAGTCAATCAATCTCCAATCCATCATGAAATCCATCCCTCCATGACCACCAACTTCCTTGGCTAGTGCTCCCACTTTTTGCACAATTTCCGGGGTATATTTTTTCTCTAATTCCTTCATTTCCTCCTCATCCATCCAGCCATGACCTTTGGCCACCTTCGGAGAAGGGTACTTTTGGGCGTAGCCTTCAGTACCACTTACCACATGAAGTCTGGAGTAAGGGCGCGGGGAAGACACATCATGCTGAATCATGATAGATTTACCATTCTTGGTTTTTACCATGGTGGTATTCATATTACCACGGAATTTCTTCTCGGCATACGAAGCATAGAAATTATCCTCCTTAGCCAATCTCGCTGCTTCCGCGTGCATAGAAAAATCGTCGGAGGAGGTAGAAGTCAGATAGTCCATCTGATCACCTCTATTCACATTTAGAATTTGACAGATCGGGCCTAGCCCATGTGTAGGATATAAGTTACCGTCTCTATAGTTTTCCTTTAGCCTCCACATATCCTGATAGCCATTTTCCTTATTGAAATTCAGGGATAGTAGATTATGGATATATGCGCCCTCCACATGAAGAACTTCACCAAAATACCCTTCACGGGCCATTTTCAACGTCATTAACTCAAAGAAATCATAGCAGCAATTCTCCAGCTGCATGCAATGCTTTTTAGTGCGCTCAGAGGTTTCCACTAGTTGCCAGCACTCCTCAAGCGTTCTTGCGATAGGAACCTCACAAGCCACATGCTTCCCAGCCTCCATTCCGTAAACAGACATTGGAGTATGCCATTCCCATGGAGTAGCGATATAGATCAGATCTAAATCATCCCTATCCATCATCTCTTTATAAGCGTAGGCATTGCCGGAGTATCCTTCAGGTCTATGACTGGTATCTTTTAAACTTTCCTTGGCCTTCTCTACCCGCTCCGGAATCAAATCACAAAGCGCCTTTATCTCCACACCCTCAACCTTACTCAAGCGATTTACAGCTCCTGGACCCCGCATGCCTAAACCTACTATGCCTACACGGACAGTATCGATTTTAGGAGCAGCAAACCCACTCATATTAAAAGTTTGAACTCTCTGCTTCCCTATCAATGCTTGCTTGGGAAGGCTTTCAAAGTCACTGGAAAAGGCACTTCCTGCTCCAAACAGTCCCAATCCCGCTAATCCTGTGGACTTTAGAAACTCTCTTCTTCGGTTATTCTTCATAATGCTTAAAGTCAATTGAATTAGCTAATTAATAAAAAAATTAAGGAAGTTCACCTGCCTTTAAAATAAAAAAACCGAAAGTATATACTTTCGGTTTCTTAGCGTTTTCAATCAACACCACTAATTCGCTATCAAATCAATGGATATTATCTGTCTATAAAGTTGAAAAAAATCGGTGAATAAATCAACTTCTCTTTTTAAAGGAAGGACTGTTTGGAATTGTCGGTGCAAAGGTAATTTATTTCAGCCTAGATCCACATGACATAAATCAAATAATGCACTGGCTTTCAGTTTGCTAAAAAATATTTCTTCATCATTTCTTCGGCTAGTTTTCCCTGCGGGGTAAAGTCAGGATTTCGGTGTCTCCCATCGGGATACCACTTCCAAAAGAACACCCCAGCCATCCAGGATTCTTTCCATGCGGTTTCAAAAAAAGATTCATAACAAAGTGCCTGCATTTCCTCAGAAAGCTCCGTTTCCTTACGTTCATTTGGCCAGACCCAAGGTTCCTTAGCGGCATCCACGGTATTGCAATAACCGATTTCCGTGAACATCACAGGCTTTTGGTAGTTTCGGACAACTTTTTCAATCCTAGATATATTCTTCTTCCAGCCAGATTTGAGGTCAGATAAATCAGGATTGGCTTTCGCAGAAAGTGGAAAATAAGCTTGGATACCTATGTAGTCTAGCGCATCCCAGAACTTGACATGCTCAAACTCTGTGAAATTGGCTGCATAAATCAGCTTACCAGAATACACCTTTCTAATCTCAGCAATAACATTCCTCCAGTCTTCTTCACGTTCTGAAGTCATTTCCAGCTCAGTACCAACGCACAGCATGGGGATTTGATGTTCCTCGGCCATCATCGCATAGTCCAGGATAAAACCCTGGTAATTCTCAAACCAAAGCTTCCAGTCCTCCTCATTCTTCATCTCAATCTCACCAGGCCAGCTTCCCCGCACCCAAAGATGCGGCTTGAGCATATTCATGATGCCATGACGGGCAGAAGAGTCAAAAGTCGCTTTGATACCCTGAGACGACTCTCCCCACCATTTATTCTCGTTATGGGTGTCCCAGCGGATTTCAGGAGAGTTCTTTTCACTTTGCCAGCCAAAAGGAGTTTGAGAAAGTGCATCAGCTCCAGTTGACTTTAAAGCTTCCAGTTCCGGTCCCAAAAGCGGTGATCTACTTCCTACCCAGCATACGCCTTTCCATTTTTCTTCCACTGTAATTGTAACCGGGTCTACCACAAGCAAAGCCCAGAGCCCAAACCCCAGAATTACCAAAACCGAACTCAGCAGATAACTTCTTGATCCAGCGTTTTTCATTTGGATAGCATAGTTTGGATGATGATCTCTTCCTGAAGTGTGCGGTGAACGGGACACTTATTGGATATCTCCAGTAATTTTTGTCTTTGCTCCGAATCCAGATCTCCTTCGATCTCTATGATTCTGGTGAATTGGCTGACCTTGGCTGATGGTTCTTCAGGATTTTCACTATCTGCCAAATGCACTTTTTCATGATTGAGAAAAACAGAAACCTGCTCCAGAGGCCACTTTTTACGCTCCGCGTACATCTTTAGCGTCATTGCGGTGCAGCTGCCCAGTGAAGCCATCAATAAATCATACGGATTTGGCCCCAAATCCTCCCCTCCTACACCTAAAGGCTCATCAGCAATCAAATGATGGTTTGGCGTCATTACTTCAGTAGTATATTTCTCTCCTGAGAGGCGAACAAAAACCTGATTACCTCTGGTATCATTTGGCTCTTTTGCCTTCTCTACCAGCACATAGCGCTTGCTCCAACTTCCGATCACCTCTGCGATGTACTCGCTATCCTGAGGATTTGAAATCAAATGAGTCGCGCCATCCAGCGATATAAAACTTTTCGGATGATGGGCCGCATTATAAATCTCCGCTGCATTGCTGACTTCAACAATTTCATCCTGCGGAGAATGCATAACCAAAAGTGACTTTCTTAGTTTTTTCAGAAAAGTAGCCAGGGGCTTTTGCTCCAGATCATCCACGAAACTCTTACTGATCTGAAATGGCCGACCGCCAATAGACACCTTAGCCACGCCTTTTTCTTCTATTTCCTCCACACTATCCTTGAATAAATGTCTCACATGTGAAGGCGTAGCAGGAGCTCCAATAGTCACTACCGCTTGTACATTTTCTAATTCCGCAGCTGCATATAAAACTGCAGCGCCTCCCAGGGAATGACCAATGAGCATTTTAGGCGTATCGTATTCCTTCTCTAAAAAAGCCGCCGCATCCAGCAAATCGCTTACGTTGCTGCTGAATGATGATTCGGCAAACTCTCCTTCACTCATGCCCAAGCCTGTAAAGTCAAAGCTTAGAGCCGCAATTCCGCTTTGTGATAAAGCTGAGCAAATCCGGGTTACTGCCGAGAAATTTTTGGAGCAGGTAAAGCAATGGGCAAAAAGCGCAAAAAACTTAGGCTTTTGATCCGCTGGCAAATACAAATGAGCCGCCAGTTCCAAGCTGCTTCTGTTCTCAAATGTCAGTCGTTTTGGGTTCATGTCAAGCTATTCGTCCAAGGGTTCAACTCTGATATTCTCAAGATTGATCTCTGAAAGTAACTCTAAATCACCGGATTCATATAGATTCTGCATCATTTCCACTGCCACAGTTTCATCTTGGGGCTTGAAGTTCAGATAGTTTTGAAACCGGATTCCACCTATTTCATTCACGGAGCTCACCTCCCTCATCCGGACTCCACCTCCATCGGTGTGATAACTATACGCCAAAAAATCCACATAGGAGTCCTCTTTGCCTATCCAGTACAAAAACTCATCGTCATAGTCCTCTCCACCTCCTTCTTCGGCAAAAGTCACTTTGATCAGATCATATTTTTCACCATTGATTTCTGTATCCCCAACTAAGGATTTGTAGACCGATGGGTCATTCAGACCGTAAGGGAGGTAGGCAAAATAGGCTACTGAATTCACCGATCGGGAATATTTACCTATCCACTCCTCCGACAAAGTATCGATTTTCACGCCATTCACTGTGCGGACAAAACCCTCATTATTCAATAAATCCCGGATGGCATTTCCTGTTGAATCCGAAAACTCTCGGATGTACTCAAAGCGATCTGGCGTTTTTAAAATGCTGTAATGAATATCCCTGAAGTCAAATTCAATTTGAGAACTTTCAAAAGCTTCACCACCATGTGCGGCTATAGCCTTGTCCACTAATTTTTCTGCTTCTGACCTGCTGTCGCAAGATGCAAGACCAATAAAGACAAAAAGAAAGCAGCAAGGAGTTAAAAACCTCATATTTCGTATAGTTAAAGTGATTGCCGGCTGTTTATTCATAGGTTACCTGGTAGTCGGAATACTGATATTCCGCTTGTAAAAAGAGCTTCCTCCCTACCTCATCTACCTTATAAACTTTTTGCTTATGCACTAAATTCAAGCCTGCAGCCTCCTGATAGGATACATTTTCAACCAAGCTGTTTTGATTTTCAGTGTGTTTTTCATACCCGATTATGCTTTTACTTTCGGGGTCAAAATAAAACCACCAAACATCCGAATCAGGTATAAAATAAACCCGGATAGCATCCACTGTTTGGCCATCTGACAGCACTTTTTGACCTTCAAAAGCAGGATGAACATTCTCATCCAATAGCCTCCAAGGTTGCCCAAAAGCACAAAAAGCTGCATGAATTTCCGCCCGTTTGGACTTCAGAAAACCCTGATTCTGGATTTCATTCTCGCCCATTTGATAGCTCATTTTGCTACCATTGAAATTGGCCACATGGGAAATGCTATCTTTTTCCCAAGACAACCTTCCTTCAAAATAGGGTTTGAGTCGAAACTCTACCCATTGCTCCATTTCAGATTCTACCGTTCCCTTTTCATCCAAAAATCGGGTGTGCTTTTTGAATTTGACAGCGGAAACTTTGTCCCAATTCCCATCTAGCTCATGCGCATCAATAGCTTGCAGGATATATTCCTGAGCCTGTTTTTCGGAATTTGCTTGGCAGGAGAAAATGAGAAATACTAAGGTGAAAATCGGTAGGTATCTGTAATTCATGAAATTGTTTTCAAATGTGTTTTCTGTCGAAAATAATCCCAATAAACTGCTAGTGCTAGTATGGAATATTCTAAGAAAAGGAAAATTGGGCTTTCTTGATAGTTTGGATCTCCATAAGCTTGGTACGAAAATATCACTGCGAAAGTCCAGATTAAGAAGGCTTTTTTAGAAGTAAATAGGCTCAAGCCAAAAGCAGGAATTAGATACCAAGGATGAACTACAGGATGCAGTGCTAGATAAATCAGGTAAATCAACCCCCAAAGATCTATCAACTGAAGTAGGTTTTGCGGTTTCTTTTTCCATGAAAAATAGAGAATCCCAAGCAAAGTGACTGCACTTAAAATTGGAGTAATTTCTCCAATGACATTATACCCTTTCACCCAGAATCCAACTTCCCGAAGTAAGTAATAGACCGATGCATTGAATTCAAATTTACCCTGGTAAAGCTTTAAGCTTTGGAGGAAATGAACCCAGGAGCTATCGATTAAAAGCCAGGCAAAGCTCAGAACTAGCGCAAGAGCAGATCCTATCCAAAAGACTGTTGATCTCCTGGTTTTCTGAAAGGAAAAAAACGTAGGTATTAGCATCAACGGCAGGAGTTTCATCCCCACCGACAATCCCCAAAACCCACCAGAAAGTAAATTTCTATTTTTACTCAGCGCATATAGAGAAGCTAGCAAAAGAAGAAGGACCAATCCCTCAAAGTGAAGATTACCAGTGATCTCCATAATCACCAAAGGATTCAGCCAGTAAAGGATAAGTCTTTTTTCCGGAAGCTGGAAATGGTCGAATAGCTTCAAAAGCAGAAAGAAAACCCCTATTTCCCCTAGTATTAAAATCACCCGTAAAATTAGAACTCCTGTTTTTGCATCAAGATTAGCTCCCCATGCGGCAAGATAGAAAATCGCCTGATTCAGAGGCGGATAAACCGAGAAGTACTGCGGTGAATTCATCGTTTCGAAAAGGCTATTCAAGTATGAATTTGCTCTTTCTGGGTTATTTTGAAGCAAACCTTCAGGAGTATCCAGGTATGGATTTTGGTTCATCCTCACCAATTCACCATCCCAAAGAAATCGTGGATAATCATCAGACCAGTTTGGGGTAGCAGGTAACAATACCAAACGAAAAAACAGACCTGCAATAAAAATCAAACTCCATTTTGGGGCTTTACCCAAATAATAAACAGCTGCCATTCCAGCGAAGAGCGAAGAAAACAGCATAAAGGTTAGCCAGAAATTTTCTCTTGGCACAAAGTAGCCTAAATAATAAAAACCTGCTGCCATTAGCAGTCCTAAAAACGGTATTAAAAGCCGATTAAGCTGCTTGCTCAAAGTCCCAAGCTTTTCCTGATCGACTCATCCTGAAGTCCATTTCTATTCCAATAATCCAGCATCTGCACATTGGTACGAACTGCGGAAGTCAGCTCCTCGGTACCATCTTCTTTGGTTAGGCTTTCTTCCCAGGACATGATTTCATAAGGAAAGGCATCCATGTATCTGATCAGCAATTTTCTGCCGATTTCCTGGTAAATCACTTCTACTTCAGCCTGGTTGGAGCCGGTTTTTCGCTTGGTGATCTTGGCACTTTCAGCTCCTAGCGGGTAATGGGTGAAGCGGTTGTAAATCAAACTTGGGATCAACTTCATGTAACCATCAGGCACCAGATCGGGATTGAGGCGAATCAGATTAAACAATTCATCCTCGGCCAAAGCTGATATCGTAACTTCCTGATCTCCCTCCGCTTCAAAATAAGAGAACAGCTTGGCTTGGTATTTATTATTTTTCCAGTTCATCTGCACAAAAGACTGTCCGCACCACTCGGTGACTGAAGCCACGATTTTCGGGGAATTCAGGTCATCATAAACCGGGGTAAATACCGAAAGCATGGTATTATAAGGGTAAACTCCCGTCACAAAATCCCGGGTCATGTTCAGTTTCATCACTTTCATCGCGCCCTTCCCAGCACCAGTAGGATCGTCCAGTTTCACTTGCTTTCTTTTCGAAAAATCCTCTGTCACAAAGATCATCACAGCATTGCCTTCCCGCTCCTCTCCATAGCGCATTTGCTTCAGATCAAATACATTGATTTCAGCCTTACCCTGATACCAGCGCGACGCAAACTGCTCCTCATTAATGGCTTTTCGGCCTGTAGGATTGCAGGAGGCCCATAAAACAATGGAAATCAACAGGCATGTGAATGCTATGTACTTTCGGAAAAGGATCATTTTAATGTAGCTGTTGTGTAACCTCTTTTTTTCAATTTTGGTAAATCCCGAATTACAATTGACCATATAATTTCTTCAGAAACAGTATCGTATCCATGAATTATTCGGTTTCGAGAGTCTACAATTTTTCGTGAGTTTTTGATGGGAAATTGAGAATCTATTTTTAGTATTCTTGAAACAGCCTCTCCAATTATTTCTATGTTCCTTTCGATAGCTCGCTTAGTTTTCAAATCCTTTTGAAAAGCAAAAAAGTCTTTTTTTTCAGGCATGAAACTTTCTATTTCTTCGATGGCTTTCAAAACATCCTCTAGCCAAGTTTTAATTTTACCTTCCATAAACCAGCACTTTGGACTGCTCTATTTCTTTTTTCAAAAATGAATTCTTCAAAGTTTTTAATTCAAGCAAATCAATAGGTCTTTTTAAGATTTTAGAGAGTTGGTCTTTCACTTCGAAATAGTAATCAGAATAATTCAATGGATCTTTTTCATCAATATCTATTATCAAATCAATATCACTATCTGAATTGAATTTATTCGTAGTGATAGAGCCAAATGCAAAAAGCGAAGCCACTTTGTTTGCTTCACATAGCTCTCTGATTTGATCAATATGTTTTGTCAACTCATTCATTACTGCCAATTTACGATTTTCATTCAATAAAGATTAGGCTACAAAATCTTGATACTTATGTCTTGCTACTAAAATCTAATTTCTCACCAATACTTAAAAATTGTATAAATAATCTTATATCCAGCTCCAAAAACTCCCTTAACTGTTCCACTGACTTTGGATATTCCTATTCGCTTGCGGTAATTCACAGGAACTTCAGTGTATCGGAGGCCAGCTTTGTGAGCTTTGATTTGCATCTCTATCGTCCAACCGAAGTTCTGATCGATCATATTCAAGTCCAATAACCTGCACCAAGCTATCGCTCTAAAAGGCCCTAAATCAGAGAATTTGGCTCCTTGCATGTACTTCATCATAGTCGTTGCCAACCAATTCCCAAAGACCTGAGGAAAAGTCATAGAACCGGATTCCCGCTCGCCCAAGGCTCTGGAACCAATAACCATATCGGCTTTATCATCCAAAATAGGCTGGATCAAATCCAACAATTCCTCGGGATAATCGCTGTAATCCCCATCTAAAAAGACCACAATATCAGGCTGAACCTCCTGCTTTTTGATCCAATCCATAGCAGTCAAGCAAGCTTTTCCATAGCCTTTCTGAGGTTCGAAAACCACCTTTGCCCCAGCGGCTTCAGCTACTTTTCCTGTGCTATCAGTAGAGTTGTTATTGGCAACTACGATGTTTCTAACTACAGCTGGAATATCTCCAATGACTTTTGGAATGGACTTTTCCTCATTGTAAGCAGGGATAATTACATCAATAATTGGAGGATTATGCATTAGACTATTTACCTAAACTGTAAGCTTTAAATGAAGAAAAGAAAACCAAGCCATACCCCACCGCAAGCATCAGGTGAAAAGGCAGCATCTCGAAAGTACCCCAATAAACATGAAGCCCAACCATGGCTGAAAACACGAGCATTAAGACTCCTTCCATCCAGGTTGTCGCTGGAATTTTGAATTTGATATATGGATTGCTTTCAAGGCCGGAACCTCCTTCCAGATTGAATTTTGGCGTTCGGATAAAAGGTGATTTTTTACCAGAAAGCCCTTCCCAAACCGCCTGAGCATTGTGCAAAGCCAAACCCATGGAAACTGAAAGAAAAAGCGGCAACATGTAAATTGCCTGGATCAGGCTTCTGAGAAAACTTCGCTTTTCGTAGAAATAAGCCACTAAATACACGCCAGCTATGATTACAAAACCTATCATAAATAGCCCGGCAATTCTAAACAAATTGTCTGAAATCATTCCTTGCATTCCTGCCCACCACACGCCAATACTGCTTAAACTCACCAGTAGAATTGCAATGAAAATGCTGCTATTGAACAAATGCGCCATTGCATGAAACTTAGTAGAAAGCGGGAAATTCTCCCCCAAAACTGCCCGAGCATGCTTTCCTGCACATTCTGCTCCGCCTTTAGTCCAGCGGAATTGCTGGGATTTCACGGCGGACATGATCGGTGGAAGTTCGGCAGGAGATTCTATTTCCGGTCTATAGACAAACTCCCAACCTTTGCGCTGCGCGCGGTAACTCAAATCCAAATCCTCAGTGAGCGTGTCGTCTTGCCAGTCTCCAGCATCAATGATGCAGGACTTCCGCCAAATACCACCCGTTCCATTGAAATTGATAAAGGCATGTTGGCTATTTCTTCCGATTTGCTCGATCAGAAAATGTGCGTCCAATGCAAAAGCTTGCAAGCGCGTCAGCAGGGAATAGTTTTTATTCAAATGTGTCCATCGCGTTTGCACCATTCCAACTTTTTCTGAAGAGAAATAAGGAATGGTCTTTTGTAAAAAATCCGGATCCGGAACAAAATCCGCATCGAAAATCGCAATGAATTCTCCGCTGGCTTTTGCCAAGCCTTCTTTCAAGGCTCCAGCTTTAAAGCCAGTTCGATCAATACGGTGAATGTATTTGAAATTTAGATTTGGGAACTCCTGGATTTTCTGCTGAATCAACTCAGCCGTCTGATCGGTGCTGTCATCTAAGACCTGGATTTCCAGCAAATCTGCCGGATAATTCATCTTGGCAACCGAGTCCAACAAGCGATCAACAACATACAGTTCATTGTAAACTGGAAGTTGAATAGTGACTTTTGGCCAGGCCTTCGGTACAGTATGAGCGACTTCACCCAATGACTTTTTGGCACCCAAAAACCTTAAAAGCAAATGCCCTTGAGCAAGGCTGTAAAGGAAAATAAACAGCATTCCCAGGGCATAAATCCCAATCAAAATATATAAGAAGATCATTTAAGCATTTATCTTGATGGAATCATTTCCAATGATTATTGGCATTTCATTGATTCGGTTTTCTGTAGAGCCATTTTCTAATTTCAGCACGCCACGAGGGCAAACAGAAGAACAAACTCCGCATCCCACACAACTTGCTCTTACGATTTCCTGACCCCGTTGCGCATACCAGCGAACATCAATTCCCATTTCGCAATGCGTAGAGCAATTCCCGCAGGAGATACACTGACCTCCATTGGTGGTGATTCTGAACCGGGACTTGAACCGTTGAACCAATCCCAAATAGGCAGCCAAAGGACATCCAAACCTACACCAAACCCGGTTGCCCATGAATGGATAAAAGCCCGTTCCGACTACGCCTGCGAAGACCGAACCAATCGCAAAACCATAGAACGAATGTAATTGGTTCGTAGCGTTCTCCAAAAGTGCGAAACCAGAAAAGTAATTAGCGATCGTCAACGCAGTCATCACCACAGCCAAAACCAATACACTATGAACAATCACGCGCTCATATTTCCAAGCTTTCAAAGATTTGTCAGAAAGTTGGCGGTAAGGGTCTCCAACTGTTTCAGCCAAACCTCCACAGCCGCAAACCCAGGAGCAGTACCATCTTTTCCCAAAGAAATAAGTAAAAGTAGGCACTCCGATCACGATCAATAAAATCCCCCAAATCAACATAAACATCCCTACTCCACCCGAACTCAAGAATGTCTCAATCTGATAATCATAGAAAAAATCATAATCAAGCGGCCAGATGTTTTTGAAATCAAAATAGGGTTGATTCAGCAAAACGAGTATTTCTGGGATCAAGAAAGCAAAGGCTGTTTGGAAGAACATCACAGAAGCCGTGCGAAGTTGTTGGTACTTATTGCCTCGGTACTTGCGGAACATTCGCACGCCCATCACGATGATTGCCAGCGTATAAATGGTCCCGTAAAGAAACCACTGACTTGCAGGATTGCCACTTAGGATCATGCTGAGTGGGGTTACCATCCAAACTTGATTTACTATGTATGCTGGAAACCAATACAATATGATGTAGAAAAGAATCAGATACGCCCCCGTAATCATTCCCATCCAACCCCGGTTTTTCATGGAAGAATGGAAAATTCCATTGTTTTTGACTCCTGCAGGCTCGTCCTGATGTTTTGGAAGATTATACATCAAACCACCTAGCACAGCAAGTCCGATGGACAAACCGAAGAAAAGCCAAGGATTGTCACGAACGGGACTGCTAAGTGAGCTCTGTGTAAGCGGAAAACTGTAATCATCCCAGATCACTTCATCCCATTTGGACTCCTCTTTTAACGCATCATTGTAGGCGCTGAAATTTTCGTTGAAAGCAGAAATAAAGGAAAAGTTTGAAGCGTAAGTTTCTCCATACATAGGCTTGAGAATTTCAGCCATTTTCTCTTGGTGAATATCCTTGGTATTCGCCAAAACCAACTCTTCTGAAAGTGTGTAATTGCCCAAAAAAGGCATCACTGTGAAGATCGCCAGTCCAATCAAAAACAACCCAACACCAATACTCTGGATAATCTTCATACGCTTGCTCCGAATAGTTTTTGGATAAATGTCTTCTTGGAAACTTTAATATCTCCTCCGAATTGACTCTTGAAAGCCTTTTGAATTTCTATGTAGTAAGGCGCAAAAAACTCGGGATCGAAGTTGGCTTTGTCCAGTTTGGAAATCACTTTGGAACCATCCCACTTTTCTTTGATGGCCTGATCAAAAAACTCATGTCTCAGGCGAAAACCAAAATTATTCACGCCAAGAATCTTTCCTTCCAGATCCATGAGCATGCGAAAAGCCACTTCTCCACCAGAATGCTCCCAGTAAAAGGATTTGACGTTTTCGGTATCCCACTTAGCTGGAACTGTCCCGTAAGTCTGATATTCTATGTCCAGGAACTTGGCTGAATTAAACCAAACCCCAGGTTTGTAAGTGACTTTTTTACCTGATAAAATGTATCCCAAAGTCTCGCCATGCATTCTGCCCGTGTACCACACCTGCTCGACTTGTTTGCGGTCGGAAGCTGGAGCCTCATGAAATTCCGCACAGTCCCCAATGGCATACACATTTGGAATATTTGTCTGAAAACCGAAATCTACCTTCACTCCACGATTGACTTCCAGTTCTGTATTTCTGAGAAAATCTATATTTGGAGTTACTCCGGCAGTGAGCCCAACAAATTGACATTGTATTTCTTCTCCCGACTTGGTTCGGATAGCTTTTACTCGGGCATTTGGATCGGAGATGATTTCTTCCAATTCCTCATTTAGCCTTAAGTCAATGTGGTGCTCGCGCATGTGTCGGCCAACTAGCTCAGACTCTTCTTTCGGAAGTATATTACTCCAAAAGCCAGCTTCTCTAACTAAAAATGTGACAGGTATTTTTTTATAAGCCAGCATCTCTGCCATCTCAATCCCAATTAATCCTCCACCAACGATCACAGCTCGCTGCACATCTCTGGTATTCTCTTCCATCAGCTCCAAATCCTGCTTGGAATACAAACCTTGTACACCTTGCAGATCTTCTCCCGGCCAACCAAATTTATTAGGCTTGGATCCTGTGGCAATCACAAGATCATCGTAACTCATATATTCACCCGATTGGAAAAGCAGATTTTTGACAGAGAAGTCAACTTTTTTAACCCAATCCTCTTTCAGTTCGATCCTATTTTTCTCCCAAAACCAATTCTCATAAGGCTGAGTGTGCTCAAATTTCATATGCCCCATGAACACATACATCAGGGCAGTTCTGGAAAAAAAATATTTTGACTCTCCTGAAATCACGGTAATCCTGACCGAATCATCGAGTTTTCTCAGCTGTCGAGCACAGGTAATTCCTGCTATTCCATTGCCGATAATGACTACATGGCGATTTGAACTCATTGGGTGGGGGTTGAAATAAGACTCAAATTGAAATTTACCAAAAACTTGGTTCTATTCGTTCAGATTCCAATCATAATCCAAATGTGACACTTTAGCATCGGACTTAATTTTAACCTTGCTATACTTATTCAAAAAGTCAATTAGACTTCCATTCTTCGTAAAATCACCTTTAAACCAGGAGAAAATTGAAGAAATCTGAATTGAGTTTGGAGTGATTTTATTTCTGGAAGAGTCATTGATAAAGCTCTTGGCAACCTTATTCAATTGTGACTCAATAGTAGCCGCTTCGAAAGCCTCATTCAACAAAGGCGGGCAGGAAACGGAAGCACAATTGATCGCAAAATGGATTCTCGGCTCTTCAAATTCCTTTCTCAAAATGGAATGCTCAATCTCATCTAAGCTAGATTCCTGACCGCCAATTTTGAAAAACTTGTAGTGCCAAACATCCTTGATCAATGGGATTTTCAATTTTGGACCCAAGTCCTTGATACTTTCCACAGGATAATTATCAACGATTAATTTCACCGTAAAGGCGTTATACGCATTAATCCAATAAGCGAGCTGCTCGTCTTTTGACCAAGTTTTTCTATCTGGAGCATTTTCGCTTAAACTTTTCAAGTAGGATTCCAACTTCGCTTTTTGCTTGATGAATCCTTTGTAATTCACAGTCCCATCGGCACTTACATTTGCTTTGAGCAATTCATTCCAAGACTTATGGCTTGGTGGAGTGGTGCCCGCCATTCCGGGAACCGAACTTTGGCAACTAAAAAGTATGATGCTAAAAAAGAGAAGAATATGGGTTTTAATAGTTTTCATGAGAAAGTGTTTTGAACTGATTTACGATCAGTAGCCAAGTAAAGATGTAGAGAAATAAGGTTTGGTCGGGTGCGAGACCAAAATTCGGTTAATAAACCTTTTCTCCCTTGGTCAGCCAGATGCCCCAAGAACGGGAATAGGTGTGAACTTGATTGGTCAGAGAGTCTCCGTGATAAATCGGCTTTTCCTCATTGGCCCATTCTATCAGGCCGCCGTATAGGTTGTAAACCTTTTTAAAACCTTCCTCTTTTAACTTTTTTCCGATTTCCTGTGATCTGGCTCCTACCGTGCAATAAACCAAAACCGGTTGATTCTTATCCAACTCTGCTACATTTTCCATAGAAAAAGTATCGTAGCCGGCCCAAATCGCATGCTGCAAATGACTGACTTCAAATTCTTCCTTTTCCCGGGTATCCACCACTTGATAGCTACTCAAGTCTGTGAGTTCAGCAGGTTTTAAAACTGGAAATTCAGAATCATATAAGGTGGCCAATAGCGCCTTGTAGGCTACAGATTGCGCCTGAACCTGATTTTCAAAGATGAAAAGTAGAAGAAAGAAAAAAAGGTAAAGTTGAATTTTTTTTGAGGCCTGTCTCATGCTTTTCTAAACTCCCTTAAAGAAACTATGTTCGGTTTAAGCATAAAAATCTGACAGCTTTACCAGGCCCTTTTTATCGAGAATTACAATCTTTTTCCCTTTTAACTCAATGAGTTTGTCTTTTTTGAACTCAGAAAGAAGGCGGATGACAGATTCCGTAGCCGTACCAATCAAGCTGGCAATTTCCTCCCGGCTGAGAACCAAGTCAATCTGCTGATGATCTCCTCCATCCAGGCCATAGGAATTAGCCAATTGCAAAAGTAGGTAAGCCAGTCGCTCCCGGATGCTTTTTTGCGAAGCATCGACCAGTTTCTCTTCCATCACCCCTATTTCATGAGAAAGTGCTTTGGTCAGTCTTTTAAAAAACGGCCCGTTACTGACCAATGCTTTCAAGAAAGTCTCCTTTGGGATAAAGCAGATCTTGGCGTTTTCGATCACCATGGCCGAGTTCGTATAATTCTCTTCTCCCAGCAGTGCAGAGTAACCCAACAAGTCCCCTTTTTTGGCCAGATGGATAATTTGCTCCTTCCCGTTAGAGGCAGTTTTGAAAATTTTAATCACCCCGGAATTCACACAGAAAACACCTAGTGGTTTTGCTTTCTCATAATAAAGCATCTGCCCCTTACGATGCGAAATCATGTTTTTGTTGTCAGAAATGTTGCAAGCTTGCTCTTCAGTAAGATCCGCCAGCATAGAGAGTTTTCTGCTACTGCACAGATCGCAAGGGTGATTTGATGGGATTTTTGACATTTGATTTGGGACTTTTTTTCGGGCTTAATGAGACCTTTATTCTCAAATTTACAACACTTCGACTAAATAGGCGGTTCAGGAAATGATTTCTCCTGGGTAAATTTTTCTACTTTGGGATCAAAACTGAGACAGATATGCTGCAGGCCATTGCTGATGATCAAAAAGGGAGATTTCAACTCCTTGTGATACATGCAAGCCTGTTCTATGGTCTTTTGGGTCAGTTTCACCTTTGGCGCCTTACATTCAATCAATAAATAGGGTTTGCCATTTTTGTCCCATACCACCAGATCGGTACGCTTCAGGAGTTGATTGTACATCAGGCCTTTCTCGAGGGCAAATAGGCCTTTGGGAAATTTCAACTGAATGCTGAGGAAATTGATCCAATGCTGTCTCACCCACTCTTCAGGGGTCAGGACCAATTGTTTTTTGCGAAGCGTATCGAAGATCCATAGCTTGCCATCTTTCTTCAGAAGCTGAGGTTCGAAATGCGGTAAATTGAGCTGGGGTAATTGTATCTGATCCAGATTGGAATCCATGGATCAAAGATGGGGAAAATCAGGGATTTGGAAAATGGGTATTTCAATTCTATTGAAAGTCCAGATAAGGACTGATTTTGGCAATCCATTCCGACCTAAAAATTTTTATTTCCTGCAGATCATCCACAGATCTATAATTCCCATGTTGGGTTCTGTAAGCAATTAAAACCTTAGCTTCAGAATAACTGATATAGGGATGCTTCGCCAGTTCGCCCACTTCTACCTCATTGATTTGAATCTTTCTGAAAACCTGAGGAGAAAAATCAAAAAACTCCCACACTCCATCAGCCGTCTCAGGTTTGATACCATATACTTCATAGAGCTGGTTCTTATGATGCAAGCCACCAAGGCTTTCTCTGAATTTGACTATTCGGCTGGCAGTTGCCGGACCTACGCCCGGCACTATCTGAAGCGTGACAGAGTCTGCTTCTGAGAAGGGAATTCGGATCAGGTTCTCAGACTGCTGGTTAGTCTGCTTATTTTCCACAGTATCTTGGGGATTAAAAACAGGGCCCGGGGAACCAATTAGGTCAAAACCTGCTTTCTGAATACTGTCAAGTTGAGTCTGGTATTGTATGTGAAAATCGCGTGATCGGGCACTAGAAATCAGTCCCAAGACTTCTGGAATCAGTACCAGCATTAGTAAGGCTGGAATTAGCAGCACAAAACCTTGGGTTTCTTTTCTGGAAAAGCCCAGGTACGTCTTCATCCAATAAAAAAATCTGGTTTTCATAGATACCTAAAAAAGTGATAGATATTACCAATAGCTAATAAGTTAATACAATTGGACTTAGAAGTCAATAAACACGAAATTGCAGGGATTTCAAACATAGTTATTTAGACAGATTACAAATTACATGATCAGTCCCTTAAATAGCGACTCCCCTTGACATAGTGTGTTAAATTTGCAGTCCAAGCTTCTACATGATGCAGATCAAATTCAGAGCAATCAGTTTATCCCATAAAAATGCCCCTGTACAAATCAGAGAAATAATTTCTCTAGATGAAAAGGACGTGCATGCTATTCTGTTGAAACTCAAGGATTTTTTCAACTTGACAGATGCACTAATCCTTTCTACTTGTAATAGGACAGAGGTATATTATACCCATGAGGAAGATATCAGTACGGAGATCATCAAAATGATCGGACTGGAAAAAGGAATCATGGATATGGATAGTCATCTTGATTATTTCGAGGTTTTCCATGAGGATAAGCCTGCAATCAAGCATCTTTTCCGGGTAGCCATGGGCTTGGAGGCCCAGGTTGTCGGCGATATACAGATTTCTAATCAGGTAAAGCGAGCCTATCAAGCTGCCGCAGACTTGGATATGGCTGGGCCATTCTTGCATAGACTTATGCACACGATCTTTTTCACCAATAAAAGGATCGTTCAAGAAACTGCCTTCAGAGATGGCGCCGCGTCACTTTCTTATGCAGCGATAGAATTGATAGAAGGACTGACCTCCAACACCTATCAACCTAGAATTTTGCTCATAGGGGTAGGTGAGATAGGTGCAGATGTAGCCAAAAACATGGTCCATCTCCCTGATGCCCAAGTAAAAATCACCAATAGAACCCTGGCAAAAGCAGAGGAGATAGCAGCTCCATTAGGCTTCGAAGTAGTTCCTTTTGAAAATTGTCAGGAGGCTATGAAAGAGGCCGATGTCATAGTATGCTCCATTCAGCGTTCTGAGCCTTTCATTACCAAGGAATTGATCAATCAGTTTGACATCAACAGCTATAAGTTGCTAGTGGACCTATCGGTACCGCGAAGTATAGAGACCAGTGTAGAGGATCTTCCTGGTGTAGTCTTATATAACGTGGACAATATTCGCAGCAAGGCATCTGACACCCTGGAAAAAAGACTGGCTTCAGTCCCGAAAGTAGAGCAAATCATAGCTGAAAGCCTGGAAGAATTTCATGGCTGGAAAAAAGAGATGATGGTCTCTCCTACTATCAACAAACTCAAGCAATCCCTCGAGCAGATCCGCCAGGAAGAAATGGCGAGATTTATGAAAAATGCTGATGAAAAAGAGTTTGCCGTAATCGATAAGATTACCAAAAGCATGATGCAAAAAATTCTCAAAGTACCAGTGGTGCAGCTACGTGCAGCGTGTCAGCGCGATCAGGCAGAAGAAATGATTGAGATGATATCTGACCTATTTAACCTTGATCGCATCAAGAGCCAAAAATAAGTACATTCTAACTACATTTATGGACCAAAGGCTTACACCAAACCTTTGGTCTTTTTATGTTTGCCCGAAAAAAAACGAAATAGATGAATAAAACTTTTACGCTGATCTTAAGCTTTTTACTGCTTTCCTTTACCAGCTTGATGGCCCAATCATGGGAGGTGTACGACACCAAATTGCAGTTACAATCCAGACTAATGTATAAGGAAATTGAACTGCTGAGTGAAACGGTCAGAATAGGTAAAACGGATTCAGTCATATATCTTCTATCAGCAGATCTGAAGCCTGCTGTTTCCCTGGAGGGGGATGAGATCTATCAGTATTTGGCTCCTTGGATTTTGGTGAGTGGAAAAGACGGAATCGGGGCTTTTCACGAGTACGGACAGAAAGTTCTACCCCTGGAATATGAATCCATAGACACATATTTCAATTTACTTTTGGCCCGAAAAGGAAATGAATACTGGCTCTTTGAAAGAGGTTATAACAAAACTACTTACTTGGGCGAGTTGGATGAGGCAAAAATCACCAAGACCGGCTTGATCTATGCCAAACGAGGAGGTGAATATTTCCTACCAATTTCGTCCAATCCGAATATGACCTTTCAGCTTCTCCAGGATCATGGAGGGGATTACCTTTTGGCCAAAGAGGAAAGTGGTTTTGGACTCATCAATCGGGAAGGTGAGTATGTACTGGAGCCCATTATTGACTCCTTACAGCATACCAAAGGAAACTTTTACTACGGGTATGACCAAGACCAATACTTGTTGATAGAAGGAAATGACATCAAATCGAACATCCGGTACAATTCATTCCACCGAATCACTTTTGAAAATGATATCATGCTGGAATATATCCATGGCAAACTACGAAGGGTCATGGAAGAAGACGGTATTCTTCTAGATGCTGTGGGAATGACTGCCGTTGATAAAATAGGCCAAGATCTTTACAACGTATATTTCAGAGATGACAAAGTAGGTTTGCTTGGAAAAAATGGCTGGCTGGTCAAACCTACCACAGCAGCTCAATCTATCAGTGCAGGAGGCGAAGGATTCTTCCCGGCATTCAAGGATGGAAATACCGGCTTTTTAAATTCTGAGGGAATGTGGGCCATAGAGCCAAAATATATCGAGGTTTCCTCGTTTGCCGAAGGCATCGCTGGGTTTAAATCCGGCAGCAACTGGGGGCTGATCAACTCCAACGGAGAACAAATATCTGATGCCAACTGGCAAGAGATCAAACCTTTTCAACAAGGATTTGCTATCGCAAAAGCTAACAATGAATTTTTCCTGATCAACTCATTTGGCAGGCCTGTAAACAGTACTGGATACGATCATATTTCAAGAACTGCGGAAGGTTTTTTTCTGATAGAAAAGGCTGGAAAAATCGGAATGCTAGATAGCAAAGGGGAAGCTTTGGTCCCGGCAGAGTTCGAAAGTCTGCGCAGGGAGCGGAAAGATTTTATCATCGCCCAAAAAGATGGAAAGACCGGGATTATCAATGAAGCTGGAGATTTAGTACTGCCCCTAGCTTATGATGAAGTTTTAGTGGATTGGGCCACCAATCAAATTTTCACCAAAACGAAGTTTGTACCTGTGGTCATTCAAACTGTAGAGGAATCTGGAAAGAAAAAAAGAAAAGGGGCCTGAGCCCCTTTTTCTTTATTTATCACTTTTCCCTTTCCCAGAGTCTTTCGATTCATCTGACTTGGCAATGGACTCTCGCATAGAAGTGTCTGATTGGATATTTTCCATTTTGTAATAGTCCATCACACCAAGTCTGCCAGATCGGAAAGCTTCTGCCAAAGCCTTGGGAACCTCTGCCTCGGCTTCTACCACTTTGGCCCGCATTTCTACATTTCTGGCTCTCATTTCCTGTTCTAAGGCTACCGCCATGGCTCTTCGTTCCTCAGCTTTTGCTTCTGCTACTTTCAAGTCTGCAGAGGCTTGGTCGATCTGTAATTTAGCGCCGATGTTTGTCCCCACATCTATATCCGCAATATCAATGGATAGAATTTCGAAAGCAGTTCCTGCATCCAGGCCTCTCTGCAGCACCAATTTTGAGATTTTATCTGGATTCTCTAGTACACTTTTGTGATTGGAAGCCGAACCAATAGAGGTCACTATACCCTCCCCTACTCGAGCCAGGATGGTTTCTTCTCCTGCACCGCCGACTAGCTGCGCAATATTGGCACGTACCGTCACTCTGGCTTTGGCGACCAACTGAATTCCGTCTGCAGCAACAGCAGCTACATTTGGGGTATTGATCACCTTGGGGTTTACTGATATCTGTACTGCTTCAAACACGTCCCTACCTGCCAAATCAATCGCTGTAGCTTGTTTGAAGGATAGGTTAATATTGGCTTTATCTGCGGAAATCAATGCACGGATTACGTTGGGAACATTTCCACCAGCTAAATAGTGAGTTTCCAAATCCCCGGTATTGAGTTCCAGTCCAGCTTTAGTGGCCGTGATCAGTGAGTTGACAATAATTCCTGGAGGTACTTTTCTAAAACGCATTCCTACTAACTCTAGCAACCCCACTCGGACATTGGAGAAAATCGCTGTAATCCAGAGACCTACAGGCACAAAATATAAAAAGATAAATAAAACTACGATTGCAGCTACCGCCGCAATCAAAATAAACATTGAACTAGATGGATCCATAAAAGGCTATTTAACTATGACTTTATTGTTTTCTATTTTAATAATACTGACACTTTTACCTACTTCTATAAAACCGCTCTCACTTTTCACCTCAAATACCTGATCTTCGAATGTAGCTTTGCCAAATGGCTTAATGTCTGAAATGGCTACCCCAGGCATACCAATAGCCAAGCCTGCTGTCCTCCCGTCAAAGGCTCCTCCTTCTAACTTAGATTTCAGCGAAAACCGATTCCAAACCCCAGAAGTAAATCCGTACCATATCACAGCTACATTGCAGAGTGCGGTACCTCCCGCTATCCACATAGCAGTAGTGAAATCAAAAGATAGGTAAGCGTAATAAACTCCTACTAAACTGACCAACAACCCTATAATCCCCACTACGGTAGTTCCTGGAAGCAAGAAAACTTCGATCAAAAACAGGACTAGCCCGATGATCAAAAGGCTGGACAAAATGAAAATGGTCATGGCACTGGGGAGTTTTAATATCCTAAAATACAAGTTTCCTGATTACTAAAACCCCTATACTAAAAAAACCCGGAAAATACCGGGTTTAAATTCAATAAGCTTTAGCGAATAGCACTCTACCTGTCGAAGGTTTGCCGGAGAACACACAAACTCCAGCCTCCTCTTTCTGATCAAGTGGAATACACCTTATGGTGGCTTTGGTCAGTTCTTTCACCTTTTCTTCGGTTTCTGCTGTTCCGTCCCAATGTGCTGAAATAAAACCACCTTTGCTCTCCAGTACTTCCTCAAATTCTTCCCATGAATTGACTTCGGTAGTCATTTCTCCTTTAAAATCAAATGCTTTAGAATAAATACTAGTCTGGATTTCATCCAAAAGTTGTACAAATTTCTCAGAAATAGGCTGAGATGAAAGCTCAAATTGCTCCTTGGTCAAAGTATCTCTTCTAGCGATCTCTATGGTGCCATTTTCCAAATCCCTTGGACCAATGGCGATTCTCAGTGGAACCCCTTTCAGTTCGTACTCCGCAAATTTAAAACCTGGCTTGTGGGTATCCCTATTGTCATATTTGACAGAAATGCCCGCTTTCCTTAACTCTGCCATGATTTCATTGGCTTTCTCAGAGATCGCCTCGAATTCCTCGTCTTTTCGGTAAATCGGCACTATCACCACTTGGATAGGTGCCAATTTCGGAGGTAGGACTAAACCGTTATCATCCGAATGCGCCATGATCAAAGCGCCCATCAAACGTGTAGAAACTCCCCATGAAGTCCCCCACACATGTTCCAGACCTCCTTCTTTGGTAGCGAATTTCACATCGAACGCCTTCGCAAAATTTTGTCCCAAAAAGTGCGAAGTTCCTGCTTGTAGGGCTTTGCCATCCTGCATCATTGCCTCTATACACAAGGTATCATCTGCCCCTGCAAACCGCTCTGATTCTGTCTTTCTTCCTTTGACTACAGGCAATGCCATAAAGTCCTCAGCAAACTGGGCATAGACATTCATCATCTGAAGCGTTTCTGCCTTGGCTTCCTTTTCAGTGGCATGAGCAGTATGTCCTTCTTGCCAAAGGAATTCTGCAGTTCTCAGGAAAAGCCGAGTCCGCATTTCCCACCTAACCACATTGGCCCACTGGTTCACCAAAAGTGGTAAATCTCTGTAGGATTGAATCCAATTTTTATAAGTACTCCAGATCACCGTTTCGGAAGTAGGACGAACGATCAGTTCCTCTTCCAGTTTGGCTTCCGGATCTACGATAACACCACTGCCATCCTCTGCATTTTTCAATCTGTAATGAGTGACCACTGCACATTCTTTGGCAAAGCCTTCCACGTGTGATGCTTCTTTACTGAGGTATGATTTCGGAATAAAAAGTGGAAAATAGGCGTTGGTATGGCCAGTTTCCTTAAACATCCTATCCAATTCAGCCTGCATTTTTTCCCAGATAGAATATCCGTATGGCTTGATCACCATACAGCCTCTCACTGCGGAATTTTCAGCTAAATCAGCTTTTTTTACTAACTCATTGTACCAAAGGGAATAATCTTCGCTTCTTTTAGGTAGTCCTTTACTCATTGTGTTTGATTCGGATACAGATTATGGTTATTTTTGCTAACTTATGCGGGGCAAATATAAAGCAAAAAGAATAACCCTTCACCCAAAGGCTCGTATAAGAAAGTAACAATTAAACTTCTACTATGAAGAATTTCCCGATCCAAACATCATCTTTAATCTTAGGAGCACTAGTCCTAGCTTCCTGTAGCTCAAGCCAAATGGCTTCTACCGGAACTGAAGACAACCTGTACTTCATGGCTTCTGATGCAAAAGTAGCCACTGAATTTGCAGTGCAAAACAATACTCCTGAGCAGTTTCAAAGTCTTTCTACAACTGAAACTGAAGCTATCCCACAGGAAAGTTTCAGTTCCAGAAATGTGAACCCTGACTACATATCCCGATATCAATCAGAAGATACCCCCCAAGAAAATGAGGTGGTATATTTTGATGAAAATGTAGCTGAAGAAAGCAGCCCAGATATTAATGTTTACAACAATTATTCTGTAGGGTCATCTGGATACAACTCAGGATTCAACCCGAATTTTGCCTTCAACATGGGAATGATGTACGGCATGTCCCCATGGGGAATGGGTGGTTTCTATGATCCTTTCTGGGGTCCTGGTTTTGGCTTTAGACCTGGATTCAGTATCAATATTGGATTTGGTTTTGGAGTCGGTTACCCTATGTATAGACCAGGTTTCGGATATGGTGGATTTTATGATCCTTTCTGGGGACCTAGCTATGCATTTGGTGGATACCCTGGATATGGATTTGGTTACCCTGGATACGGATACGGAAGACCTATCTATGTTCTTCCTGGCGGTGAGTATGGAGATAGAAGAATCGTAAGCGGAGCAAGACCTACAAGAGGTTCATCCCTTGCAGCTAGAAACAATGTAGGTACAAGCTCTGTGCTTCAACCTAATACAGCTAGAGCTCAAGCCAGAAGAGAAGCGATGTCATCTGGCAATTCTAGAAGACTGGTATCCAACTCTTCCAATTCAAGAGTTTCTGCGCGTGACTTTGGATCATCTCAAAATGATTACTATAGCACTAGAGCTAGACAAAGTAGTACTAGAAATGTAAACTCAGCTGCTATGGATAGACCAGTTTCCAGAACCAGAAGTGCAATGCCTTCAGCTAGACCTAGCTATAACAACAGTAACGTAAGGTCTATTAACAGCAATAGAAATTCGGTAAACAGATCAACTAATCCTTCTACTTACAGAAGATCAGCAAGTCCTTCTTACAACACCAGAGGTACGAGATCTGTATCACCATCTTACAACAGAACCAATACGAGAACCGTGGCACCTACACGGACCACATCACCTACTCGAAGTAGCTCACCAAGTTACACACCAAGCAGAAGCTCTGGTTCTTCTGGTGGAGCTTCGAGAGTAAGCTCTGGAGGATCTAGAGGAGGAAGGGGAAATTAATTCCCCTTTTTTTTTGCGCTCTTTAACACCTTTGCGGTTTTACTCCGTTAATTAACTACATCAAAAAAAATCTAAATGAGATCACCCATTCTGGTTGTGACACTTGTATTGGTGTCAATTTCAAGTTCATTTGCCCAAAGCGGCTATTTTGAAGATGCTTACCGGTTTAGCCATGTGCTCCAACCTGGATCAGCTCGGATCATGGGCGTGGGTGGCACCCAATGGTCTTTAGGCGGTGATGTATCCAATGTAGCGGGCAATCCCGCTGGGCTTGGATTCTTCAGAAGCTCCGAAGCAAGTATTACGGCAGGCTATACGGACTGGGGAGTAGAAACCGACTATCTGAACCAATCAAAAAACTATAATACTACCAACTTCTCGCTTCCGAATCTGAGTTTTGTAATGGCTAATCCAAGAAGTGAGTTTGATCGAGGTTCATTCAAAGGAGGAGCTTTCGGCATCAGTATTCAGAGAATCGCCAATTTCAATACGGAATATGGATATTACGCTGATACCCCAGGAGGAACTTCTATTATTGACTTTTACCTTCAAGACGCCAATGGCGTTCCCGAAACTCAGATTTCTTCCTACGGCTTGACAGGATTGGCCTATGATACCTATCAAATCAATCCAATTGTTTTTGATGAAAACGGAGATCCAATTGCAAACCCCAATACCTACGATTCCTTTGTACTGGGATTGCCCTTTCAGGATGAGAACATCACTCAAGAGGGGAGTTCCAGTCAGATAAATTTTAGCTATGGGGCGAACTTCAATTATAAACTATTTATAGGTGGTTCGGTTGGGATCAGAACTTTGGACTTTTCCTCTAGGAAAATTTACAATGAGGAATTTCCTGAAGATCCACTTATTTCTTCCTCCTTGCAGGAAAATCTATTCATTAGCGGCAGCGGTATTAATTTAAACCTAGGCGTTATCTATAAACCTATTGATTATCTGAATCTTGGTTTCACCTTCCAATCCCCTACTTGGTATGCGCTCAATGATGAGTATGATGCAGCGATTTTTACCGATTATGACAATTACTACTTTGAGCAGGAAGATGTCACACTCGGTCAGGAAGATGCCTTCACAGACATTATTCTAAGCTCATACAATCTCAATACCCCGCTGAAAATCGGCGGTGGAGCCACGGTATTTTTAGGAAAGAATGGTTTTCTATCAGCTGATGTGGATTGGTTGGATTACAGCACAGCAAATTTATCTTCCAGGGACTTCGATGAGGGACCGGACAATATGGCCATTGAACAGCTATATACCAGCACGATCAATTTCCGATTTGGAGGAGAATACAGGTTCAATAATTTCAGGATACGAGGCGGATATGGATTTTATGGAGATCCGATCGCCAATTCAGACTATGATCGCAGCACGCAGCAAATCTCCGGAGGCGTGGGGGTAAAACTGAACAAATTCAACATTGATTTTGCTTTGGTCAACCAGAAGTTCAGTACGCTTTATAGCAGTTATCAAGTACTGGATGGACAAGGCAACAACATTGGACCGGTCACTGAAATTAACAACAACTTGATCAATGGCTTACTGACTGTAGGTTTTAGCTTTTAAAAGTCCGAATCAATTCAGATACCAACAGCTCAGCGGAAAAGTCTTCTCCGCTGAGTTTTATTTTTGCCTGATTATAAAAATAATCCCGATCTACCAGCAAACTCTTTAATTTCAACGTGATTTCTCCCTGATCCATATTTTTAAACATGGGGCGCACGTTGGCTTTGGAAGCTCTCAAGCGAGCCGAAATCTCATCTAAAGGAACATCCAGGTATACCGAAGTGGCTTGCTCATTGATCAGGTCCATATTATCATTGAAACAGGGACATCCCCCACCGGAAGCCAGCACATAGGCCTCAGATTTTGATAGAATGTTTTTAAGTGTAGCCGTCTCCCATTCTCTGAATTTACCTTCTCCAAAATGAGAGAAAATCTCAGAGATTTTCATGGAATAATTCAATTCTATCAGCTGATCCAGATCATAGAAAGGCAGGTTCAATTGCTTCGCCAATTGTACTCCAAAAGTACTTTTACCTGACCCTGGAAGGCCCACCAATACTATTTTAAGAAATTTCCCCATTTACCTTATCAAAAGATCTACCACTTCACCCGCCTCTGGAGTATTGTTGTGATGATACTTTGCGAGCACTTCTCCATCCTGTAGCACCATCAATCCCGGATTTGATCTGATCATCGTTTTCACTACCGTGGCATCCGCTTGCAGGGCTAGCATGTCCCATCCTTGCGCTTGCATCAGATTTGCAATTTCTACCTGAGAGGCAGCAGCGAGCAAGACAGGCTGTACAGGTGAGCCTTTCAATGCGCTGACCAATTGATCGATTTGACCAAGGTGATCAGTACTCATTTTGCTCATATTACTTACCAAAATCAATACCTTATTTCCCGTAAACACCTCCTCAGAAAAATCCCCCTCATCATTCCAAGCAGCAAAGTCTGAGATCTTTGGCAGTGCCTCGGGGTTTTTCAGGTTCATTTCTACAAATTCCAAACTTTCATCTGAAGGATACTGGTCAAATATTTGAATATCATCACCCTTTTTCATGACATAAGAATACTGCAATGGAGATGAAGGCTGCATGTTTTTCGGTATGTTCACACCTACTTTATAAGCCCGAAAGTCTATAAAAGGCAGGTTACGAACGGCCACTATTGCGAGGACGAAGGATAAAATCAATACAGATAATGTTACACCTTTTGCCCCTTTGGGCGAACTTTTTGGGAGGTCGGCTTGGAAGAGAAACAGAATGGCAATCAGAACCAAAAGAATCAAATCTTTATAAAATGATTCCCAAGGCGTAAGTTTGATCGCATCTCCGAAACAGCCACAATCCGTGACTTTATTGAAATAGGCAGAATAGAAAGTAAGAAAGGTGAAAAACAAAATCATCAAGCTCAAAGCCCATACGGTAAACTTACTCCGAACCCCAAGGATCAGCATCACTCCCAGCACTACTTCAACGACCACCAAGAATATCCCTAACTCCAGTGCAATTGGTTTTAAATAGGAAAAGAAACCAGCTATATCTGTGGAGAAAACATCTAAATACTCCTCTAGCTTGATGGAAGTCCCTACCGGGTCATTCACTTTTATCAGTCCAGAAAAAATAAACAATCCGCCTACCAGAAAACGGATCACCCATAAAAACCCTTGCTTAATCATGATATCCTAGTTTTATCAAACAAAATACAGCGTAATTGATCATATCCTGATAGTTGGCTTCAATACCTTCTGAGACCAAGGTCTGTCCATGATTATTTTCAATCTGCTTAGTTCTCAATAATTTCATCAAAATAATATCGGTCATAGAACTCACCCGCATGTCCCGCCAGGCCTCTCCGTAATCGTGGTTTTTATTTTCGAGTAAGCCACGGGTCTCATTTACCCAGTGATCGTAGGCAGGCTCTAATTCCTCAAAGGGAATCTCCATCCGCTCATCCTCTGCCAGCCTGATTTGCAAAAGTGCTATCAGGCAATAATTAATAATCCCTACAAAATCATCCTCAATCGGATCGCTGACCTTCTGATTTCCCTTTTCCTGAATAGATCTAATCCTTTGGGCTTTGATAAAAATCTGGTCAGTAATGGATGAAAGTCGGAAAATTCTCCATGAAGTACCATAATCAATAGTCTTCTTACGAAAAAGTTCTTTACAACGGCTAATAACTTCCTTATATTCGTTACTCGTTTGCGTCTCCAATAGTATTTCTAATTAATGTTTTCTTTTCCGGGCCAATCTTCTAAGATCGAAGATAAATTATTTCCCCAAAAATCAACCACCAAAATCAATGGACGGCTGATTCTTTGGGACCAACCTCAGCTCATGGGGATTGTAAATCTAACTCCCGATTCCTTCTTTGAAGGAAACAGAACCGATAAATCAGCTGACAAATTAGCCATATTAATTAGGAAACACATTACCGAAGGCGCAAGTATTCTTGACTTAGGAGGCTATAGTTCTAGGCCTGGAGCGGCAGAAGTAAGTGAGCAAGAAGAGCTTGACAGATTGATGCCAGCAGTAGAGTACATCACCAAAAATCATCCTGAGTGCATCATTTCCATAGACACTTTCAGATCAAAAGTAGCCAAGGAAACCATAAAAGCCGGTGCGCATCTCATCAATGACATTTCCGCGGGTGACTTAGATCCAGAAATAATCACCACCATTGCCGAACTGCAAGTACCTTATATTGCCATGCATATGCGGGGAAATCCGAAGACTATGCAGAAAAAAACGAATTATTCTGATATTCTGGGAGAAATATTGTATTATTTCGCTGAAAAAGTGGAACAATTCAAAAAGTTTGGCATCAATGATGTAATCATAGATCCTGGCTTTGGATTTGCGAAAACCTTGGAGCAAAACTATTTCCTACTAAGGAACCTTCATCACTTTCGGTCACTATCTATGCCTGTGCTGGTCGGAGTATCACGAAAATCCATGATTTCGAGAGCACTGGATATTGAAGCTGATTCTGCCCTAAACGGCAGCACTGCCTTACACATGTTTGCACTATGCCAAGGCGCAAACATACTTAGAGTTCATGACGTTAAAGAAGCAAACGAAACATTAAAACTATATCAAACAATTTACCCTTGAGTTTACTTTTCAAAATAGGCTTTTTAGACATTTCCATTGTCAATATGATCGATATTGCATTGGTAGCGGCCCTATTGTATCAGATATACAAGCTGCTGAAAGGAAGTGTAGCCATCAAAATATTTTTAGGATTTCTATCCATTTACCTGATTTACCTTCTAGTACGGGCATTGAGAATGGAATTGCTCTCCTCGATCTTAGGGCAATTCATGGGAGTAGGTGTCATCGCCGCCATTATCATCTTTGCTCCGGAAATCAGAAAATTCCTCCTGCTGATCGGCAGATCTTCCCTGCTCTCCGATGACAATATGTGGAAGGACCTTTTGTTTTTCTGGCGAAAGAAGGATAATGCTATCTTTAACATCAGTCCTATTATAGATGCATCAAAAACTTTAGCAGGAAGCAATACAGGTGCTTTGATGGTGATTTCTAAAAGCACTGAACTGAAGTTTTATGCAGAAAGCGGTGACATCCTAGATGCTGAACTTTCCAAAAGATTATTGATTTCCATTTTTAACAAATACAGTCCTCTACACGATGGAGCCGTGATCATTCACAATGGTAAAATCAAAGCGGCTAGATGTATTCTTCCTGTGACTGAGCGCGAAGTTCCCGCGCAATTTGGGCTTAGGCACCGAGCTGCTATAGGCATGTCCGAAGCTACAGACGCGCTTATCCTTATCATCTCGGAGGAAACCGGTCAACTTTCCATGTCCAAAAATGGAAAGATCCTGCATAATATGTCCTTTCAGGAAATCAGGGAAACCATCAATGACTACTTGAACAATCTGGACGTAGATACCCGTTTTGACGACCTGGAAGAGCATGAACTCAACAAGCGCAGGAAATTGGCAATGACTAAAAAATCGGTCTCTTAATTGCAATAACTATAAAACTGTCCCCCTATTTTCTTATCGTAAAAGTTTGATCCTCCAAGATTAAATGGTTTACTGTATACTATTTGCGCCATTAATACGTCATTACTTTCATACCGAATAAAAAGTAAGGCAATACCTCTTACCATATTAATTGACCCTATTTGAAATCTCATTTGGGATTTGACTTAAAAAAACAGAAGTTGCGATTACTTACCCAACCATGCAGTTCACAAAAAACATAAGCTCTTAATTCAAGTTAAACGGCCTAACCCTTGCTTAAACACAACCTTACCCCCTTAAAAGACTAAAAAAGTACTCATTCCCTATGAAGAAACCTTCTTTATTTCACTTTGTCGCTATTTTCGTACTTTTCTCGGCGGGTGCATTCGCTGCTCAAGCTTACATCCCAGAATTGAAGCAGCAATTAAAAGAAACTTACAACGCTTTGCTAAGCACCTCAAATCCGCTGGAGAAACCAGAACAACCTGAACCTATAAAGGTAGAAAAACCAGAACCTAGAGTCATCCCTCCCGTACCGGAAAATCTGATCACAAAGGAATATGATAAACACCTATTTGCTGCAGAGCATAATGGAATAGGTCTGATAGAAAGTGATGAGCATTTCAATAATCTTATAGAGGAAGAAAAACTGGTACACATCAGCAAAGGCAACGGATATGAAGTGATGCGTCTCACGCATAGTCACCCCTACATCACGCCCTACTCCAAAACTGTCTTGGAAGAACTCGGAGTAGCGTTCCAAACCTTAACCGAAAAAGAAAGCTTTTTCACCTTGACTTCAGTGACCCGAACCCCAGCGCAACAAAAAAGCCTAAGAAAGAGAAATAGAAATGCTACTTCCGGTGTCAGCTCCCACTCCTATGGAGTATCTTTTGACATTTCTTACATTAGATTTAATGGAAAGAAAAGCTGGAACCGAAAGAATCAAAAGAAGCTTGAGAAAATCCTCAAAGAGTTTGAAAAAGCAGGCAAAATCTTCTTCATTAAAGAAAGAAAGCAAAGCTGCTACCATGTAACTGTACGATAAATCTTAAGATTTATTTTCAAACACAATATTAAAAAAGCCGGGAATCTAGAATAGAAACCCGGCTTTTCTGCGTCGGACACCTAAAATCGGACATCCAAGTAATATCAGTCTTCCTTCCGATAAACTATTTTACTCAATCACTCCCAATTCCTTACCCACTTCAGTGAAAGCTTCAATTGCCTGATCCAAATGCGCTTTGTCATGACCTGCCGAGATCTGAACACGGATTCTCGCCTGGCCTTTGGGAACTACCGGATAATAGAATCCAATTACATAGACACCTTTTTCCAGTAACTTTTCCGCCATTTTCTGGGATAGCACTGCATCATACAGCATGATCGGAACAATGGCATGCTCGCCTGGCTTGATATCAAATCCTGCAGCGGTCATTTTCTCTCGGAAATACTTGGTGTTTTCCTCCAATTTATCCCTCAACTCGGTAGTCTCAGAAAGCAAATCAAATACAGCTATCGAAGCACCTGTGATCGATGGTGCTAAAGTATTTGAGAACAAATATGGTCTGGAACGCTGGCGAAGTAATTCTACAATCTCTTTTCTTCCGGAAGTAAATCCTCCGGACGCACCCCCAAGGGCTTTTCCTAGCGTACCAGTGATAATGTCAATCTTGCCCATTACACCACAATGCTCGTGTACACCACGGCCAGTTTTACCCATGAAACCTGTGGAGTGACATTCGTCAGTCATCACTAGTGCTTCATATTTCTCCGCCAATTCCACAATCTTATCTAATTGTGCAATGGTCCCGTCCATGGAGAAAACTCCATCGGTTACGATGATTTTTTGCTTAGCACCTTTAGCAATAGCATCCTTCAGCTGAGTTTCCAGATCAGCCATATCATTATGCTGGTATCTGAAACGCATTGCCTTACAAAGACGAACCCCATCAATGATAGATGCATGATTCAACGCATCCGAGATAATTGCATCTTCTGGCCCAAGAAGTGGTTCAAAAACCCCTCCGTTTGCATCAAAAGCCGCAGCATAAAGTATGGTGTCTTCGGTGCCCAAGAATTCAGATATTTTTTTCTCCAACTCTTTATGAATATCCTGCGTGCCACAAATAAAACGTACCGATGACATCCCAAAACCATGCGAGTCAATCGCTGCTTTCGCCGCATCGATTACTTTTGGATGAGAGGAAAGTCCCAGGTAATTGTTCGCACAAAAATTCAAAACTTTCTGTCCACCGGCGATGGTGATTTCTGCTGATTGTGGTGAGGTGATAACACGCTCTTTTTTGAAAAGGCCGGCTTCTTCTATTCCATTTAATTCCTCTTGTAATTTGGGTCTGAACTGATCGTACATGATAGCTAGTTGATTTTGTGTTGTTCAAAAACGAATGATTCCTTTAGTCAAAACCCTGCTCTGGAAGCAGTTTTTTCTTACTTTTGCAGTCGCAAACCCAAATATAAACAAAAACCCAGAGCTCAGCTTTAGGTAGATTTTGAAAGAAAAATAAATGGAAAAAATCCTGGTAATAGGCGCCGCAGGGCAATTGGGTTCGGAACTCACTAAGTCTCTGGCAGATCAATTTGGAGCAGAACAAGTAATTGCCACAGATCTCAACGAAGCAGCAAAATCAAAATTCGACTTTTGCCGATTTCAAGTCCTCGATGTGATGGACAAAGCTGGTCTGAGAAACTTGGTGAAAAACGAAAAGATCACTCAGATTTATCATTTAGCGGCAGTTCTATCAGCTGTGGGTGAGAAAAAACCGCTATTCGCTTGGGAACTAAACATGGAAAGTTTACTTCTTGTCCTTGAGCTAGCCAAAGAATTCAACCTTAACAAAGTTTATTGGCCATCATCCATTGCGGTCTTTGGACCAAATACTCCAAAAATCAATACTCCTCAATACTGCGTCAAAGAGCCGAATACCATCTATGGTATTTCGAAGCAGGCAGGCGAAAGATGGTGTGAATACTATTTCCAGAAATTCAATGTGGACGTCAGAAGTCTGCGTTACCCTGGATTGATTGGGTACAAATCCCTTCCTGGTGGCGGCACTACAGATTACGCTGTTGACATTTACCACAAGGCTTTAGCTGGAGAAAAATTCAATTGCTTCCTACGCGAAGACAGTTCCCTTCCGATGATGTATATGCCTGATGCGATCAAAGCTACCTTAGATCTAATGAATGCCCCACGGGAATCCGTGAAAATCCGATCTAGCTATAACTTGGCTGCGATGAATTTCACTCCTAAGGAGAGTTATGAAAGCATTCTAAAACATATTCCAGACTTCAAAATCGAATACAACCCTGATTTCAGACAAGCTATTGCAGATAGCTGGCCAGATAGCATAGACGATTCCTGTGCCAGGAAAGATTGGGCTTGGCAGCACGACTATGACCTGGACGCCATGACCAAGGATATTTTGGAGAATCTCCCAAACTATAAATTCTAATCCCAACACCCTGCTCCCGCTAAAGCAGGGTGTTTGTTTTTACACTGTGTGCAAAGAGAAGCACACAAAGGTCAGGGTTCAATGCCACCCTCTTTCTGCCGCTATTGAGCCAAATCAACTGGTAGATGATATTTTTCAAATTCATTACTATTTGCGCCTATTTCGCCATCATTAGTCCTTATGCACTAATATCCGATTGATATCTTTTTAAACAATCAATTATTCATTACTTTAAGGATTCATTACTATCCAAATGAACAAGCTAAAAATCACTCTTTTTCTTACGGTTGCAGTTCTTATTACCATAGCCGGCTTTTTCTTTTTTGGAAATGAAAGAGAAGTTGACTTCAGTACCGAAATCAAACCCATCCTAAACAAGAATTGCATTACCTGCCACGGTGGTGTAAAAAAAAGCGGTGGCTTTTCGGTACTTTTTGAAGAAGAAGCCTTTGCCACTACGGAATCAGGACATGCGGCCATTATTCCCGGAGATCCTAATGGTAGTGAGCTAATTAAGCGCCTGACTTCATCTGACCCTGAATTGAGGATGCCCTATGAAAAGGAACCCCTATCACAGGATGAAATAGAACTTTTGAAGACCTGGATCAAGCAGGGAGCCAAATGGGGTAAGCACTGGGCCTACCAGGCCGTTCAAAAACCTGAGGAAATCGATACTAAACTTACCGCTGGACTTTATCCAGATGAGGACGCTGAATCGTCCATTTCCATTGATTTTTTTGTAGGCAAAAAGCTGGAAGAAATGGAGTTAAATTTTTCTCCAGAGGAAAATTCCTTGAAATTGCTTCGAAGAGCTGCGCTAGACATTACCGGTCTGCCTCCTAGTCCGGAAATCATAGAAGCTTATTCCGCCAAGGATATTACCTATGAAGAGGCAATAGACAAAATGCTGGCTGCACCCACTTATGGGGAAAAATGGGCGACTTGGTGGCTGGACATGGCGAGATATGCCGATACCAAAGGCTATGAGCGAGACCCTAACCGAACCATGTGGCCATATCGTGACTGGGTAATCCGAGCATTCAATGCTGACAAGCCTTACGATGAATTCACTATAGAGCAACTTGCTGGAGATTTACTTCCAGATCCTACCGAGGATCAACTAACAGCTACAGCTTTTCATCGCAATACCATGAACAACGATGAAGGTGGTACACAAGACGAGGAATTCCGTGTAGCGGCAGTCCTTGATAGAGTCAGCACCACCTACGAAGTATGGCAAAGTACCACCATGGCTTGCGTACAGTGCCATAGTCATACCTACGATCCGATCAGACATGAAGAATTTTATCAGTCAGCTGCATTTTTCAATAACACCCGGGACGAGGACACCAATGACGAGGAGCCTAGACTTCGCTTTTATTCACCAGAGGAAAAAACGAAAATCGAATCCATCACAGCTTGGGTCAAAGAAAACGAAGGAGTACAAGCAGCTGAAGCAAAGGAAGACTTCATGACTTTCCTGGAGCCCAAATACCCTTCGCATAGCGCGGTGGATTTCGTTAACGCTACCCTTTTGGATAGTAAATGGTTAGGGATAGAAGGTAATGGTTCTGCTTATCTGAGAAATATAAATACCCAAGGTTCCGATCAGTTGCTGATGGAATACTCTGCTGGTCTTGATGGTAGCAAAATGACTATTCGAAATGGCGGCCCTGAAGGAGAGCTACTTGCATCCTTTCCAATTGATAAAACCGGGACAATCATCCGTCCTATTCCTTTCAAACCAGTTCAAGGGAATATTGATCTGTATCTAGAAATCAAAAACCCCAACTCAAAACCAGACCAAACTGCAGCTAGATTTATATGGTTTGCCTTCGTACCCAAACTGAAAGGCGAGGACAAACCTGGTTATGCAGCTATACAAAAGAGCTGGGAAGAAATCCTGAATTTCGGAGGTACAAAGCTTCCGATTATGATTGAAAACCCGGCCTATATGGCCCGGGAAACCCGAGTTTTCGAACGGGGAAATTGGATGATGCTAGGAGACAAAGTCCAGCCCGAAACTCCAAAAGAACTCAATCCCTGGAAACCGGAATGGCCACAAAACAGACTTGGCTTTGCTTACTGGCTTACGGACAAAGAAAATCCATTAACGTCAAGAACACTTGTCAACCGTGTTTGGGATCAGCTTATGGGGAGAGGAATTGTGAGTACGCTAGAAGACATGGGAACACAATCTGACCCTCCTTCGCATCCAGAGTTATTGGATTACTTGGCTTGGAAAACCATGAATGATTACGAATGGAGCATCAAAAGCCTGATCCGTGAAATCGTAACTTCCAAAACCTACAAGCAATCGTCAGTAGTGTCTCCAGAGCTTTACACCAAAGACCCACAAAACAAATGGTATGCACGGGGTCCAAGGTTCAGATTGAGTGCGGAGCAAATTCGGGATCAAGCATTAGCAGTTTCAGGTTTGTTGAGTGACAAAATGTATGGACCAGGAGTAATGCCTGCTCAACCAGATGGCATCTGGCAAACGGTTTATAACGGTGGCACATGGACAGAAAGTCAAGGTGAGGATGCCCACCGTCGAGGTGTCTATACTTTTCTAAAAAGAACCAGCCCATATCCCTCTTTCCTTTCTTTTGACGCAGGAAGTCGGGAAGTCTGTCTCAGCAGAAGATTGGTAACCAATACACCTCTTCAGGCTTTAGTCACATTAAACGACCCTGTTTACCTTGAAGCTGCCTTTCATCTCTCTGAAGATATGCTGGCAAATGGAGGTTCCAATCCTGAGAAAGCGATCAGCTATGGCTATGAAAAAATGATTTTAACACCGATCTCTGAACCCAAGCTAGCTGCGCTGGAAACATTGCATGAGGAAGCTTTAGCTCAGTACCAAAAGAACCCTGAAGAACTTGAATCTTTCTTTGGCTGGGAAGATCAAAAAATAACCTCAAAGCAAGCCGCCATGACAGTTGTGGCAAACGCCATGCTTAATTTGGATGAATTTATAACTAAACCCTGATATGAAATCGAGCAAGAGTAAATCGTCAACTAACTGGATGAAGAATGAAAATGCAAGATTCCATCTGGCCTTTAAAAATAAAATCATAATCAGATGAAAAGCCTAGACAAAATGCTCGCTGAGTTTGCGCAGCAAAAGCTTTCCAAACAAACTAGAAGGCACTTCCTGATGGATTGCGTTTCCAAAGTAGGTGGGCTAGCTTTGGCTCCCTTGATGTTTGGTTGTGATTCGGGCTCAGCCACCGCTAGCAAAGGGCTCAATCTTACTGACAGGGATTTGAATCCACTGTCTCCCCTGCCTCCTCCATTCGGAGCTAAGGCAAAGTCAATCATATACCTCCACATGGCAGGAGCACCTTCGCAACTGGAGCTTTTTGATTACAAACCAGAACTCGTAAAATACCATAATCAGCCATGCCCTGAGTCACTGCTGGAAGGTCGGAAATTCGCCTTTATCCAAGGAACTCCTAACATTCTTGGCCCACAGGCAAATTTCGCTCAGCATGGACAATCTGGTGCCTGGATCTCCGATTACCTGCCGCATTTTTCCAAACTTGCTGATGACGTTTCTTTCATAAAGGCAGTTCATACAGATCAATTCAATCATGGTCCAGCGCAGCTTTTCATGCAAACTGGCAGTGCAAGACTTGGCAGACCGAGTTTGGGAAGCTGGGTCACTTACGGTCTGGGTACTGAAAATCAGAATCTCCCTGGCTTTGTCGTGCTTACTTCCGGTGGAAAAACTCCTGATGCAGGCAAAAGTGTGTGGGGCTCAGGATTTTTGCCTTCTGTCTATCAAGGTGTACAATGTAGATCCAAAGGAGATCCCGTATTGTACCTGGATGATCCGGAAGGAATGAGCAGAAATCTGAAGAAAAACGTCATTGAGGCAATCAATGCGGTGAATCAGGAAGAATTTAACACTTACGGAGATCCTGAGATTCTGGCAAGAATCAATCAATACGAGATGGCTTATAGAATGCAGATTGAGGTACCCGAGGTGATGGACATCAATGATGAACCTGAATCTATCCATAAACTATACGGCACCAAGCCCGGCGCAGAATCCTTCGCAAACAACTGCCTTTTGGCTAGAAAAATGGTGGAAAAAGGAGTAAGATTTGTTCAGCTATACGACTGGGGATGGGATTCGCATGGAACAGATCACGATGGCTCCATCGATATGGGACTTCGGAATAAATGCCGGGAAATAGACAGGCCGATTTCAGCTTTGCTTCTGGATTTGAAGCAAAGAGGAATGCTTGAGGATACGCTGGTTGTCTGGGGAGGTGAATTTGGAAGAACTCCTATGCAGGAAAATAGAGGTGGCAAAACTCAAGGATTTTTGGGTAGAGATCACCACGTGGATGCATTCACCATGTGGATGGCAGGCGGTGGCATCAAGCCAGGGGTGAGCTACGGGATCACAGATGATTTTGGATTTTCAGGAGTTGAGGAGAAGGTTTCTGTTCATGATATTCATGCTACCATTCTGCATTTGATGGGTTTTGACCATGAGAAATTCACCTATGATTTCCAGGGCCGACCATTCCGCTTGACTGATGTGGAAGGTGAATTAATCAATAAAATACTAGCTTAGATTTTCCATGCTTAAAAGAATATCCTTGGTCGCTGTGTTATTCAGCCTCATGCTACACCCTGTTTTCTCACAGACGCAACTTCAATTTTTTCAAACTGACTGGGGGAATAAACTTCCCTTGGACGAATTCCTAAAACGAACTAAAAATAATGGTTATGATGGAATCGAAACATGGTTCCCATACGATGAAACCGTCCAAAAAGAATTAAAAGCCGGGCTGGAAAAATACGATTTGAAGGTGATTTTCCTTCATGGAACAAATAAGGGGCTTCCTTATGAAGAAGCCCTAAAGGTCTATGAAGAAAATCTGCAAAAGATAATTGCATGGAATCCAGTCAAAATCAACTCGCACACGGGTTCGGATTACTGGACATTGGAGCAAAATAAGGCGTTTATCGATGTGACAACCAAGGCGAGCAAAGCATCCGGAATTCCAATTGTGCATGAAACTCACCGAAGCAGGTTTTCCTTCAATGTTCCGCTGACTGTGGAAATGGTGAATGCCGCACCTGATTTACGTTTGAATTTGGACATCAGCCACTGGATGGTTGTTCATGAGCGATTGATTGGTTTGAAAGATCCCTTGCTACAGCAAATCATTCCTCGTGTGGATCATATTCATGCACGGATTGGCTTTGCCGAAGGCCCTCAGGTGAATAATCCAGCTGCTCCAGAATGGAAATCCGCATTAAATACTCATTTGGATGTTTGGGAGCAGATTATCCGGAATTCTGGTCAGGAAGTCTATACGATCACCACAGAATTTGGACCTCCACCCTACTTGCCTACCGTGCCCTTTTCTAACGTACCCATCGCAGATCAATGGGAAGCCAATGTATTTATCATGAAAGCCATTCAAGCCCGCTTCGGAAATGATTAGTTTTATTTTGCCCCTGTTTGGGCGGTTTCACCCGATTTTGGTTCACTTGCCCATTGGCTTTGTGGTATTTGGAGTAATTTTGATTTTTTGGGCTGGAAAGAAGTATTCTCTCTATTCACCCATAATCCAATTAGCATTTTTGCTTGGTGGAATTTCAGCAGGTTTTGCCAGCGTAAGTGGCTTTCTTCAATACCAAGGAGAAGGCTATGGTTGGGACACTGTGAAGTTCCACTTGATCTTGGGAATTCTTACCACGCTCCTTTCTTTAGGACTTTGGTATCATCTGAAAAATTCCGCCTCCACTCCTGCGAAATTAAAAATAAAGGGAGCTTTGCTTTTGGTGATTTTAACGCTTACGGGTCATCTTGGAGGTAATATCACTCATGGGGAGGATTACTTCACCGAGGTCTTACCTCCAGAGCTTCAATCCTTCTTGGGAGGGGAAAGCAGCGGTAATGAACCACTTGAACTTCCCGCAGATAACTGGGAAGAAGTGGAGTTTTACACGGGAGCAATCCAACCTATTTTGGATCAAAACTGTAAAAGCTGCCATAATCCGAATAAACTTAAGGGAGAATTAGATCTGAGTTCTTTCCAAGGAATCCATAAAGGCGGTGAAGATGGGGCCATTTTAGAAGGTGAAAATGCTGAGAAAAGTGCGCTATTTGCTCGTATGGTTTTGCCGGAAGACCATGATGATCACATGCCACCAAAGGATAAGCGACAGCCCAGAAAAGAGGAGATTGAATTGATCAAAGCTTGGATAGAATCTGGATCTCCGGAAAACGCCAAGCTAGGAGAAACCGAGATAAGCGTTAGTTTGCTAGAGCCATTTTTCAAAAAGAATGAGATCCCATTTTACCCGGTAGTTGAGGTAGCAAAGCTTCCTCAGGATTCGATTTCCAAACTCAGAGATGAAGGTTTCTTTGCTGAAATAGTAAAAAAGGACTCTCCATTATTGAAGATTAGCTGCATTAATTTTCCAGGATTTTCTGACTCCGATTGGCAAATGCTTCAATCGGCAAAAGACCAAATTGTGTACTTAGACTTGACCGGAACAGCAATCAGTGATGCTATTTTAGAGCAGATTGCTACCCTTCCAAACTTGACTGTATTGAAACTAAACGAAACTGCTATTGACGGATCTGGCTTAGAAAAACTAGTAGAAAACAAAAATCTAAAACTGCTTTACATCAACAATACGCAGGTGACTATAGACAAACTATCAACGCTTGATGGCCATCCAATGCTGGAAAAAGTATTTGCTTTCGAATCTCCAGCAGCCGATGCTGCAAGTTCTGCTCAGTTCAGCTTTTACCTGGAAACAGGGAATTTCAGCTTGCCTCCTTTGCCGACGGATACGATAGTGTACTAATATCTCTCGCGGCGACGTAGCGACGCAACGCGTTTTTTCGCCATTTTCTTCTAAACCTTTAATCTCGATGAGACTACCACTATCTGCCTAAGTATTTCAAGAGGTATTCAAATCAAAATTCTAAGTTGAAAACTAGTGATTGAGAATCCAAAATAGCTGAAATCAAATCGTTGCACCGCCGAGAGCTACCTCACTTCAATTTCCCCTCTATCACTTCCGGATCAAAACCCAAACTCAGGCTTCCGTCTTGATATACAATCACAGGGCGCTTGATCATACTTGAGTTTTCTTCAAGTATCGGGATAGCGGTTTCCTCATTTTCTAAAGCTGATTTCTGATCATCAGACATTTTTCTGTAAGTTGTCCCCTTCTTATTCACTAGAGATGCAAGATCTGTTTTCTCTAAAAAACCTTCTAAAAGTGGTGCGCTAGGCTTCTGCTTCTTATAGTCAATGAAGTCATAGTCCACTCCTTTTTCCGCTAGGAAATCAAAGGTCTTCTTCATCGTATTGCAATTCTTAATTCCGTAAACTTTGATAGACATTACTTCTAAAATTTAAATAGATAAATGTATTACAATCCCAAAATCTCCACCATTGCTTCCTTATGAGCAGCTAAGATTTGGTCGATCAACTCATCTTTCAAGGCGGTGGATAAGAACAAACTCTCAAACTGAGAAGGTGCCAAATAAACTCCTCTTTTCAGCATTGCTTGAAAATATTTGCCAAATAACGCCGTATCAGAGCTCTTTGCACTTTCAAAATCAAACACTGGCTTATCTGTAAAAAACATGGAACACATGCTTCCAAAGCTATTCACGGTATAGTTCAAACCAAGTTCCTCATTTACACTTTTTATACCTTTTGCTAATTTGCTTCCTATGTGAGTTAGCTCGTCATATACAGTTGGATCTGTATTCAGGTGATTCAGCATAGCCAAACCAGCAGCCATTGCAATTGGATTTCCTGAAAGTGTTCCGGCCTGATAAACCGGCCCAGCTGGAGATACAAACTCCATGATTTCTCTCTTTCCTCCGTAAGCACCTACTGGCATTCCTCCTCCGATGATTTTACCCAAGGTGGTCATATCCGGAGTTACACCGAAAACCTCCTGAGCTCCACCTTTTGCCAAACGGAATCCTGTCATTACTTCGTCAAAGATCAAGACAATCCCCTCTCTGGTACAGATATCACGTAATCCTTGCAGATATCCTTCTTTGGGTAAACAAAGGCCCATATTTCCCGGAACAGGTTCCAAAATCAATGCTGCGATCTCTCCTGGATTTGCTGCGATCAGTTCTTCAATAGCTTCCAGATTGTTATAGGGAGCAATCAAGGTATCCTTAGCTGTTCCTTTGGTCACTCCCGGAGAATCAGGATCTCCCATGGTCATCGCACCAGAACCTGCTGCTATCAAAAATGAATCACCATGTCCATGGTAATGGCCTTCCATTTTGATGAATTTGTCTCGACCGGTAAAGCCTCTGGCAACACGAATCGCAGACATGGTCGCCTCCGTACCGGAGTTCACCATACGAACTTTCTCGATGGACGGTACCATGCTTACGATCAACTCAGCTATTTCCACCTCACGGGCAGTTGGAGCACCGAAAGAAGTTCCATCTTCCATCGCTTCAATTACCGCCTGCTTCACCTTCGGATGGTTGTGGCCCAAAAGCATTGGACCCCAGCTATTGATCAGTTCAATGAATTTATTACCGTCCTCGTCATATAGAAATGCACCTTCAGCTTTCTTAATGAAAAGCGGTTCTCCCCCTACTGCTCTAAATGCACGAACGGGTGAGTTCACGCCTCCTGGGATGAAATTCTGCGCTTTTGAAAAAAGTACTTTACTCTGGGAAATATTCATAGCTTACTGCAATGGTTTTAATTCTCCTGCTTCTAATCGGAATACAGGTACGTAATTATTATTGGTAGAATTCTGAAAGTTAAAACCCCAAGTCAACCAACCTGGTTCATAGGCACCCTGATCTAGATTTCTCCTCAGATCAAATCCCTTACTTACAGACATATTAGCCGACAGCCAATTCACCAATTCCGCTCCAAGAATAGTGTTCATACTCGGAAGCGATAGAAATTTTTTGTAGTAGGAAGTCCTAAACTCTTTCATGGGTTCGGCATGAAACTTTAGCGTATTGTTAGCTACAAAGTAGAAATTAGGAAAAGCCAGCATCTCGTAATTTGCAAAGTTAAAACCTAACCAAGAGTCCATGACTAAGGTAGGAACTGACACGGTAATAGACTCCATAAGCCCAAGTACCGGCTGCGCAATAGTAGGGTCATCGGTAAGTAAAATAACCTGATCCACGGCAGCAGCTTCCGAACCTACCCGGACTCCTAAGCTTTGCAAAAAGTCATTTGCACTTCTAGGGTTGATCTGCTCGGTACTTACCACCTGAAACCCTGCTGAGCTCAATTTGCGCTGAAGCTCCTGTGCCAAATTCGTATCCCGGCTACTTCCACTGTATCCTATCGCTACTTTTTGTCCCCAACTCTGGCTTCTCAGGCCATCAACTATGCCCTCTGCCAAAGAATTAACAGAAGGCCGGAACAAATAACTGTACTTCATCTGCTGAAAACGGTCTCCTAGATTGGACAAAGGATGAACAAAAGGGATTCCGGCAGTTTCTGCAAAATTACTGACCAGATCAGACTCTTCCTGGTAAATAGGCCCTACGATCACGTCCGCTTTTGCAATGGCTGGGTCGCTGAGTAGGTTTTGTAAATGCTCCAGATCTCTTTTAGAATCGAAACTGATCAAATTCACCTTTACGCCTTCTTGCTCAAGCTTTTCCTTCTGAAACTCTATACCCTGATAGAGCTCAAACACGAAATCACTTGGAGAAATACCTGCCAAATTGGTTCTATCGGAATTGGTGAAAGGTAAGATCACCACCACATCCAGAATCTGGTCTTTCACTGCATTGGTACTGGCCTCGGTGGAGTTGCCCTGCAACTCATAGTATGCAGCACGCTCCGTAGCAGAAAGTATGTTTTGGCTCTCCAGCACATCTTTTAAAGCTGCCCGGAAACCCGCGTTTTCCTTGAATTCCTCCATATTTGCCACCATAAAACTGGAGCTTACCTGCTTGAGGTTTTCATAGGTAGCATTTTCAGCCATTTTCATGATTTGATCCTTTCGGATAAGTTTGATGAGCTTCAATGCTTCTAGATTCTGTTGATTTTTGAAATATGCCACAGCCAAAAGGTATTTTGACTCATCTGATTTGGCCCAATTCTTAGATGCGATAGGTAGCAAAGCCTCCACTGCTTGCCCAGGTTGATTGGCTCCTAAGGCTGCTTCACCCAGGTGTAGCGCGGCATAATAGGAAAGATTCCCATATTCATCTTCGTCCAAAAACTGGCGGAAAAGCGGAATAGCTTCCCAATAGTATTTGGCACTCATCTGGGACATTGCCTGGCGGTATGCTTCTGGCGTGGGAGATTGAGCCAATGAAATGCTCAGAATAAAAAAAGCGGGAAGCAGCAACAGGTACTTTTTCATGAATCAGTGATGCGTAAGAGTAAAACTTAGGGAAGGCAAATTTAAGCCAATATTTTCAAACCCAAAGTTCAGGCCGAAAACCCTTGAAAAGTAAAAACCCGAAGAAATGCCTTCGGGTTTTTTGAATATTTAAAAGATGAGAGGTTTACAGCACCTTCGAGGTTTTAAAACCTCAAAGGAGACTATTCCCATTCGATAGTTGCCGGTGGCTTAGAAGAAATGTCGTAAACGACACGATTGACGCCTTTCACTTTATTGATGATATCATTGGAAATCTTACCCAGAAACTCGTAAGGCAAGTGAATCCAATCAGCAGTCATTCCATCTACAGAACCTACAGCTCTCAGAGCCACTACTTTTTCATAGGTTCGCTCATCGCCCATGACACCTACAGACTGAATAGGTAGCAACATCGCTCCTGCTTGCCACACGTCATCGTAAAGTCCATGATCTTTCAGTCCTTTAATGAATATATGGTCCACCTCCTGTAGTGTCTTCACTTTTTCGGCAGTCACATCCCCCAAAATACGGATTCCAAGCCCCGGTCCAGGGAAAGGATGACGCCCGATGATTGTCTCCACAATCTCCAGAGCTCGTCCCACTTCACGAACTTCATCCTTGAAAAGGGTATTCAGAGGCTCCACTACGGAAAGCTTCATAAAGTCAGGCAAACCGCCCACATTATGGTGAGATTTAATCGTAGCAGAAGGGCCTTTGACAGAAACTGACTCAATCACATCTGGGTAAATAGTACCCTGACCTAGCCATTTCACACCGTCAATCTTGTGCGCTTCATCATCAAAAACCTCAATAAAAACTCTTCCTATCGCCTTTCGCTTCCCTTCTGGATCAGTGATTCCTTCCAATGCATCATAAAATCGCTGCTTGGCGTCCACTCCGATCACATTCAATCCCATGTGCTTATATGAGTCCAATACCTCTTCGTATTCATTTTTGCGAAGCAGACCATTATCCACAAAGACGCAGGTCAGCTGATCGCCAATGGCACGGTGTATCAAAGTAGCCGCTACCGATGAATCTACTCCTCCGGAAAGCCCCATCACCACTTTATCAGCTCCGATTTTCTCTTTTAAATCTGCCACTGTAGCATCGATAAACACATCGGAAGTCCAACCCTGCGCGCAGCCACAGATTCCCACCACAAAGTTCCTCAAAAGGTTTTTCCCTTCTGTAGAATGGGTCACTTCCGGGTGAAATTGAATCCCGTAAGTCTCTTCATCCTGGATTTTGAAAGCCGCTACTCGCACTGAATCCGTGCTCGCGATCACATCAAAGTTCTCAGGTAAATTCTTGATGGTGTCCCCATGGGACATCCATACCTGAGATCCATGACTCATCTCTTTCAACAAATCAAAATGCGTATCAATATGGCTCAGATTAGCCCTGCCATATTCTCTGATTTCGGACGGAAGCACTTCTCCACCGTACTTTTGAGCTAAAAGTTGGGAACCATAGCATACCCCCAGTAGTGGGAGTTTGCCTCTTAAAATATCCAGATCCAAATCAGGAGACCCCTCGTCACGAACTGAGCAAGGAGAACCTGAAAGTATCACTCCTTTAATATCGGAGCTGATCTCTGGAACTTTGTTATAAGGGTGAATTTCGCAATAAACATTCAGCTCTCTAACTCTTCGGGCGATGAGTTGTGTGTACTGAGAACCGAAATCGAGGATCAAGATTTGTTCTGCCATGCGCAAAGGTAAGCAGGGAAGGCAAAATGAGGAAGTGATCTGTGAATTTTTACAGAATATTGTTTGGTTTCTACAAATTAGAGAATGCTATGTATGCAAATACGGAATAGTACCACTGACCAATAATTCTTTACTCAACTGGTCAGAAGCCCGATTCTACGACTTCGCTCGGTACAAGTGACCAAAGACCTACCTTTGCCCATAGGTAGCCTAAATGCTAGTGTGCAGCAAATCCTTTTAGGCTTTAAGCTCATTACTTGTAAAAAAGCATATAATCATAAGGCTAAGATTGAAAACTTCACAGATTTGCCGTACTTCATCTTTTCATCACTACCCATTTTATCCCCATGAAAAGTAAGCTCAGCAAAAGCCAAAAAATAGCGCAGTGTTTTTCCCCTGCAGCCTTTATTCATGATACGGAAGAAAACCATCAGAAAATCGAATTACTGATCCGTGAGCAGGAAATCGGTGGGTTGACTTTCTTTCACAGCAGGCACTCGGCCGCCGCCAATTTTGAAAAGCGTGCAGAAGTGCTAGCTGTATCTGGAACTTTGGAAAAAATGATCCAATTGATCAATCGCTTTCAGCGAATTGCGAAGGTCCCTTTACTCATCAGCATAGATGGAGAATATGGACTGGCTATGCGGATAGAAAACACACCGCAATACCCCTTTGCCATCACACTTGGAGCCCTGCAAGGTAAAGCAGGTAATCAACTAGCGGAAGTGGGCTACAGAATGGGCTTAGATATGAAAGCAGCAGGCATCCACCTGAACCTGGCACCTTGCTCGGATGTCAACACCAACCCTAACAACCCCGTGATCGGATATAGGTCCTTTGGCACCAACCCGGAAAAAGTGGCCGAATATTCCATGGCTATGTATCAGGGAATGAAAAAGGCCGGCATAGCAGCCTGTCTCAAGCATTTTCCGGGCCATGGAGATACACAGACCGATTCGCATTTGGGGCTGCCGGTGATACAAAAGAGTAAAAGTGAACTGCAAAAGGAAGAGCTCCTGCCTTTTCAGATCGGTATCGACCAAGGTGTGGAAATGATCATGGTGGGGCATTTGGCTGCACCTGCCCTTAGCCACAGCAGGGAAATCGCCTCTAGCATATCTAAGGAGATTATCACGGAATTGCTGAAAAAGGAGATGGGCTTTGGAGGCATAGTCATCTCAGATGCGCTTAACATGAAAGCCGTGGCGGATCTATTTACTGAGCCCGGGCAATTGGAATGGGAAGCTTTTCACGCCGGAAACGACATCTTGTGCTTCTCGGATCATGTACAGGAAGGAATTGCGAAAATCGAAGCAAATGCCTCAGAAGGGGAAGTTGATGCTGTTTTCGAAAAGATCTGGAATTTAAAGGAAAAGCTAGGCGTATTTGCTTTCAAAAATCTGGAGGTTCCAGTATTTGACTGGAAAAGCCATTCGGTGTTTCAAAGCCAACTTGCCAAAGATTATGTATCGGTACTTCACGGAAACCTAGATCCTGAGGAACTGAAGCACCTGGCAGATCAGGGGAAGCTTTCGCACAAGACCTTCTTTGGTAGGGAAAACACAACTTTCTCTTCAAAACTCAGTCAGAATTACGGATCAGAATTAAGTAAAACCAAGCTAGAGCAGGCCGAAAAAGTGATTATTTCTGTTTTTGTCCCTTCCCATAAGCCGATCAATCAATTCGGCATGGACCAGACGCTAGTAGCTGAACTAAAAAACCTAGCTCAAGCGAAGCCCTGTATTCTAGTTCATTTTGGAAATCCCTTAGCCTTAAAACATTTGGGGAATTTCACTGATTTTGAAGCTGTAATTTGTGGGTATCAGCACTTTGATGAGGCCCAAGCGATGGCTTTTCATTTATTCCAGTAAAGCCCTCCCCTTGGATAGCTTAATGAACTTCTGACCACTACATAGAATGGGCAACTCCTCTGTGAGCTTTGTGCTTTAAACTCAGAAAAAGCCGGCTCCCTTTCGGAAAACCGGCTTTAAAGAAATCATCATGCAATTTCAGCTGGGTTAATCAGCGTTGACTACATTCTGACTCCTGGTGTTAAACAACATTGTTGTTAAACTCCTTCGATCTCAATTTCAGCCTTGACCAAGACTGCATCTTCTCTATGATCTTTGATTTTTTCCAGGGTTTTCTCAGCGAATCCTTTCAAAGTGAAATTTTCTCCATTGTCCTCTTCATTTTCATAGATTGACATGGAGTCATCCAAAAGCTCCAACTGAAAATCAATAAAAGCCCTATCAAATTCTTCACCACTCATCATGGCCAGTTCATCGTATTTGGTCTGCATGGCATCGCTGATTCCATCAGAAATCTCCACATCTGTACCATCTACTATACCTTCCAGCTCGGTTTGGCTATCTGTGTTTTCAGACACAAGCATGGTTGCATACTCCAATACAGAGTCATCTTCGCCGTTATCCAGCGCCAATTGACCAAAACTGATCTGGGCATTGAGATTTTCGGAAGAAGCCATGGCAAAGTTTCTATCCTGCTGATTATAGGTATCTACAATCGGATCATCGTCTTCATCTTCGCAGGAAGTCATACCTACTAGACAAATTGCGGAAAGCATCACAGCAGCAGAAGTTCTGAGTTTTCTGAAAGTTGAGGCTTTCGCATTTTGGGGTTGATTATTCATCTTCATAAGAAATTAAGTTGGTTTAGTGTTCCCCCATTTTCTTACAAAGGCTGTTCCCACCACACTATCTGCTCTTAAAGCGGTTTTTAGTAATTTTAACTGTGTAGTTCTTACTCAGTATGCTGAAAAATTTACTCCAATGGTTTACGAAAGCCAGCTTTACTCCTTGATCACTTCCCATATTTCATAGGGAATGTAATCCGGCTCTTCCTCCCCTAGGTTTACCTTGACCAAAAACCTGTTTTCTGTCAAGGGCATTTCTATGATGCCCGAAGGAACTACATGTTCCCCTGGGAGTTGGACCCCGTCTTTAAAGAGAATCAGCCTATGGTATTCCGGATCATTGAATCTATATGTTTTATCCGTACTCTTTCTCAATTCGTAAGAGGCTTCAGATTCCCCACGTACATATACTAGCCCCACTACTCCGGCCCCAAATACCAATAAGGTCTTATTTTGTGCGAATAACCCTGGATTACCCATGGTGGGCATGGTAGGCAGATTGGACTCCCGGATAGGAATATCATCCAGTGGCTCAAAAGACTCATGCTTCACAGGTATTCTTTGGATCACATGCCAATTAATGGGGTTGTAAACCGTGATTTCATTATCCAAGGCAGTGGTCAGGTATAGGTTGTTTAACCGAGGATCTGCAGCGAAAATAGGATTTACATTCACTGGAAACTCTTCGTTTTCAATTCCCTTAAACCCATTTCTACTTCCTAAAGAAATGGTAGATTTTACTTCATTAGCTGCTGGGTCATAATAATCTACTAGCTGGATTTCTGAAGGAATATAGGTAGAGGTAGCCAAGTTTGAAGAATTTGACATATTGACCACAAAAGAGGGATTATCAGCTTTAGTAAGAGGAATAAATTTAGCCCTAGGACCAGAATAAATGTGAGTGGTCACTTTCGGTTCAAATCTCTTTTTATGGATCAAGTTAAACTCCAAGTCATACTGCAGCAATTCCATGGAAGTTTGCACCCATATATTCCCATCTGAAGCAAAACCCATTGTCAACGCGGAAGATTGGTACTCATCCGGCCCTTCGCCTCTACGGTTTATGCTGACCAAAATTTCACCCTCGGCATCGAAAATCGCCAGTTCCACACCGTCTGCACCCTTGTCAATGAAACCTAGATAAATATCCCGCTTCGGGTCATAATCCCGAACCACCGCCGTAGCCAAGCTCTGCAGGTGCAACTCCCCTACTTTTTTGATGCTGTAGTTTTGGGAAAAACCCAGCGTGCTGATAAATGAAACAATGAGTACAAGTAAAAGTCTATTAGAAATAGTAATCATGGAGGGCTTAGATTAGTTAGATACCCAATCTAATAAAAACCTTCTACTTAGTTAGGGAAAACTTGCTTTTTAGTGTACTACATGGAATTGGTACACTATCTCATGCTCATATTGGTCTCCTGGAGCTAGATTTGTAGATGGGAAATTTGGCTTATTTGGACTATCAGGCCATCCCTCAGGCTCCAGGCAAAGTGCCCAGTGCGGCTGATAGGTTTTGCCCTCGGCACCTTTAAAATCCCGCATATGATTGGACGTGTAGAGTTGCACCCCAGGAGCGGTGGAAAAAACCTCCATCACTCTTCCGCTAGCAGGGTGCTTCACTATGGCTATTTTTTGAAGCTCTGATGAGTTTTCTGTTTTGGTGACAAAATTGTGATCAAACCCTACCTCCACCTGATCCAGTTGCTGGCCAAGATTTTTAGAGCTTTGAAAGTCAAAAGGAGTTCCGGCCACTGCTTGGAGTTCACCTGTTGGAATTTGACCTGGTCCTGTAGGTGTAATCGCCTCTGCAAAAATCTGCAATTCATGATCCCGCACGTCTCCAGTCATGCCGTTTAAGTTAAAGTAAGAATGATTGGTCAGGTTTACTACGGTTGGCTTATCGGTAGTAGACTCGAACCTTAACTTCAGCTCATTAGCAGCAGTCAATTCCATCCAAAGCGTAGTTTCTAGATTTCCGGGAAATCCTTCCTCTCCATCCACACTGAGATAGGTCATTTTTACGCCCACGGCATCCTCTTTTTTATAGGTTTCCGGGTTCCAAACTTTCACGCCGAAACCCTTTGCTCCTCCATGCAGGGTGTGTGCTCCGTTGTTTTTGGTCAGGTGATAAGTCTCCCCTTGGAGCTTAAAAGAAGCCCCACCTATTCTGTTTGCATACCTTCCCACGGCGGCGCCCAGGTAGGGGCCATTTTTAGTGAAGTAATCCGGGATTTCCTCCAATGCCAGAACCACATTTTCTAGATTTCCATCTTTGTCCGGTACTATAATTCTGGAGATAATCCCCCCAAAGTTGGTAAGTTCCACTTGCATAGTTCCATTGTCCAACGTGTACCGAAACACCTTCTTACCCTCCCATTGGCCAACTTCCACCCCGGAAATGCTAAGCGAGGAAGCTTCCTGAATAATCGTGGACTTGGTCTGTGCCATCAGAGGCAAAACAAAAAAAAGACTTAGAAAAAAGGAGGAAATCTGGCTTTTCGGGTTCATAATGCTTGGAGTGAATGTATAGGTAAATCAGAAACATGAATATACGGAATGACGCCAGTATCCAATACCTCTCCGCCCAGCCGTCCAGAAGACCGATGTTCTTAGCATCTGAATGCTAGTGTTAAGCAAATCCTATTTGGCTTTATTTAGCCACATAACTGTCAATAAATCGTTTTATCGTTATTATCCTCAGGAAGTTGATTAGCGCTTGTACCTAGCTGCGATCTTGGCCAGTTGCTTTTGCAACTCATTTCTATCATAAATCTTCCCTTTCATCACCACCATAAGTGGGCTTTTCAAGGCTTCCAGATTTTCCAGAGGATTACCCTGTACCAATACAAAATCAGCAGATGCGCCTGCTCTGATCACGCCCCATTCCCCCTCCTGCTCAAAATAGCTGGCCGGATTAATTGAACCGGTTTTCAATATTTCAAAATTTGACATGCCCGCCTCAGACATCAAAGCAATCTCATGGTGAATGGAAAAACCCGGCACATTAAATACCTGTGGGGAATCCGAGGACATCAAAATAGGCACCCCAGCATCATGCAAGGTCATCAAAAGTTCATTTCGAAAATCCAAATAGGGCTGCACGTTTTCCCGGGTCAATATTCCGGATTTCTCATAAGGTGTCTTGGCATTGATCCAGCTTTGCACCTGATCTGCAGACATGTACTTCATTTCTGGCGCGCTTCTATATTCTTCAGCTTCCCTGAACCCAAAATATCGATCAAACAGCGTCAAAGTCGGCGCCATCCAAGCACCTGTTTCCAAGGTCAAATCCACTAATTCTGGTAATCTACTTCTATCCGCCTCCCCTACCAAAAGCATGGAAAAGGGCCCTGCAATTCTCGGGTCTAAGACTCTGGAATAATCAGGAACCAATGCCTCCACATAGCCGTCCATATGCTCTACAGATTTATAGCCATTCTCCAAACTAGCCTTCAAACCCACCGCTAAGGAAACGTGTCCACCAAAGGGAATCTCCAATTCCTGGGCTGTCTGGGCTATGGCCAAAAATTCATCCATTTCCAGTCCAGGATGCAGCTTTAAATGATCATATCCGGCAGCTTTTTCATCCCGCACCATCTGAGCAGCTTGCTCTGGAGAGGAAACTGTAGCCCCTCTGAAGGAAGGCCCAGAGAGAAAAAGTTTGGGACCAGCCAATTCTCCGGAATCTATCCGCTCCTTTAAGGGCAGATGCGAACCATGGCCTATCATCCCTCTTACCCTTAACACTCCGTTGGCTAGGTAGAGCCACATAGCCTCCTCCTGAAGCCGGGTGTCTCCATTTTCTGCCACTGGAATATGCGAGTGAAATTCCGCCAATCCAGGAAAAAGATATGCGCCCTGCCCATCATAAACCGTATGGCCATCAAAGGTCGATGCCTCGTCCATAGGTGCAATTGCTTTAATTTTCCCATCACTCACGAGTAGAGATTGATTTTCCAAAACCTGATCGTTCTCCATGCTAATAATGTGCACATTGGAGATGAGATAGCTTTGGGAAAAAGCATTGAAAGTGAAGCTGCAAAAAGCAATCAGCAATAGATTAGGAGCACTTTTCATGATGAGGCTTGGTCTTGATGAATTTCTAATTTCGGACTTTCTAACTCTTAAAGCAACTCATCACTAAAATTGACTTATTTCACTGATTTATTAGTAATTATCTATAGGTAAATAACTGATCCGTTCCATACTATCCCCTGGCAGCTTTCAGTTCTAAATAGGCAAGAGCCTCCTCCAGCATGGCATTGGGCTCCTGCGCGATACTGAGTTTAAGACCATAGCCAGGTTCCTCCCAGGTAGCAAACTGAGAGTCCAGCATTTCTGCTTTCATGTAATGATTCTTTCTCGCAAGCATGCGCTCCCAGATCAATTCCTTTGCTCCCTGGAGATGTATCCATTTTAATTCCGCACTGACCTGCAAAATCTTTCTGTAATGCTCCTTCAGTGCAGAGCAGGCCAGAACAGCCCCTCCTGACTTTTCAGAGTCCAAAAGTAGCTTGGCCAGATTATTCAGCCAGGGCATTCTGTCCTCATCATTGAGCGGAAATCCCCTGCTCATTTTGGCGACGTTCTCTTGGGTATGAAAATCATCCGCATCAAAAAAAGGCACATTCAATTTATCGGCAAGATGGGAGCCTAAGGTGGTTTTTCCGGAGCCCGATACTCCAGTTACGATTACAAGCATGGATGAAAGTTAATAAATTTTGTAAATCATGTTTCCTAAAGGCTTTTAGTCATTAAATTGATAGCTAGAAAATAATTTCCCAGGAGACCAATCTACCTCATACTCCCGGTTAACTTCCACTTTAAACTTGCTCGCACCGATTTTTCTATTCATTCTATGCAGCCAGACAGTTCTTTTATCGCAGATCAGTTTTACTCCAAGCGGGTAAGAGATTTACATTTTCGGCATCTACGCATGTGTAAAGCGGATGCCAGCGTTACCGAATGTGCCATGCTTATGGCAAAGGAACAGGTAAGTTGTGTCTTTATAGGCAATTCGGTAAATCAGATTTCCGGCTACATCACTGATATCACTTTACGGGACCGATTACTGGCCCAGCGCCTTTCTCCTGCTATTCAAGTAAGCCAAATCATGGAGAAAGACATGGTGAGCATACATCCTGACTCTTATCTAGTAGAGGCTTTGATGCTCATGTTCCGAACCAAATCCCGGTACCTTCTGGTAGAGGAAAAAGGCGAATACGTAGGCTGGATCAGCAGAACCAAGATCCTGACTGAGCAGTCCCAAGGACCTTTCATGTTTATCCAATCGGTGAAGGAGGCCAGGCAAATCCCAGAATTGAAGAGTAAGTGGGAAAGAATGCCGGATCTGATCCACCTGCTGCTCTCTCGGGGCATGAAAGCTGGCATAGTCAATCAGATCATCACTACTGTAGCAGACACCATTACGCAGCGGGTGATAGAACGGGTGCTGAAAGAGGTGGGGCCAGCCCCTGCCAAATTTGTCTTTTTCGTCCTGGGAAGTGAAGGAAGAGGTGAACTCACTTTGAAAACTGACCAGGACAATGCCATCATCTATGAGGACAAAGCTAACGAACACCGAGAGGAGGTTCGGGCTTATTTTCTGCAATTCGCTACCCGGGTTTCTACTGCCATGGATCAGATTGGCATTTCCTTTTGTGAAGGGGAACTGATGGCAATGAATCCCAAGTGGACTCATTCCCTTTCTCACTGGAAAAGAAATTATGATGCATGGGTAGCTGACTCGTCCCAGGAAACAGCCATGAAATACTCCACCTTCTTTGATTGCAGGGCCATTTATGGAGAAGACTCCCTCCTGGAAGCACTAAAAAGCCACATGGATACCTTGATGGAAAATGCACCGGAACGCTTCTTTTTTAGTCTGGGATTCAACGCCCTCCAATACGAGCCCCCTTTGACATTTTTCAGGCAGATCAAAACCGAAAAAATCGACGGAGAAAGGCAAATCAACCTGAAACAAACCATGCGGCCTATAGTAGACCTGGTAAGAATCTATGCGCTGAAATACAGAATCTTCGAAACCAACACCGTGACCCGAATCGCACTGCTCCAAGGAAAGGGCGTTTTCAATGCCAAGGAAGCCCAGGAACTTACCCATGCCTTTGATTACTTGATGAGTCTGAGACTGGAAAATCAGGCAGAGTTAATATTGCAGCGAGGTCAAAAACCAAAAAACCATCTGGTGATAGCCCAAATCACCAAAGTTCAGCAGGTCACCCTCGTAGAAATCTTCAAGATTATCGAGGAGTTTCAGGCGCGAATCAAGTTGGCATTTACGAGGCAACTTTAAGTCAAAGTGAATACTTTATTAAAATTTTTATAAAAGTGTGTTTTAATCAAAAACTTTTTTCTACATTTGAGTAGTCAGAAAGTGTAACGTACCAGACGACTAGTTCCAATAGATTGTTTTGACAAATGTCAAATTCCAAAAACGATTTATATCCACAGGGATTTAACACAAAACAATTCTTCAGAACATCGAAGAGTATCTAAAATCGTTTTCAATACAAACTAAATCTGTTCCCACAGTATGCTAAGCAATTATCCGCTATCAGAAGTAGAAAAATGTTTTCTCAAGGAATCCGGAGTGGACAAAATCAGCACTCTTATCCCCTACCTTACCGTAGATAACTTCCCTAAACTAGGGCTTCTTACGGCATGTAGATTTCTAGAATGGGCTGCTGCCAATCCTCAGGGCGTCATCAGTTTGCCTACTGGCAAAACACCTGAATTTTTCATCAAGTGGACGCAGTTTTTACTGGATAACTGGGACAACAAAAAGGGCAAGGATGTACGTACCAAATACGGATTGGGAGATACGAAGAAGCCCGTTTTGAAAGATTTGACTTTCGTTCAGATTGATGAGTTTTATCCTATTTCCGCTAAGCAGGCAAATAGTTTTTACGATTACGTAAATAAGTTTTACATCGAAGGCTTTGGTTTATCTAAGGAAAATGCCATCCTGATCAATTCCGATGAAATTCCTTTGGCCAATGGCCTACATTTTAAAGAGGTTTTCCCTGACCTGAAAGTAGATTTGTCTTTACGATTCAGAGATCCTGAGACTGAACTGGAAAAACTACAGCAAGAGTCCATCTATATGATCGATCAGTGGTGTGGAGAGTACGAGCAAAAAATCCGGGACAAAGGCGGAATTGGCTTCTTCCTAGGCGGCATTGGCCCAGATGGACACATAGCCTTCAACACCCGCGGATCCCATGTGTACTCGGTTACGCGACTGACTGAAACTAACTTCGAAACCCAAGCGGTAGCAGCTGGTGACTTGGGAGGAATTGAGGTTTCTTCCAACAGGCTGGTGATCACCATAGGACTAGACACCATAGTTTATAATCAGGACGCTGTAGCGATTATCATCGCCGCAGGGGAAGCCAAGGCAGGTATAGTAAGGGATTCCCTAGAGACTCCACTGAACAATGTATTCCCTGGTACAGTACTTCAAAAACTGAAAAACGGCCGTTTCTACCTGACCAAAGGTGCTGCTGTGAGACTGACAGACTCCATAGATGCTTACTACGAGAAAGGTGAGTGGACTTGGGAAAAAACCGAGAGAGCAGTCATAGACCTCTGTAAAAAACTAGGCAAATATGGACACAGGCTAAGACTGGCAGACCTGAAAGCCGATAAATATACCCGATTGATCCCTGGACTCTCTGAGGATACGGTAAAGCAAGTGATGGAGAGCATAGAAGCCAAATTGGCTAAGGGACTGGAACAGGAAAAGAATGAGGTTTTACTTCATACCGGACCGCACCACGATGATATTTCCCTGGGAATTTTGCCTCATATCACCAATCAGCTGCATGAGCCTACAAATGAAGCACACTTCTCCGTGCTGACATCTGGCTTTACCGCAGTGACCAATACCTTCGTCATTGACACGCTGCAGCATACCAAAAAACTTCTGGATGACAATAAAATCCAGATGGTAAACTTCGAAGACTTCTTTGAAGTGGGGTATAGCCTGAAAACGGACAAGGATGTCTATCACTACCTGACCAATGTAGCTTCAGAAGATCCTGCTGAGCGCAAAAGAGGGCTTTGCCATAGAGTGGTAAGAGCATTGGTGACTGTATTTGAAATCAAAAATAAATCCCAACTTCGTGAGACCATCAACGAAGTGATCAGCATCCTGAGGAATAGCTATGACGGGGAAAAGAACCCTGCAAAAATCCAAAAACTCAAAGGTATGATCCGTGAGTTTGAGGAAGAGCTGGTATGGGCGCACTTTGGAGTACAGGTGAAAAACGTACACCACCTGAGACTAGGATTTTATACCGGAGACATCTTCACGGAGCAGCCGGACAAAAAACGTGACGTAGAACCGATCGTGGAAATGTTCCGGAAAGTGAACCCTACAAAGATTAGCTTGACGCTTGATCCGGAAGGTTCCGGACCCGACACCCACTATAAAGTACTTCAGGCAACTGCAGAAGCGGTGCGCCAGTGGGGAGAAGAGAAAGATATCAGCGAGCTCCGAATCATAGGCTATAGAAATGTATGGTTCAAGTTTGAGCCGCACGAAGCCAATGTGATCGTGCCGGTATCTCTGGGAGATATGTCCGTCATGGAAGATTCCTTCTCAAACTGCTACATGAGTCAGGTGAATGCCTCATTCCCGAGCTACTCGCACAATGGTAAATTCAGTACCGTAGCCAAAAGGATCTGGGTAGATCAGCTGGATGCTATTCAGCTTTTGCTGGGTAAAAATTACTTTTACCTGCATGAGCGTGCCAAGGTTAGATCTAGCCATGGCTTGATTTTCTTTAGAGATATGAACGTGGAAGAATTCTTGGCCACCGCCAGAGAATTAGAAAAATCTATAGAAGGAATGTTATAATTCTTTCAGGAAGTTTACCGCCGGGGCTATAGGCTCGGCGGTGAATTTCTCAAACCTAAACCTATATTAGAGTAGCGAATGGAAAAAGCCATTTTGGGATTAGACATCGGAGGCACCGGAATTAAGGGTGGAATATTGATCAATGGTGAGTTGGAAGATATTCGCTCAATATCCACACCTGCCAAAGAAACTAAAGAGCACATCCTTGAGACGATAGCGGCTTTTATCGAGTCCTACCTTCATTATGACCTAGCCGGTATAGGCATAGGGATCCCGGGCTTAGTGAATGTACGAGAAGGCATAGTACTGGGGCTTTCGAATATCCCTGCCTTTCAGCATGTAGAGCTTAAAAAGTTCCTGGTACAGAGATTTGGCAAGCCGGTATTCATTAATAATGACGCCAATTGCTTTGCCTCTGGCGTGCATAAATTTGGTGTGGGAAGAAAGTTCAACCATCTCGTAGGGCTCACCCTGGGCACCGGCATAGGAGGGGGAATCGTCATCAACGGACATTTATACAGCGGGGTCAATTCAGCAGCCGGAGAGTGGTGCAGTGCATCCTATCTGGATCACGACTACGAGCATTACTGCAGTGGCAAGTTCTTCGAAAAATACTACCACAGCAAGCCCAAAAGTCTAGCTAAAAAAGCCCTGGCAGGAGATCCGATAGCCATACAGGCATTTGAGGAATTTGGGCATCATCTGGGAGAACTAATCAAGCATATTTTATATGGATTGGCTCCCGAAGCCATTATCCTAGGAGGTTCTATCCGTAAGACCTACCCACTCTTCAAAAAGTCCATGATGAAGAGTCTGGAAGGATTTAACTACCCCACTGTCATAGAAAACCTCCAAATCCTGCTTTCGGAAATGGATGAAACAGGAATTCATGGTGCCGTGGCACTGGTAGAATTAGAAACAGAAATAGTAAACAATTAGAGTTTGATTAATAAATTGGTTTTGTAGGTTTAGAAAAGCGACTTCATTTGAGGTCGCTTTTCTTTTATCCACTCTATAATCAATGCTTTCTGAGAAACTAATTACTCCCGGAATACCTTAGAAGTGAAGAGTTTTGGGTTAATTTTGGATCATGAATGCAATCAATGTGAGCCGTACCATTTCGATCCGGGGTCTTTTTCAGATCAGCAGACCCATCAACCTTTTGATGGTGGCGTTTTCTCAGCTGATGACTGCATTTTTCCTGGTGGAATCCACCAACAGCGGACTGCCGGTACTGCAGGATTACAAGCTGTATCTCATGGTCTTTTCCACCAGCCTGATCACTGCTGCCGGCTATATGATCAACGACTATTACGATGTGAAAATCGACTATGTAAACCGTCCCGGGGAGGTAGTCGTAGGTAAAGGCATCAAGCGCAGAGTAGTCATACTGCTGCATACTATCCTGAATATCTCTGCCATTGCAATAGGCTTAATGGTCAGTCCCAAAGTGGCTATGATCAATTTCGGAGCAGCTTTTTTACTATGGCTGTACAGCAATAAACTCAAAAGAGAGCCTTTTATCGGAAATTTGACGGTTGCATTCCTCACAGGCCTGGCTATTTTCCTGATTGGTTTTCACTACCAAAAATCCGAATTACTGGTCTTAACTTATGCTATTTTTGCCTTTTTCCTAAATCTGATCCGGGAAATAATCAAGGACATAGAAGACCGTCCCGGAGACCGCAAACACGGGTGCCGCACACTCCCCATCGTCATAGGCTTCCGCAAAACCAAAGCCGTGATTTTCCTGATCGCAGCGGTGTTTGTTTGCGCCATTCTTATCGTCACTTTCAAACTGAACCGTCCCTTGATTTTCTATTATTTTAGCGGCTTGGGCTTGTTTTTCACTTATTTCATGTACCTGATTTACCAAGCAGATCGCAAAGATCACTTTACCCAACTCAGTGCTTTAGCCAAGATTTTGATGCTGGTTGGGACTATTAGTATGGGTTTTCTTTGAAGATCAATCTAAAGGATAGACTTTGGTATACTTCATCTCATCTTCATGAAGCTCATTGTAATTACTATTCACAAAATAAAGGCCTACTTCATTTAAAAAATAACCAAAATGGCTTAATCCTTTTGGCAAGATAAATTCCTTCTCCAATTCTAAATTGGAATTTAAAACCAATAGGTGGGTGATTTTTCTATTGTTTATCCCGTTAGGATCAAAAGGAGTCGAATAAATCCTATAGTAACAATTTCGGTATGGATCACTTATTAAAGCCCGGTAGATTGAATTTGTTTTAAGATGTTCTTTAGAGTCTGCATTTAGTTTTATATCACCTCTAAATTCAGAAACAGGAGTATAACTCAAAGATCTGGCTTCAAATTCTTGCCATTCTTCTTTATAGCCGTAAACTTGATTGGGAGCATAATTCAGCAATACCCTATCATTTTGAACAATTGTATTCTGGCTGAAATAATAATCACTGGAAACGATAGGTAAATCATCCGGATAATTCAAATATCTGGTCAGCTCACCTGAAGCAAGGTCTAATGAATATAACAGCGGTACTTCATCAAAACTTCCTCTTCCTAAATCCAAAAAATTAAAACCGGTGAAAATAAGTTTCCCATCAATCAAAATTGACTTATTAACTCCAGCAAAATTGGGAGTGACAGCTAACCCCTCAGAATCTTGCAGTTTACTATATTTATTGACCACATTACCATTGAAATCCATTTCTAATAGACTCATCTGGTCAGCTACAAAGATTCTTTCTTTCAGAATATCAAAACCCGTAAACCTTTGAATTCTATACGACCCATCACTGGGTAGATTTACCCTCATCTCAAGCCCTTTTGAACGAGAATAAAAATCCAAAGAATTGGTATTCCTATTGTATAGCACTAACGAATTTTTATAGGATCGGAAATAAATTCCAGGACTGTTGGAGCTACTCTTATCCAATTGAAAAATTATTGAATCAGTTTCTGCATGAAGTTCTTGGAGCTCCTTATCCTTCTTGTTTGTGCATGAGGTAAAAGTTATGTTGAGGATAACCCAAAAGCCTAAAATATAAAATCTCATTTGATTAATTTCAATAATCGTCTACCTTAACCCAAGGTAGGCGACTTTTATGCTAAAGTAATTATGGAGTTATTACTACACAGTCTCCCGTTACAGGATAGCAATCATCCCAAATAATATTCCCATCATCATCAACTATTTCTTGGTAATAATGAAGAGGAAAATCCTTATTTGCCCAACCCAAATTAGACAATGCAAACGTCCCAAAAAAGAACAACAATCCGAAAATTAACTTTCTGTATTTTTTCATAATCTGTAACAATTAAAGTTTTAAAATAAGAAAATAATACCTGAGTCATATCAGATACTAGAATTGCAATAAAAAGAGAGAGAGAGAGAGCCAAGGCGTAGCTATACTAATTTGAAATTTAATATCAATATGATAAAAAATCTATTCTCACAATGACATAGCTATAGATTAAAACATAACGCCACCTTAATTTTCAATGAAAATTGAAAACTTGCTATTTAAAAAAAGGTGTTTTCCACCTACAACTTTTAGCTATTCCAGCCCTTCTTCCCTATTTTCACCCAAATTTTTCAAAAAATGCTGGACAGCAAATTAGTAGTCATCAAAATAGGTTCCAATGTGCTGACCCAGGAAAATGGGTTTCCTGACCTGCTGCGCATGGAAAAACTCGTAGCTCAGATCCAATTTCTGATTTCCCAAGGAATCAAAGTAGTCCTGGTAAGTTCTGGTGCCGTGGCTTTCGGCAGAAAGTCTGTTCCCCTACCCGGAAATCTCAACCCTGTTTTCAAAAAGCAAATCTGGTCCTCCACCGGGCAGATCCGCATCATCAATCAGTATTTGAATTTCTTTGAAAAACATCAGCAAGCCGTCGCACAGATCTTGGTAACCAAAGAGGACTTCAGGGATAGAAAGCATTTTCTGAACATGAAAAACTGCGTCCAGGCATTGCTCTCACAGGGAATCCTGCCCATCATCAATGAGAATGATACCGTGACCATCACCGAGTTGATGTTTACAGATAATGACGAACTGGCTAGTCTTACCGCCGCGATGATCAATGCAGACACACTACTGCTCCTCACCAATGTGGATGGGATCTTCACGGGAAACCCGTCTGACCCTGCCTCCCAATTGATCGAGCAAGTATCCGCCAAAATGCCGGAAGTGTCCAGCTACATTTCGGCTTCCAAGTCTTCCTTTGGCAGAGGGGGAATGCTCACCAAGTACGCCATGGCCAGGAAATCTGCGGACCTGGGAATCCAGGTCATCATCGCCAATGGCAAACGGGATGATGTTCTGACGGAATTTGCAAACAAGAGTTTGAGATGCACCTGGTTTGAACCCAAGAAAGCCAAGCATGGAGCCAAGAAATGGCTGGCGCATGGAGAACATTATTACGTAGGAGAAGTTACTATCAATGCAGGAGCTAAAGCCTCCCTGACAGCTGAAGTCATCCGCAGCTTATTACCTGTAGGCATCACCCAACTCAGCGGTGATTTCTCTAAAGGAGATATACTCCTCATCCGCGATGAAAATGGCCAAAAAATCGGCTTGGGCAGAGCAGAGTATTCTTCCAAACTAGCCCAGGAAAGACTGGGACAAAAAAAACAAAAAGCATTAATCCATTACGACTACCTCTATCTTTTCGACCATGACTGAGTACCAGCATATATTTGAAGAAGTAAAAAAAGCCTCCAGAAAACTTACCGGACTTGCCAATGATCAGGTGAACTTTGTGCTGCACAATCTGGCCGCACTGGCAGTGGAAAACACAGCATTTCTACTCGCCGAAAACCAAAAAGACCTGGATCAGATGGACTCCGAAAATCCCATGTACGATAGGCTGCTCCTGACTGAGGAGCGCATTCAAACTATCGCCGGGGAGATTATTCAGGTCAGCGCCTTGCCCAGTCCGTTACACCATATCCTGGAAAGCAACACTTTGGAAAATGGACTGAAAATTGAGAAAACCACTGTGCCGCTGGGAGTGGTAGGAATCATCTACGAAGCCCGCCCCAATGTGACTTTTGACGTATTTTCACTGGCTTTAAAATCAGGAAATGGCCTGGTACTCAAGGGTGGATCAGATGCAGATCACTCCAACCGGGCGATCATGACTTTGATTCATCAGGTATTGGAAAATCATAGCTTACCCACCTCGGCATTTCAGCTTTTGCCGGCAGAAAGAGCAGCTACCCAAGCGCTTTTAGAGGCCGTTGGTGCTGTGGATGTCATTATCCCTCGAGGTTCCCAAGGGCTGATCAATTTTGTAAGGGAAAATGCCAAAGTACCGGTGATCGAAACCGGAGCTGGCATCGTGCATACCTATGTGGATGAAACCGCAGATCTGGAGAAAGCCCGAGAGATTGTGCTCAATTCCAAAACCCGCAGGCCGAGCGTCTGCAATTCCCTGGACTGCATGATCATCCATGAATCAAGACTCTCGGATTTGAACGCCTTGCTTGCTCCGCTTTTGGAGAGAGGGGTTCAGATTTTTGCAGATGAGCAGGCTTTTGCAGCTTTGGAGCAGCATGATAACATCTCCCAAGCCGATCAGACCCATTTTGGCACCGAGTTTCTTAGCTTAAAAATGTCCATCAAAACAGTGTCTTCCCTGGATGAAGCCTTAGATCATATTGCGGCGTATTCTTCCAAGCATTCCGAAGCGATCGTTTCAGAAAGTAAGAAGAACATCCATCGATTTTTACTGGAGGTAGATGCTGCTGCGGTGTATGAAAACGCCTCTACAGCCTTTACCGATGGGGCGCAGTTTGGCTTGGGAGCAGAAATAGGCATCAGTACGCAAAAGCTTCATGCCCGCGGTCCCATGGCCCTGAAGGAACTTTGCAGCTACAAGTGGGTGGTGAGAGGCAATGGGCAAGTGAGGACATGAACTGAGAAAGCTGAAATCAAAAGGCTAAAAAAATCAAGTTTAAAAAAAGAGCGCCATCACGCCATTGCGGAAGAATTCCTTTAATTTCGCTGGTGTCATACTAAACCTGCACCTCATTGAAACGCTTAGCCATTTTAGCATCCGGAAGCGGCTCCAATGCCGAAAAAATCATGGCACATTTTCAGCATTCTGCAAAAGCAGAAATCGCACTCGTAGCCTCCAATAAACCCGATGCCTTTGTCCTGGAGCGGGCGAAGAAATTCGACGTGCCCACTTTTACGTTCAGCAGAAAGGAAATGGATGCCGGACAGCTCTTGGAGAAATTACGGGAGGAAAAGATAGACTGGGTGATTCTGGCTGGTTTTTTACTAAAAATCCCGGTAGCACTGACCCGTGCTTTCCCGGACCGTATGGTCAATATTCATCCGGCTTTATTGCCAAAATATGGAGGCAAAGGCATGTATGGAACACATGTACATGAAGCCGTAAAAGCGGCCGGCGAAAAAGAAACCGGCATCACCATTCACCTGGTCAACGAGCATTACGACGAAGGGAAAATAATCTTTCAGGCCTCCACCCCAGTCACAGAGGAGGACACTCCAGAAAGCATAGCCGCCAAAGTACATGAGCTGGAGCACCGGCATTTTCCTCAGGTGATAGAGGGATTAGTTTAGAAAAGGCTCTCAATCATTCTTTCCACACTCCTCCTTTTAACCTTTTTTCCTACCTTTGCATTTCGCTAAAGCGGACATTTATATCCTTTAGAAATCAAACAAATCCATTCTTAAATGGCAACAAAAAAAATTCAATCTGCCCTAGTCTCTGTCTTCTATAAAGACAATCTCGAACCTATCATCGCCCTACTAAAAAAACACGGCGTGACCATCTACTCTACCGGTGGTACACAGAAATTTATAGAAGAACAAGGTGCGGCTGTAACTCCTGTTGAGGAATTGACCAGCTATCCATCGATTTTTGGTGGTAGGGTAAAGACCTTGCACCCGAAGATTTTTGGAGGGATTCTTTACAGAAGGGAGAATGAAAATGACCTTTCGCAGGCAGCAGAATTTGACATTCCGGCCATTGATTTGGTGATCGTGGATCTGTATCCATTTGAAGAAACTGTGGCTTCAGGGGCATCTGAAGCAGATATTATTGAGAAAATAGACATTGGAGGCATTTCCCTGATCAGAGCAGCAGCGAAGAACTTCAAAGATGTGATCATCATTGCTTCTAAAGACCAGTACAAAGAACTGGAGCAGAAACTAGCCGATCAAGACGGGGCTACAACCCTTGAAGACCGTCGCTATTTTGCAGCTCAGGCATTCCAGGTTTCTTCTAACTACGATACGCATATTTTCAATTACTTCAACAGGGAAGAAAATATCCCAGCTCTGAAAGTTTCAGAAACCAAAGCAAAAGCCCTTCGCTACGGAGAAAATCCGCATCAGGCCGCTCATTTTTATGGGGATATGGAAGCGCTATTTGATCAGTTGAACGGTAAAGAGCTTTCTTATAACAACCTGGTGGATGTGGACGCAGCTGTCAACCTGATCGCTGAATTCAAAGGAGAAACTGCCTTTGCGATCTTGAAGCACACCAACGCCTGTGGAGTAGCTTTGGCACCTACCGTGAAAGAAGCCTATCAGAAAGCTTTCGCAGCAGATACCACCTCCGCTTTTGGGGGAGTTTTGGTCACCAACCAAACCGTAGACCAGAAGGCCGCTGAGGAGATGCACTCTTTGTTTTTCGAAGTGTTGATCGCTCCGGATTTCACACCGGAAGCTTTGGAAGTTTTGACTGCCAAGAAAAATAGAATCTTGCTGAAACAAAAAATGGAGCTTCCTGGCACCAAAATGATGAAAACGCTGCTCAACGGAGTGATTGAGCAGGACAAAGATCTGGCTACTGAGACCAAAGCGGACTTCACAGTAGCTACTAAAAAATCTCCCACAGAAGCTGAAAAAGATGCCTTGGTTTTCGCAGCGAAAATCTGCAAGCACACCAAGTCCAATACCATCATCCTATCCAATGACAACCAGATGTTTTCATCCGGCGTAGGCCAGACTTCCCGTGTGGACGCCTTGCAGCAGGCCATAGAAAAAGCCAAGTCCTTTGGCTTTGATCTAAATGGAGCAGTGATGGCTTCAGATGCATTCTTCCCATTCCCTGATTGTGTGGAGATCGCTGGCAAAGCCGGAATCACAGCTGTAGTCCAGCCAGGTGGCTCGATCAAAGATCAGCTGAGCATAGATTACTGTGACGAAAACGGCATGGCAATGGTCATGACGGGAGTGAGACACTTTAAACATTAACTAGTGATCCTTTGGGGTTTTACGAAGCCCGAAGGTTTTTCTTTCCTATTAAATCCTTAGAGTTTCCTAGACTTGTAAGGATGGGTCTCAAGACCTTCTGAAGTTTAATTCGGAGGGTCTTTTTTCTTTCTCCGAAAAAAAACACCAAAGTGATATAGACTAAGATTTTACTAATTTGGTAAGAACCTATCCAAATTCACTTAATTCTTCATTTCCCGACCCGAATCCCCTATTTTGCAGACTGAATCAATTTTGGGCTTTTCCCGTTCTTGGTTCTTCATACTTGAATCTTGATTCTATCAATGAAATCGCATCAATTAAAGCTTTACAACACTCTTTCCCGCAAGAAAGAGAACTTCCAAGCCATCAATCCTCCTTTTGTAGGATTATATGTCTGCGGTCCCACAGTTTACGGTGACGCACATTTAGGACACGCCAGACCTGCAGTGACTTTCGACACAGTCAATCGCTACCTCACCCACCTGGGCTATCGTGTAAGATATGTCAGAAATATCACCGATGTAGGCCACCTGCAAGGAGATGCAGATGAGGGCGAAGATAAAATTGCCAAAAAAGCCAAACTTGAGCAGCTGGAACCCATGGAAATTGCGCAGCAATACACGGATTCCTACCATAGAGACATGGCTTTGCTCAATACTTGGAAACCCAATATAGAACCCCGAGCCACAGGTCATATCCCTGAGCAAATCGCTTTGGTAGAAGCCATTTTGAAAGAGGGTTTGGCCTATGAGGTCAATGGATCGGTGTATTTCGACACCTTGAAATACAATGAGAAAACTCCTTATGGAAGACTTTCCGGCAGAATCATCGAGGAGCTGATGAGCGGAAGCAGAGATCTGGACGGCCAAAGCGAAAAACGTAATCCGGTAGACTTTGCACTATGGAAAAATGCAGCTGCTGAGCATCTGATGAAGTGGGATTCCCCTTGGGGTGTTGGATTTCCTGGTTGGCACCTGGAGTGTACAGCCATGAGTTCAAAATACCTCGGCAAGCACTTTGATATCCACGGTGGCGGGATGGACTTGATGTTTCCGCATCATGAGTGTGAAATCGCCCAAGGAAACGCCTGCAATCACGAGGATCCGGTAAACTACTGGATGCACAATAATATGATCACTATCAACGGTCAGAAGATGGGCAAATCTTTAGGGAATTTCATTACCCTACAGGAACTGTTCAATGGGGATCATGACCTTTTGGAGCAGGCCTATAGTCCGATGACCATCCGTTATTTCATATTGACAGCGCATTATAGATCTACCTTGGATTTCTCCAATGATGCCTTGAAAGCTGCGCAAAAGGGCTACAAAAAGCTGATCAATGGCTTGAGAATCGCAAAAATGCTGCAATACCAGGCGGCTGAGGCGGATCGTGATGAAAAGCAGATTCAGCAAATCGAATCCAGCATCAGTAATGCCTACCGGGCCATGGATGATGATTTCAATACGGCGCAGGCGATAGGGCATTTATTTAATTTATTGAAAAAAATCAACTCCATGTACACCGGACAACTCCAGCCCGCAGTATTGGGGGAAGAGATTTTCAATGCCTTGATTACAAACTTCATCACCTTTGTAGAAGATATTCTAGGATTGATGGAGGAGAAATCAGATTCGCAGCATAAAATGATCAATTTGCTATTGAAGCTTTATTCTGAAGCAAAAACTGCTCGTGACTATGCCAAAGTGGATGAAATCAGAGCAGGATTAAAAGATCTGGGATTTGTGGTTAAAGACATGAAAGATAAAATTGACTGGGCATATGAAGAATAGGATTTGGCTAATCACCTTGCTGGCCCTGGCGGCTGCATGCAGTGCCCCCAAAGAAGAGGCTAGTACGATTGTAGAAAAGGTAGCCAAACCCTACCCTACATTCTCTTCGGATTCCGCCTATGCCTTTGTTCAAAAGCAAGTGGATTTTGGCCCTAGAGTACCAGAAACTCCAGGGCATGCAGCCACACAAACTTGGCTGATCGAAAAGCTCAAAGGCTATGGCTTCACGGTGGAAACGCAAGACTTTGAAGCCAATACTTATGACGGGCTGACCTGGAATCTTAGTAATATCATCGCAGCTTACCATCCTGAAGCCAAAAAGCGCATACTACTCGCAGCACACTATGATACCCGGAGAATTGCCGACAAGGACACCGAACGCCTTGATGAACCCATAGATGGTGCAAATGACGGGGCTAGCGGAGTAGCTGTACTTCTGGAAATTGCCCGGGTGATCGGCACCCAGGAACTAAAGCCAGAGGTGGGCATAGACATTATTCTATTTGACGGAGAGGACGATGGGGAACCTGAACATGCCAAGGTCAAGGACAATAGCAAAGTTTGGTGGTGTCTAGGCTCCCAGCATTGGTCCCAAAACAAGCATCGTGCAAATTACTCCGCCTACTACGGAATCCTGGTCGATTTGGTCGGAGCCAAAGGAGCACGTTTTTACCGGGAAGGATACTCTAGAAAGTATGCTTCGGGAATTTTGAAAAAAGTATGGGACAATGCCCATCAAGTAGGTCAAGGCGACTTCTTCATCTACAAGGATTCACCGGAAATCCTGGACGACCATGCCTTTGTCAATCAATATGCGAGAATTCCGATGATAGACATTATTGAATATTCACCTGATTTTGGCTTTGGTCAGTATCACCACAAGCATGCCGACAATATGGATATCATTGACCAGAGAACCTTGCAGGCTGTGGGCGAAACCGTTTTATTTACAATTTACCAAGAGTAAAAGCTTATATTTCCTACTTGGTTGGTTCCTTTAGAGTAAAGGGACCTGTGAAGCTTAAAGAAATATCCAAATGAAGAAAGGTCATCAGGTAACGATGAAAGAAATCGCCAAGAAATTGGGGGTATCTGTTTCTACCATTTCCCGAGCGCTGAAAGATTCTCCTGAACTCCATCCCGAAACCAAAAGGAAGATCGTGGAAATGGCCAAGGAGATGAATTATCAGCCCAATCTTCTGGCTCAAAGTCTAAGGATTTCACGCACCAAAACTCTGGGGGTAATCGTCCCTGAGATCACTTCTCATTTTTTCGCTTCCTGCATCAGTGGCATTCAGGATTTTGCCAACACCCGCGGGTATAACATTATGATTTGCCAGTCCAATGAGTCCATAGACCTGGAAATGGCAAACATCAAAACCTTGGTTTCCTCTCAGGTAGATGCCCTGTTGATTTCGCTAAGCCGGGAAACCAATCATTATGAGCATCTTTTGGATTTATACAACAGAGAAATTCCTTTTTTGCTTTTTGACCGGGTAAATGAGGACATCCCTGTATCCAAAGTCACCTTCAACGATGTGGGAGGAGCTTATGAGGTAACCAAGCACCTGCTGGAGAACGGTTGCAAAAAAGTGATGTACGTCTCCGGACCGGAGGATCTTTATATTTCCAAAAAAAGAAAAGAAGGCTACATGCAGGCATTGGAGGATTTTGGAGTTGAGTTTGATCCGAAAATGGTCAAAATCTCCAATCTCACCACTGAGGGAAATATTAAAATCGGGCAAGAAATCGCCGAAATGAAAGAAAGACCCGACGGTGTTTTCTGTATGATCGACCCTGTTGCCCTGGATATTCTTGCTTACTGGAAGGAGAAGGGCATCCGAGTACCACAGGACATGGCGCTGGCTGGGTTTACCAATAACCCTTCCTCAGCAGTGGTAGAACCCTCTCTCACCACTGTCGCTCAGCCTGGGTATGAGATGGGGAAACTTGCGGTCACACACCTGCTGGACCAGCTGGACGGGATAGCCTCGGATGATCCTATTTCTATAGTATTGGACACTACTTTGCTCCCAAGAAAGTCAACGGAGAAATAGACGGCTTGCAGTCTATCTTTGCACCTTGTAAAGAGCGTGGACCAAGTGCCGTTTGCAACCTACATCAACCCATAGGACTGGCAATTCCCCACGACTACTTAGTCATAAAGCCTTAAACCTTTGATAACCTATTGAATACTAAATGAAAGATAAAATTGCCAATCGCTTCAAGAAACTTTTTGGGAGCGAACCTTTGATAGCTTTTGCGCCAGGACGAATCAATTTGATCGGAGAACACACTGACTACCAGGAAGGCCTGGTATTTCCGGCAGCGGTAGAACAGGGCATATATGTGGCAATACAAAAAAACAAACTAGACCATTGCAGGCTCTATGCTTTTGATCTGGATGAAGAGTTTGATTTCTCGCCAGATTCACTTTCCCCCAAAAAAGGACACTGGGCCAATTATACCATGGGAATGTTAAGTCAGTTTCAACAGGCTGGATTCCAAACAGCCGGTTTTGACCTGGTCTTTGGCGGAAACATACCCGTAGGCTCTGGACTCTCCTCTTCCGCTGCACTTTCTGTGGCTATTGGCACCGCCATTTCCAGTCTTTTTACACTCACTGTCTCTAAAAAGTCACTGGTACTTTACGCTCAAAAATCCGAGCACCTCTTTGCCGGGGTCAAATGTGGCATCATGGACCCCTATGCCTCCACCTTTGGCGCAGAAGGACATGCCTTACTGCTAGACTGCAGAACTAACAGTCATTTCGAAGTAGAAGCTGATTTTGCACATTACTCCTTGATCCTGGTCAATTCGAACGTAAAACATTCTCTGGCCGATTCTGCTTATAACAAAAGAAGGGAAGCCTGCGAGGAAAGTGTACGCGTCCTACAGGCAAATTATCCTGAGGCGAAAACCTTGCGCGACATTCCGGTGGACCAACTTGAACAAGTGAAACAACTGTTACCTGCCGCACTTTTCCCTAAAGCCAAACATGTGATAACGGAAATAGCCCGGGTGGAATCAGCTTCAAAAGCCTTGCATGCTGGAGACCTGGACATGTTTGGAACACTACTGAAGGAATCGCACGAAAGTCTCAGCAGGGACTACGAAGTCAGCTGTCCGGAACTGGATTTTCTGGCCAGCGAGTCCTGGAAACTCAAAGGAGTTTTGGGTTCGCGAATGATGGGCGGAGGTTTTGGAGGATGCACCATTAACCTGGTGGAGACTGCTGAGCTCGCAGACTTCCAAAAAACCATGACATCCATTTATCAGCAAGCGTTTAATATTGAAGCTGATTTCATCCCTGTCAGACTATCTCAGGGAGCCCAAATATGCTGAAAGTCAACTTTTCTGACCTTCTATTGTATCGAAATGACAAATTCACAAATTTATCTTATAAATTAACGGCTGAATAACGAAATCGCATTCACCACAATAAAACAACCCAATTTATCTCATCAACAATAAACCTATGAACTTCTCAAAAAACCTACGAAGCCTGCTATTACTGGGACTAGTAGCTTGCTTAGGGTTCTGGAGCTGTAATTCACGCTCAGGCAATCCTAAGGTACTTGTATTCAGCAAAACAGCTGGATTCTACCATGAATCTATTCCGCAAGGTGTCGCAGCGATCCAAAAACTTGGATCAGAAAATGGATTCGATGTAGATACCACCACCCAGGGCAGCAGTTTCAATGAAAAAAACCTAGCCCAATACGCTGCCGTAATTTTCCTCAGTACCACAGGCGATGTTTTGGATCATGTACAAGAAGCCGAATTTGAACGCTACATCCAGTCTGGAGGCGGGTTCGTCGGAATCCATGCCGCAGCAGATACAGAATATCACTGGGGCTGGTACAACAAGCTAGTGGGAGGTTACTTCATCGATCATCCAGGAATCAATGACCCGCATCCAAATGTACAAGCAGGGCAGGTCAACGTCGTGGATTCAAGCCATCCTTCCACTTCCTTCCTGCCTAGTCCCTGGGAGAGAACTGACGAGTGGTATTCTTACCAGAAAATGAACCCAGAAGTCAACATCTTGATGACTTTGGATGAAGATTCTTACCAAGGAGGTTACGACATGGGAGAGCACCCTATCGCTTGGTACCATGACTATGACGGAGGCCGTGCATTTTACACAGGCGGAGGTCACACCAGTGAGTCTTTTTCAGAAGAATTATACCTCAAGCATCTATTGGCGGGGATTGAGTATGCAATCGGCGATAATGCAGAGTTGGATTACTCCAAAGCAAAAAGCAAGCGGGTACCTGAAGCCAATCGCTTCAGCAAAACCATGCTGAATGTAGGTGATTTCACAGAACCAACGGAATTGACCGTACTGCCAAATCTAGATGTTTTGATCTCGCAAAGAAGAGGTGAGATTTTGCTTTACAACAGCCAAACAAAGGAAATAAGTGAGGTAGCAAAACTGGATGTGTATTGGAAAACTTCTGTACGTGGAGTAAATGCCGAAGAAGGAGTACTAGGAATTCAAAAAGATCCAGATTTCGCAGAAAACAATTGGGTTTACGTGTACTATTCTCCTACCGAAAAGGAGGTGAATAGACTTTCCCGCTTCAAGTTTGCGGACGGAAACTGGGATATGAGTTCCGAGCAAATTATCTTAGAATTGTATTCTCAGCGGCAGATTTGCTGCCATACCGGCGGTTCCATTGCCTTTGGCCCTAACGGAGACCTGTTCCTTTCTACAGGTGATAACTCCACTCCATTTAACCAGTCAAATACTCAGTTCACCAACAATGGCTTTGCTCCACTCGATGGCAGATCTGGCAATAAGCAATTTGATGCAAGAAGAAGTTCTGGAAATGCGAACGACCTGAGAGGTAAAATCATTAGAATTAAAGTGAAGGAAGACGGTTCATACGATATTCCTGCAGGAAACCTTTATGCACCGGGAACTGAAGGCACCAAACCTGAGATTTATGTTCAGGGACTACGTAATCCATATAGAATTTCCATAGATCAGAAAACAGGATTTTTGTACTGGGGTGAAGTAGGTCCAGATGCCAATGCTGACAGTATGGCTACCAGAGGCCCTAGAGGGTATGATGAGGTTAACCAGGCGCAAGAAGCAGGACATTTTGGATGGCCATTTGTCATCGGGAATAATTTCCCATACCGTCAATACGACTATTCCGATGGTACTTCCGGTGAACTCTACGACATCAATGGTCCTACTAACGACTCGCCAAACAATACCGGAATCGCTCAGCTCCCTCCTACCCAGCCCGCTCTTATCTGGTATCCATATGGAGAGTCCAAAGAATTCCCTTCATTGGGCACTGGAGGCAGAAATGCCATGACCGGTCCAATTTATTACTCTGACATGTACAGTGATGAGAATAAATTGCCGGACTATTTCGATGGCAAATTGATCATCTATGATTGGGTTCGGGGTTGGATCAAACTAGTGACCCTGACAGAAGAGGGAGACTATTCAAAAATGGACCCATTCATGGCTGATACTAAGTTCAATGCGCTGATCGATTTGGAAATGGGGCCTGACGGGCACCTTTATGGACTGGAATATGGAAACGGTTGGTTTGCTAAAAACCCAGATTCAGGACTTTTCCGCATTGATTATAACGGAGGCAACAGAGCTCCGGTAGTCAAAGAAATCACAGCAGACAAAACATCTGGAGCCAATCCGGTCACAGTGACCTTTACTGCTGATGCTTCAGATCCAGAAGGAGACCCAATGACTTATACTTGGGATTTAGGAAATGGCGAAACCAAAACCACCGAAGAGCCTACACTCACGCATACCTTCAACGAAACACGGGAATATATGGTAAACGTAACCGCCAATGATCCTGCAGGCTTACAGGGAGCAGGTATTCCAGTTTCTATTTATTCCGGAAATATCGCCCCTGAAGTGTCAGTAGCCATCAAAGGAAACCAGGCATTCTATTTCCCAGGTAAAGAAGTAGCGTATGAAGTAATCGTAAGTGATGAGGATCATCCAGATGCTGCCAGCGATAAGGACAATTTATATGTAAGTGCAGATTACCTGGAAGGGTTGGATCAGGCAGAGGCAAACCAAGGACACAAAATCCTCACCGATGCCATGGTAGGAAAGTCTCTAGTGGCTTCTTTGACCTGTAAGACTTGTCACAAGGAGGCTGAAGAGTCCATAGGGCCAGATTACACTTCGGTTGCTAAAAAGTACACCGACCGGGATATCCCTTATCTGAAGAAGAAAATCAGAGAAGGTGGAGCAGGTGTCTGGGGAGAAACAGCTATGCCAGCAAATCCTGATTTGCCAGAATCTGAGCTGAATGCATTGATCAGCTATATACTTTCTTTGGATCAGGAAACTCAGCCTAGCCTTCCAAGTGCCGGCACTATTGACCCTACTTTGGGCAAAACTGCCACTCCTACAGGTGTATTGATGATTAGTGCTTCCTATACCGATCAAGGTGGAGCTAACATCAAGCCGCTGACCGGCTCATCTACTTACCTGCTTTCCAGCAATACCGTTGATCTGGGCAGTGCAGTAGAACTGGATGGAGGATACAGCAAAATGGCGTATGGAGGAATGAATCTTTTGATGGTTCCGGCTACTCCAGGGTCTTTTGCTATTGCCAATGTAGATCTGACTAATATTTCCTCGGTGACCTTAAATACAGCCACTATGGCAAAACTAACGGATGGATTCACATTCGAACTTAGGCTGGATAGTCCGGATGGGCCAGTTGTCGGAACCAAGGAGTATAACCAAGGTCCGGTAAGCGCTCCTGAAGGACAACCTGCTTACGAACAAGTGAATATTCCAATCACCGGACAGGCTGATGGAGCAATGCATAAACTTTACATTACTTCAAAAACACTGAATGGAGGTACTCCAGGCACATTTATCCTAGCAGGATTAACGTTCAACTCAAACTAAAAAGCAACCACCAACCTACAAAAAAGCCATTCCGAAACTATTTCGGAATGGCTTTTTTACGATACCTAACCAAAGCTTGTTACGCTTTTGGCTCAACCATTTTCACTACTGAAAGCGCAAACTGACTCTTCTGGTTGCCAAATAGTAACTGCATCTTCCAAATCCTCAAAAGTATATTCTTCTTCGATTTGATTTCCACCACAGTCATAGAGTACCAAAGCCCAGTTTGCAAGAGGATCACAATTTCCACTATAGAACACTGTCTCTCCTTCAAAAGTAGCCTGAGTGATGTAAGTGTACTCAGGTCTCGGGCTTGATTCTGCATTCTCTTTGATAGCTTTGAGCCAAGCTAGCTCTTCCACAGGATCCGCCACGCCACAGGCTGTAGCAGGATCTTCATCATCCTTACAGGAAAAACACAGAGCCGTGCTCAGAAACAATACGGGTAAAAGGACTTTCTTCATGATAAAATTGGAGTTAAATAATCAAGTTTAACCCCAATACGAAGAATTCAGCCTACTCGCTACAGGTCCATCTAAAACTTCCTGAAGGAATTTACTTGATGGGAGAAAAAGGCAGAGTCTGCAAATAAACTGCATCTACTTTTTCCACGATTTTACCATCCAGTTCAGATCCGTTTCTGGCTTGAACCCAAGCAGGATCTTTGAGGAAATTCTGCCACGCTCGCTCAAAAGCCGGCAAGTCTTTGTCTCCCAGAAGGTAAATCAACCTCGGCTGGCTCCCATCCCTCTCCACACTGACCCAATACGGATAATTTTTCAATCCCTGCTTATCAAACAGTGCCTGGGTATAGTCTTTAAACCTCCTGATCAAATTGTCCAACCGACCATCATAGCAAGTATAAATTCGGAGCTGAAAAACACCACTAGGCTGCTGCTTCGGAAGATTATTGAGTCCTGGAGCCAACCGCATGAAGGTTTGTTCCACCTGTTTGACCAAGGGGCCATTCACCTCAGAAGCCATTTTCGCTTCTTGCCATTCTGGATCATTTACAAATTTATCCCACATCCTATCTCTAGCCTTTTCATCAGGGTATCCCAAAATGTAAGTCAGAGAATTGTCCTCGTTTTCCACAGGAACAAAGTACATCAGGTTTTCCATCCCGCTTTTCTCAAATAGGCGCAGCGTGTGCTCCTCAAAACGCCGGACCAGATCCGGAAGCTTGCCCGGGTTTGCGTAGTATTTCCGCATTTCGAAGTATGTAGAGGTGCCTTCGAGCTGCTGCGCAAAGCTGAAGCTAGATAGTATCATAAGCGAAAGAAGGGATAGTATGGCTTTCATAGAGGTAGTAATAGATCAAGTTAGGCCTTTCCTTTCCAGGCTTTGTACAGCGCCGGGCTTAGCACCAAAGCGATAATCATCAAACCGAATGTCTCCCGGTTTTCTTCCATGGCTGGCGTCTTCATGGTCAGGTCTTTTTGCGCCCACTCATCAGAAATCCAATCTCCTACACCTCCTGGAAAAAAGTAAATCGCCCCCAAAACACAAACTACCACTACAATGGTCAAAGGTATTTTAGGGAATATCCCCCTTACCGCAAACACACAAAACAGCATGGCCATAGCATAAATGGTCACCCAAACTTCCGGATCCACGTCGTTGAGTTGCCAAAAAGCAAAGAGTGCAAAAAGGAAAATCCAGATTCCATAAAAGATCTTATTGAAGGTCATGATTAGTTTGGAGTTAATTGATGTCTCAGAAAATTGATGAATTTTAGTTATTTTGACTGCGAACAGCTTTGCAAAATACCCAGCAGATCCATGAGGATCAAGGAAATATTTCCAGTCATGAATGATTTTTGTCATAACCTCAACCTGATGTATAAGCCATTTTTATTGCTCTTTTTTCTTATGCTAAGCTTGCCTGCCACACAGGTAAATGCCCAAGAGACAGCTTCAGATTCTTTGGAAAGTGTTGAGTATGAAGCGAGCCCAGTGCTCTTCTACGAGGACACCTTGTTTTTCATACGCACGAAATTTGGACCCTATTCTGCCGAAGAGCGCGCAAAAAACCAATCGGAAAGGCTTAACCTATTGACTGAAGATGAGGCCTTTGATACTGCTAAAATAAATATCATAGAGGATGAACTTTCCGCAGAAATACTGCATGGAGATCTGGTATTGGCCAGCATCACCACCCTCGATGCAAAACTTCTGGGTAAGGATAAAAATGAACTTGCTCAAGAATATGCTACTGCTATAAAAGACAGCTATGTAAAAAATCATGGAGAAAAAAGCCTGATCAAAAACCTGATCCGCACAGGGATAATTTTGGGTATTCTCATCGTACTGTTGATCCTGGTGAAATACATCAATAAAGGGTTTAACTCCTTGATTAATTTCATCCTGCGTAAATGGCGCAATTACTTTCGGGGCATCAAAATAAAGAACATTGAAGTCCTGTCTGCCAAAAAAGAGGAACGACTGCTTTTTGTCATCATGAGAATTTTAAAGGTAATTCTGATTTTCACCCTCATTTACCTGTCCCTCCCCATTGCTTTTTCGATCTTTCCGGCCACAAAAGGCCTTTCAAGCATATTATTGAATTATGTGATTTCTCCATTAAAATCGATTGGGATTTCATTTTTTGGGTATATCCCGGAGATGATCATGATTTTGATCGCCTGCTCTATCGCCTACTACCTGGTAAAAGGTATCAATTTAATTTCGGCGGAAGTAGCCAATGGCAATCTGTCTATCCCGGGTTTTTATCCTGAATGGGCTAAACCTACCTTCAATCTGGTTAAGATGTTGGTGATAGCCTTTACCTTTATTGTTATTTTCCCCTATCTGCCGGGATCTGACTCCCCAGCTTTCCAAGGGGTCAGTGTATTTTTAGGATTATTGATTTCTTTGGGGTCGTCCTCTGCCATCAGTAATATTATTGCTGGCCTAGTGATTATCTACATGCGCGCATTCAAACTTGGAGATCGTGTGAAAATTGGTGAAACTACAGGGGATGTGATCGAGAAAACCATGCTGGTCACCCGTCTGAGAACCATAAAAAATGAGGAAGTAACCATCCCTAATGCCTCAATTCTTAACGGTAGAACTATCAATTATTCGGCAGAAGCAAATGGTCCGGGCTTAATCTTGCACACGACTATTACTATAGGATATGATGTGGAGTGGCGCCAGGTTCATGAGCTACTTATAGGAGCTGCGCTAAAAACAGATATGGTCTTGAAAGAACCCAAACCCTTTGTGCTGCAGACAAGCCTGGATGATTTCTACGTGAGTTATCAAATCAATGCATACACCGCTACACCAGAGAAAGCAGCCCAAATCTATTCTGAACTTCATTCCCTCATTCAGGATGCATTCAATGAAGCTGGCGTAGAGATTATGTCGCCTCATTTTCGAGCTGCCAGAGATGGCAACCCCCTTGCTGTTCCACCCAGCTATTTGCCCGAAGGCTATGTGCCACCTTCATTTAAAATTAAAAGCAGCGCTGAAAATCAGGAGCAAAAACCCTAAAGGTTTACTTCATCTTGATCCGCATTAAAAAATTATCCGCAGTCATATACAAATAGTTTTCCTCCGTATCAAAAGTACAGTTACTGGTATTTTGACCTGTAACAATAGTCCCCAGATGATCTCCTTCTGCGCTGATCACCCAGATTCCTCCAGGACCGGAAGCAAAAAGATTTCCTGCTTTGTCCACAGTGAGTCCATCAGGCAAGCCGGGCTTACCGCTGCCCACACTTCCTGTGGCATCCAGCAAAATTTTTCCTGAAGTCACCTCACCTTTTTCGTCTAGAGTATAAGCATAGTAACGCGCCTTACCAGGATCCGACTGCGCTATATACAAGGTGCGTTCATCCGGACTGAGACCTATCCCATTGGGCCTGCTCAGGCTGTCTATCAGTAGTATCAGCTCCCCGCTTTGATCCAATCTATAAACCCCTTGAAAATCCAGTTCCTTTGGATCCCAATCGTCCAGGCCGTATGGAGGGTCTGTAAAAAACAATTGTGCAGATTGGTTCATGACCAGGTCATTGGGGCTATTGAATTTATCGCCTTCGTATGCTCCGGTCAATTCCTCATAGTCTGCGGTAGGAGTTGCGATAGGCGCGAGCATTTTGGCTATCCTTCTTTCGCCATGCTGGCAAAGTATTAGGTTTCCTTCATGATCCAATATCAACCCATTAGAGCCAGGTTCCCGCTTCCCTTCTCTATCCCCCAAGTAACCCGAAGGCTCTAAATATAAGCTGATACTATCTTCTTCCGACCACTTCCAAACCTTGTTTTGCGGCACATCAGAGAATATCAAAGCCTGCTCAGATTCCAGCCATAAGGGTCCCTCAGTCCAATCAAATCCAGCCGCCAAGACTTCAATCTGGGCATCCTTACTGATTAGTTTGTAAAAATCTTCAGATTCTGCCCTTAGAGATCCCACCTGGGGACCTTTACTATCCTCCTCTTTTTTGACTTTCTCCGCGCATGCCAAAATCAGCAGAATAGAAACAGAAAAAACAGCTACACTCAATTTGATTTTTTTCACTTATCTTTTTATTTATTATCAGTCTACGCTTTTTTACTAGTATTAAGCCTAAAGCCTTAAAGGAATTGCTTACCTGCAAAGGCAGGTCATCGGTCTTCCGACCAGCTGAGCAAAGAATTATTGGCTACGACCATGATTGCATATATCCATGTTTCTTATTGTATTTATTCCATATTCAAACAAAACTCTTAGAAGAAAACAGGACAGTAAAGGACACTTTCAATAGTTCGAGAATCTATATTTAGTCTTACAAAGGTTTTATTGTAAAATAGATTGGGTATTAAAGGCGGGGATTTATTCTCCGTCTTTTTTTAGTTCAAGCCTATTGCCCCAATTTCTCCCTTTCCTCACTATACAGCCCAAAAACTGGATTCGGGCTATGTGCTGTCTGCATCAGTGCTTCTAACTCTTTGACTTTAGCTGGATGCTCCGCAGCAATGTTATTCTCCTCACCTGGATCTGCGGCCAGGTCATACAATTCTGTTCTTCGCTCTCCTTTACCAAAAACCTGAAGCTTCACCGCCTTCCATTTTCCTTGGCGGACAGCCTGTTTTCCACCCTGCTCATGAAACTCCCAATACAAATACTCATGCTCCGGTTGGTTCCCCTCTCCAAGCAGAGTGGGCAAAAAGGATATTCCATCTATGTCATCTGGAACATCCGCGCCTCCGATCTCTGCGAAAGTTGGCAGTAGGTCCCAAAAAGCAGAAATATGATTATTGCTACTACCTGCTTTGACTTTACCCGGCCACCACGCGATCATGGGAGTACGGATTCCTCCTTCATACAAATCCCGCTTATGCCCCCTGAATGGCCCATTACTATCAAAAAAATCAGGGTCTGCCCCGCCTTCTCTATGGGCTCCATTATCAGATGCAAAAACAATCAGCGTGTTTTCAGCTAAGCCCTGCTCTTCCAGTTTATCCAATACTTCACCCACATACACATCTATTCGCTCCACCATCGCAGCGAAAGCGGCATGCGGATAGTCATGAGGCTGGTAGGCAGAGATATTCATATCTGGTCCATAAGCAGAACCTGCATTGCCTTTATATGGCTTTTCCTCAGCAAATTTTGACCTGTATTTTTGATAAATCTCATCATCTGGTGCTGCCAACTCGGCATGAGGCATCACAATCGGCATAAAGAGAAAAAAGGGTTTGTCCCTATTTTGATCTATAAAGGAAAGAGTCTCTTTTTGGATCAAATCGGGAGCATAGACGGCCTTCTCGGTCCAGTCATTCCCTTCGAGGATGATTTTCTCATCATTGTGCCAAAGGTGGGCAGGATAGTACCTATGGGCATACCGCTGGCAATTGTACCCGTAAAAATCCTGAAATCCCTGATTGGATGGATCTCCTGAGGTGCCAATAAAACCCAGTCCCCATTTGCCAAAAGCTCCGGTCTGATATCCGGCCTCTGCCATCACCCGAGCCAGCGAAGGAATGGAATCCGGCATGGGGTATTGCCCTTCTGGTTTCACTTCCCTATTACCCCGTATGGGAGTGTGACCGGTGTGCAACCCGGTGATTAGCGCAGATCTGGATGGAGCACAGACCGTCGCTCCCGAATAATGATTAGTGAAAAACATCCCTTCAGCAGCCAGGCGGTCGATATTGGGAGTTGCAATGTACTCTTGTCCCAAAAAACCCAAATCTCCATAGCCTAAATCATCAGCCAGGATAAATATGATATTGGTGTAAGCTGGTGATTTTGGGGTTTCTGATTTATCAGAACTACAGCCAAATGTTAAGAATCCTAGGGCTACCAGGATATTCAAAAGAGGTCTTAATTTAAAATTCATCCCCTAATGTAAGGAGTTTCATCAAAGTCTAAAACAGCACATTTTGGGATTTGCTATACCTTTCCTGTACGAGTTTGTTACGAATCATCAGCACTCTGTACGCCTCCAGCGGTTCTGCTGCCCCGCCGGAAAGCACTCTTGCTTCACTCACCAAAGGCCTGACATCTGTGAGATAGGCTTTTTGTAAAAGCTCCTCAGCTTCGGATGATTTCCCTTGCTGCTGGTACTCCCTTAATTTTTGCCGGTCCACTAAAAGTGCCTTGGCATAGGCTATGGTGACTGCTTCCAGCGCCTGGATCAAATCCACCAGCGGATCCTGGGTATTGTAGCTGGCCTCTATCATCCAGGAAAAACTCTTCCAGCTCTGAGCGCTATCTAGATCAGCACCGATCAGTTCATTGAAAATCAAGAATAGCTGATAGGCATTGAAACCCGATTTTTTGGGGTCATCACTTGCAAACTTGCTTTCATTGAAATGAAACCCACCAAGTAAGTGCTGATAGATCAAAGTGGCGACTAGCTGCTCCACGTTGGACTGAGAGGATTGACTCCCCACATCAACTAGGATTTTGGCCTTCGAGCCAATTCGCTTGGCCAGCATAGCAGCGGTTCCCCAGTCCGGCACTATGGTAGGCTGGTAATTGGCTGCGTGTGGCTTGTATTTTAACAGCATATCCCATTCTGAAGGCAGGTAGTCGTAAATTTCCGTCAGGGATTGCTCTGTGAACTGAAGCCTACTTCTAAAGTCATTTTGACCGGGATACACGCTCCCTTCATTCAACCAGATCGATATTCCATTGCTCCCTAGCTTCTTGCCAATATCTATCACCTCCTCATGCTGAGCAATGGCTTGGTCACGCTTTTTTGGATCTAGGTGTCCCAAAGCCGCAAGGGATTTCTCCGAACTATCATGAGGATCCAGCCTACCCGTGCTGTTCATCGCCGCAAATTTCAGATGTACATTTTCAGCTATTTCTTTAGCCTCCTGTATATCTTCAGGCCTATCCCAAGGCATGTAAACGGATACCGCATCGGTTTTTTGGGTGAGTTGCTGGATCAGTCCTATATCCTGAATTTTCTCTACCAAATCCCTGGGAGCTCCTCCCATTCCTTGCTTGGATTGCTTTCTCCCCAAGTCTCCCAATGCAGCACTGGGAATGGCGATTTTAAAATCACGGATTTTTGAAATGACTTCATCCATATTCTCAGAAGCATATTGCTCTCTAAGAATTTCCAGTGATTTTGCGTGAATTTCATTGGAAGAAAATATTGCCAGTTGCTCCTCTTTTATTCTCATCTATCTAGTAGTTGTAGTCAAAAGACCCAATTTGCGGACTATTTGTACAGTCTAAGGCTTCCTCAAGAATAGTTACTTGTTACCCAGTGGGATTCTGCTGCGAAAACCTCCACTGCATGCTGCACCTCAATTTTTGGCTAAAGGGGTAAATGCTCCACCTTTTCCACCAAAGCATCAAGCCTGATCGATAATTTACCTATTATACTGGGGCATTCCGCCTAAAAAGCCTATTCATTCCATACAAGATAAAGACCAAAAGCACTAGATTAAAAAATGATCCCAAAAAGGAATTGGACTTAGTACGGGGGATTTTTCATGATAAAATGATAATTTTAGAATAAATCAAAATCAGGGCAAAACACTAGTTTGCCATTTAGTAGTAGAAATAGACCGACTATTTCTACTTAGGGCTATTCCTTTGAAACGCACTATGATTAAGCCCATGTAGGCGGCAGAAACCTATTGATTATTCATTCATATATGAGCTTAAAAAAATCATTAAATCTCACCCTGCTCAAGACAGCACAGGATACCTAATGGAAACTTTTCGCTCATATTCACTTTCAGAACAATTTGCAAAAAAGCATGAACCAAACAACTAAAAACTTTAAGCACGTCAGTTACTTGTGGGATGAAGCTGTAGCTTCCAAACTGGAAGGCAATGAAGTCGATTTACTTATATATAGATCCAACATTCTCGGTGCTGACCTAAGAATCACCAATTATGGCGGAGGTAACACCAGCTGCAAAACATACGAACTCGATCCTCTGACTAAGGAGGAGGTAGAAATCATGTGGGTAAAAGGCTCTGGTGGAGATATTGGCACCCTGACCAAAGCTGGTCTGGCAGGATTGTATGTGGACAAACTACGTTCGCTGAAAGGAATATACAGAGGGTTGGACTTCGAAGATGAAATGGTAGAACTGTTTAACCACTGCATCTATGATCTGAAGTCCAAAGCTCCGTCCATCGATACGCCATTACATGCTTTCTTACCCTTCAAACACATAGATCACCTGCACCCTGATGCAGCCATAGCTATAGCCGCTTCCAAAAACGGGGAGCAGATCACCCAGGAACTTTGGAAAGGTCAAATCTCATGGGTACCCTGGCAGCGACCTGGATTTGACCTGGGACTGCAGCTCAAGCAGTCTCTGGATGAAAATCCTGGAATCCGTGGAATCATGCTTGGAGGACACGGCCTTTTCACTTGGGGCGACACAGCCTACGAATGTTACATGAACAGTCTCGAAGTCATAGAAACAGCATCTGAATACCTGGCAGAAAACTATGGTAAGACCAGGCCTGTATTTGGAGGGGAAAAAATTCAGTCCTTAGCTCCAGCTCAGCGAAAAAGTCAAGCTGGAAAGATCGCTCCACTCTTGAGAGGATTGGCTTCTTCCGAAAACCGGATGATAGGTACTTTTACAGATGCTCCGGAAGTGCTGCAGTTCATCAACAGCAATGACCTAAGTAAATTGGCTCCAATGGGAACAAGCTGTCCAGATCACTTTTTGAGAACCAAAATTTCTCCTTTGGTACTGGACATACCCGCTGACGCAGATTTATCTGATCCTACAGCACTGAAAGAGCAGATTGGCAAAGCTTTTCAGGAATACCGGGAAATGTATGCGGATTATTATGAAAAACACAAGCATTCCAATAGTCCTGCCATGAGAGATCCAAATCCTGTGGTCATCATCTGGCCAGGAGTGGGCATGTTTAGCTATGCTAAGAACAAGCAAACCAGCCGTGTAGCCAGTGAGTTTTACATTAACGCCATCAATGTCATGCGTGGTGCTGAGGCCGTTTCAGAATATGTTTCTTTGCCGCTTCAGGAAGCTTTTGATATAGAGTACTGGCTGCTGGAAGAAGCCAAACTTCAGAGAATGCCCAAAGAAAAGCCGCTTTCCAGAAAAGTGGCCTTGGTTACTGGAAGTGCTGGCGGTATAGGTCTGGCTATCGCAGAAAAGTATATCCAGGAAGGAGCCTGCGTGGTAGTCACCGACATTGACGAAGCTAGACTGAAAGAAACCAGCGAGGCTTTGAATAAAAAATACGGGAAAGATGCTTTCCTGGGCGTACAGCTAGACGTCACTGATGGGGATAGCCTGGCCGCAGCCATAGAAGCTACCTGCTTACAATTTGGTGGAGTAGACATCATAGTCAATAATGCTGGAATTTCTATTTCCAAGCCTTTTGAACAGCATACCGATCAGGACTGGGATAGGCTTAACAACATCCTAGTAATGGGCCAGTATCAGGTATCCAAAGCTGGAGTAAACATCATGCGACTGCAGGGTCAGGGCGGAGACATCGTCAATATTGCCAGCAAAAACGGATTAGTTGCAGGGCCAAAAAATGTAGCCTATGGCACATCCAAAGCCGCCCAGCTTCACATGTCCCGGCTAATGGCTGCTGAGCTTGCTGATGACAAAATCCGAGTGAATGTAGTCAACCCGGATGCAGTGATCGAAAACTCCAACATCTGGGAAGGCGGATGGGCAGAAAATCGCGCCAAAGCTTACGGCATTGAAGTGAAAGATTTGCCGCAATACTATGCTAACCGAACCCTACTGAAGGAAAGCGTCAAAACCAGCGATATCGCCGATGCAGCCTTTGTCTTTGTAAGTGGGCAACTAGGCAAAACCACAGGAAACATGCTGAATGTAGATGGTGGGCTGGCAGCAGCCTTCCCTAGATAGAATTAAAAATTATGATTTTCCGCTGTGTGACCGGTGAGGCTACATGCTTTGATTGAAGTGACAGGAGACTGAAGACAGGAGACCAAATCGGCCACAATTTTAGGATTTCACTATCCTAGGTGGCTTTGGTCGCGCTTCTGGTAGAAAAGCGGATCAGCATCATGAAAAAATAATAAACCTCTTATATTACCTCTAGTACCCTCAATAACCCAAAATGCCATGCTAGTTGATAAATCTGACCGAATCCTTACAGACTCCCGTACGCCAAAATACATGCAGGTAGTCAATCTCATTTTAGATGAAATTGATAGCGGAAAATTAAAAATTGGCGACAGGATCCCTTCTATCAACGAAACCAGTTTTGATTTTCTGCTTTCGCGGGACACCGTAGAAAAAGCCTATAATGAGCTGCGAGACAGAGGTATCATCACCTCTGTCCGTGGCAAGGGCTTTTATGTGAGCTCCACCAATATGACCAATAAAATGAAGGTTTTATTGATCTTCAATAAGCTGAGTTCATACAAGAAAATCATCTATTACTCCATCGTAGAAACCCTAGGAGATCAGGCTACAGTAGATCTGCAGATACATCACTACAACAAAAAGGTTTTTGAATCCATCATGGACCAGCATCTGGGTGATTACAATTATTATGTGCTGGCGCCACATTTCTTCGATGAAAACAACCACCCCGAAACCTGCTACGAACTGATCAAACAGATCCCGAAGGATAAACTCCTGATCCTGGATAGGGCAGTGAAAGATCATGAAAATGAGTTTCCTGGCGTTTATCAGGACTTTTCCAGAGATATTCTGGAGACTTTGGAGTCAGGCATATCACATCTCAGAAAGTACTCCCGCCTGATATTGGTGTTTCCCAAAGGTGACATGTACCCGGTGGAAATCATCGATGGCTTCAAGCGCTTCTGCTTTTTCCACAATTTCAACAACCTGATATTGGATGGTATAGACGACGAGCCGCTTTATGAAGGGGATTCTTTCATCGTTCTGGCAGAGACTGACCTGGCCAATATCGTTAAAAAATCCAGGGAGCAATCCCTACAGCTGGGAAAGGACATTGGAATTATTTCTTACAACGAAACTCCGCTAAAAGAAATCTTAGCTGAAGGAATCACCACCATTTCCACTGACTTTATCCACATGGGACAGTCTATTGCCAATCAGATTCTGGGAGAAGAAGACAGGATTCCCCTGAAAAACCCATTCAAAATGATTATCCGAAAATCGCTTTAAGGGCGTAGCTATGAGTAAAACTCCAGTAACCGCTGTTTTTGACATTGGCAAAACAAACAAAAAGTTTTTCCTTTTTGACGAAGATTTAAACGTAGTATTCAGCACTTATACCCGACTGGATCCCATCCCGGACGAAGACGATTTTCCCAGTGAGCCGCTAGGGCCGCTTTGCGAATGGATGTTACAAACATTCAAGGAGGCACTCAAATCCGAGGAATTTCAGCTCAAGAAATTAAACTTTTCCTGTCATGGAGCTAGTTTGGTTCACACAGACGCAGCTGGTAATCCCACTACGCCACTTTATGATTACCTCAAACCTTTCCCGGAGGATTTGCTCAGTAGGTTTTATGAAGAAAATGGAGGCAAAATGAACTTTTGCCGGGCTACATCTTCCCCTCCCCTGGCCATGTTAAATTCTGGGCTGCAATTGTATTTCATCAAATACGCCAAGCCGGAGCTCTTCCGGAAAATCAAACATTCCTTTCACTTCCCTCAGTTTCTGAGTTTTCTCTTCACAGGAGAAAAAGTCTCTGATTACACCAGCATAGGCTGCCATACAGGACTTTGGGATTATGAGGCAAATGATTATCACGAATGGGTAGATCGTGAAGGTATACGACCATTACTACCGCCGATTGTCCCGGGAAACACCTTATTGAAAACTAAACCAGAACTGGGCAATATCCCCTGTGGAATAGGCGTGCACGATTCCTCTTCCGCACTTTTGCCTTATTTGAAACAGGAGACGGAACCTTTTGCACTACTATCTACAGGTACCTGGGCCATCACCATCAACCCGTTCAATAAAACCAAACTCACCAAAAAAGAACTCAAGCGTGATTGCCTGCATTTCCTCAGTATCAAAGGAGTTCCTATAAAAATATCCAGATTGTTCATTGGGGAAGAGCACAAACACCAAATTGACGAACTGTACGCTCATTTCAATTTGCCTCTGGGCACCTACAAAAAGTTGAAATTTGAGCTGGAAATCTATGAGAAAGTAGCCAGTCAAAAGCAAAAACGAGTACGGTTTCAGTACTTAACCCCCAGCTTGTTTGACCAGGAGCAGGCAGAGGCCAACGACTGGTCCGTATTTCCTGAGTTTACCGAGGCCTATTATACCTTTATCCACGAGCTGACAGAACTACAGGTGGCCTCCATACAATTGGTCACCCAAAATGCTCCGGTAAACAGATTATTTGTTGACGGGGGCTTCAATGCGAATGATATTTTTGTGGAAATGCTCCGGTTAAAACTCCCAGAAATGACCATAATCCCCAGTGATTTTCCTAATGGTTCTGCATTAGGAGCCGCAATGCTGGCATCAATGAACTAGATAGGCTAATTTAACGCTCGAATGAAAAATGACGCACCCCACATCGGCCTGTTTATCCCTTGCTACATTGACCAATTTTACCCCAATGTAGCCATCGCAACACTGGAGCTTTTAGAAAAACTAGGATGTAAAGTATCCTATCCCCTCCACCAGACCTGCTGTGGACAGCCCATGTCAAATGCGGGCTACGAGTCCGAAACTTGTGGAACCACAGAGAAATTCATCAAGGATTTTGCGGAGTTTGATTACATAGTCGCTCCTTCGGGAAGCTGTGTGTTGCATGTAAAAGAGCATTCTCCAAGTATACCCAAGCTAAAAAAGAATCAGGCTTACGTGCAATCTCGCATCTACGAATTGAGTGAGTTTATCACAGACATCCTTAAGGTCGATTCTATACCCGGCTCATTCCCTCATCGAATAGGTTTTCATGCATCCTGTCACGGGCTGCGGGGTCTGAGACTGGCCAGTGATTCGGAAAGAAATGATCCAGGGTTTAACAAAACCCTCCAGCTCATGAAAGATCTTTCCGGATTGGAGCTTGTAGAGCTGAGCCGAAGAGATGAATGCTGTGGATTTGGGGGGACATTTGCAGTCACCGAAGAAGCGATATCTGTACAGATGGGCAAAGACCGAATAGCTGACCATGTGGATAAGGGCGTAGAATTCATCGTAGGCGGTGACATGTCTTGCCTGATGCACATGCAAGGTATCGCTACCCGAAACCGTGAAAATGTGCGAATCATGCATTTCGCAGAACTTTTAAACCAAGCAATTTCATGAGCCACCCAGCTAATGCCACAGCCTTTCTGAAAGATCAATCACGAGCAAAGTGGCATGACGAAACGCTTTGGATAGTTCGTCAAAAACGTGACCAAACCATACACGCTATCCCTGAGTGGGAAAAGCTTCGTGATCTCGCTTCGCAAATCAAGGAACACACGCTTTCCAAACTTGATTTTTATCTGGAAGAGCTAGAAAAAAATGCCAGTGCAAACGGCATTAAAGTCCACTGGGCCGAAAATGCAGAAGAGCATAATGAAATAGTCGGAAGAATACTAGAAGAAAAAAACTGCAAGGCAATAGTTAAAAGTAAATCCATTCTCACCGAAGAATGCCACCTGAATCCGTATTTGGAATCCAAGGGTATAGAGGTGGTGGATACGGATCTGGGAGAGCGGATTATTCAGTTTCTGAAACAGCCACCCAGCCATATAGTCATGCCGGCAATTCACCTGAAGAAGCGGGACATTTCTGATATTTTCCATGAAAAACTGCACACAGAAAAAGGCAATGAGGACCCTGTATACCTGACACATGCAGCCAGACTGCACCTCAGAAGCAAGTTTCTTGAGGCCAAAGTCGCGATCACAGGAGTCAATTTTGCTGTGGCAGAGACAGGTGAATTTGTAGTCTGCACCAATGAAGGCAATGCAGACATGGGGGTGCACCTGGCAGACACCCATATTGCTTGTATGGGAATAGAAAAATTAATACCCCGGCGCAAGGACCTTGGAGTTTTCCTGCGGCTTTTGGCCAGATCGGCTACCGGCCAGTCCATAACTAACTATAATTCACACTTCAGAAGTCCAGCACCTGGTAAGGAGCTGCATTTGATCTTGGTAAATAACGGTAGGACCAAGCAGCTAGCCCGTGAGAAATTCAGAAATTCGCTCAAATGCATTCGATGTGGGGCATGTATGAACACCTGCCCGATCTATCGCCGCAGCGGGGGCTTCAGCTATGGTAGCACCGTACCAGGGCCTATAGGCTCCATACTTTCACCAGGCATCGATCTGAAAAAATACAGTACCCTTCCATTCGCCTCCACGCTTTGTGGCAGCTGTTCGGATGTGTGCCCGGTAAAAATCAACATTCATGAGCAACTGTATGAATGGAGACAAGAGATCACAAAAGCGCACGGAACCTCTGCCAAAGGGCTTTCCATGCAGCTTGCCAATGGGATTTTCAAAAGTCCGTTAGCCTATAAACTCTCCGGCAAAATGATGCGTGCTGCACTGAAAAACCTGCCAGAAAGCATCATTTACAACCCATTAAATGTATGGGGGAAAAGTAGAAATCTGCCAGAAACTCCAGCGGAATCCTTCAAAGACTGGTACAAAAAAAACAGAAAATGAGCAGCAAATCCTCCATAATTTCCCAGATCAAAAACCTGAACATGGAAGAAAAACCGCTTCCTGAAATCCCTGATTTCGAGGTAGCGGCAAATCTGGAAGAAGCCTTTGCGCAATCTCTGGCTGGCAACAAAGGACAGGTAGTCTCTAAAGATGAACTAGAAGCACTGATAGCTGCTAGTGATTTCAAGAAAATCTATTCCAGTTCCCCGCTTTTCGATGCGTATTCCAATTGCGAACTTCCCGCTCACCCTGCTGAATTTGCAGACCTGGACTTAGCCATTTTAGAAGGGCAGGTGGCCTCAGCAGAAAATGGAGCGATTTGGCTGGATGAATCAAACCTGGGGATCCGGGCGATTCCTTTTATCACCTCCCACCTGGTGATTTTGATCCGCGGAGAAGCTATAGTGGGAAATATGCATGAAGCTTACCAAAAGATAGGATCTGCACATTCTGGCTTTGGGGCTTTTATAGCTGGGCCATCGAAGACTGCGGATATTGAGCAATCGCTGGTCGTGGGTGCTCATGGAGCCATGAGCCTACGTGTGGTGATTCTCTAACTGCGTTTTTTGGTGATAAAAAAACAATTCATTCCATCTCTGGATCCATCGTAATACAACTCCCCGTTAATTTTATCAGCTATCCTTTTGCATAAAGGCAAGCCTATCCCGGCACCCTTCTCTCGCTTAGTGCCATAGGAGGTTCTTGCTCGAAATTCAAATAATTTCTGCTGTTGCTCTGGCGGTATTTGTACTCCTGGGTTGCAGACAGACCACTGGATCCTTTCCGAATCAATATCCAAAGAAAGCTCTACAGTGGCCTCAAGTGGAGAAAATTTGATGGCATTGTCGATCAGGTTTTTCAGGATTATTCTTATTTCATTGACCTCAAGACGGATCTTTTGATCTTCCCCTTTCCAGGAGAAGGAGATTTTTTGGCTTTTCTCAGCTGCCTGCACTTCCATGGTGTTTTTCATCTCATTCGTCAGGTTCACAGGACTGATTTCTAGTATTTCCTGTGGCCTGTCCTCTAGTTCGCTCATCACCCATGAGAGTGTATTGTTGAGGATGTTATTTAGCTGGTAGCTTTGCTTTTTAAGGTTAGAAAGTATTCGCTCAGCCTCTCCCGGCTCAAAAGCGTCCTTTTCCATCAGCCCTAAGGTGGTATGCAGCATGGAAATGGGATTACGCATATCATGGGAAAGAATGGCGATCAATCTACTCTTTTCACTGCTTAGGGTATTGAGCTCATCCAGCATTTGCTCTTGCTTGGCTTTCAGTTGATGCAGGACCTCGTTCTGGTTTTTATAACTTTGGACGAAAAAATTAATACCAAGGAATATAAAACCCCCCATCCACATTAAAGTTACAAAATGATCAAAAAACATGTTCAATTCACTTTCATAGCTGGATGATACAGGGACCCAACCTTGCACCTGCCCATAAAAAAGGGTCATATAACAAGCAAATGGCAGAACAAACCAGAAAACCTTTCTCCAGCCCTTAATGAGCAGGGTACTGGCTACCAGCATCAAAAAGAAACTGTAGAGCGTAGGCCCATTATACCCATCATTATAGAGAAAGTTCAACATGATCACCACATAACCCAAAGTCAACAGTATATCCAGAGATAGCTGTACTTTCCCATACTTGCTGATCAAGAAATAGGAAACCAAAAAGGGAATGGAAAACAGCAGCTTGGCGAAAATGATCACCGGTGACATTTCTAAAAAAATATCGGATATCCCTAAAACCAGAAGCAGAAAAAAAGTCAATAGCGCAAAAACTATAGAGATTTTCTTCTGTATATATTCCAGGTCAGACACATTCTCCTCGGACACCTGGATTCCTTTTGTTAATCGCATAAAAATCTGAACAAATTTAGCTTACCTGAAAATACAAAAAGCCTAAAGCTAAACTAGACCTAAGCCTTATTTATACCCAAAAAAAAGCAGATCCAATTAATAAAAAACAATTTTACACGAAAATATTTCTATTTCCTGGAGTACAATGCTATCCTATTCCCTTCAGAGTCTATAAAAACCCCCATAAAACCTATGTCTGGAGCAATCATGCGCTTTTCAATCTGAACCTTCCCTCCAGCTTCCTCTACACGTTTCAGTTCTACTGAACAATCTTCTGAATTGAAATAAATCAAAGGCCCTGCCTTTTCGCTGGTAGCATAAAACTGCTCGTGGTACACCAGACTTCCACCAGCACCAATATCATTGTCTTCCCATGGAAACCAGGCCATTTGAAAATCACCCATCACTTGCTTCTCCAGCTTGCATTCAAACACTTTCTCGTAAAATAAAATGGCTCTATCCATATCTTTCACGGGGATTTCAAACCAGCCAACTGTTACATTTTTCATGTGTTTATAATTTTTTTTTTAAGGTCACATGGAATCTTCGCATGAATTATAATCATCCCTCTGTGTGTCGCTTCGGGTCATGCTCGATTTCATAGCATTATAGGTTTAATACAACTGAAATAAAAGACGATTTTGCTTAGGTTCTGATCAGTTTTATAGGATAGGTTTTCCCCGCATTCCATTGACACACATAGATATTTTCATCCTGATCTATGCACACATCATGACAATGCTTAAAGATGGGTTCGGACTGCACCATGAGTTGTAGCTCGCCATTTCGGTACTCAGGCGCGGTACCACCCGGATTGGAAACCACTTGATTTGCTTCATTTAAAATGGTCACAAAACCTGAATCAGGCGTTTGTTCCAGGTACCTCAGTCTGGACCAGCATACTCCAGCGTAGAGCTGATCTCCATGGATGACCGGACGGCAAACGAATGCTCCCGGTAGAAAAATCGTCTCCAGATACGCTCCTTCCATACTGAAGCGCTTGAATGAATTATGCCCCCTGGAGGTACAGAGCAAGGTAGCTTCTTTTCCTCCCCGCTGATCCACTGTGATACCATGTGCAGTGCTGAACTGCTCGTCTGCCGATCCTTTTCCGCCAAACTTCCGAATAAAATTCCCATCCTTATCATACTGTAGGAAAAACTGAGAACCATAGCCGTCAGCTACATATAAATCACCATTGGGAGCGACTGTAGTTTCTGTGGGGACAAATGGCATTTTATCCGTGTAAATACCCTCTTGGATAGGTGAGGAGATTTCTGACACAATTTTTCCATCTAGAGTTGTTTTGACCACTCTTCCTGCATTGTCACTCACCCAGAGGTATTCTGCATCCCCTTCGTCCACAAGCGTCAGCCCATGCGCTCGGTCCATCCCCAAGGTCCAGGTTTTTAGCAGTTTCCCAGATTGCTGGTAGATGATTACGTTATTCTTTGGTTCATCGGTCACCATGATCATGCGTCCGCGGCGATCCATCACCATTTCGTGGCAGTTATTTACCGGAACCTGAGCCGGATCGAGCATCCCCCATTTCGGGTCGATTTTATACTGAAAATCCCCATGCCCTAGCAGCAAATCTGACTTGGACGCGAAGGAAAAAGAAGGTGATATACTCATAGCTAGGCCTAAAAGGGATGATTGTTTAATAAAACTTCTGCGGTCGTTTTTCATAGGTAATTACAGGATTTCATTTTGGGAATTCGATCCAAAGACAATTTAATTTTTTATTTTCGGTGAACCCTAAAGTAATCGAAAATGAAAAGGATTTTTATTTACCCAATTCTTTTACTAGCGCTTTTCTCCCCATCAATTGCTGCCCATGCTCAGGAGATTGCGCTTCAGCTGTACTCCTTGCGCAACGAAATGAAAGAAGACCCGGTCAAAAGCCACCAATTGATTCAAAACTGGGGAATATCGGCTCTGGAAGGTGGAGGACCCTACGGGATGTCTGATCAGGAATACAGTAAATTACTAGAGGAAAATCAACTCCGGGTAATAGGTGTAGGCGCGGATTATAAGCAGCTTTTGCAAAGCTTGGAGCCCATAATAAGTCAAGCCAAAAAATATGGGGCTAAATACGCCACTTGCTACTGGATACCCCATGCAGAAAGCCCCATATCTTTGGATGAAATCAAAGTGGCTACGGCTTTATTCAATGAGGTAGGAAAGCAGCTCAAAAAAGAAGGAATCACGTTCCTTTATCATCCGCATGGCTATGAATTTGCTAAAGATGGCAAAGGTGTGGTGCTCGACTACATGCTCAATAATGCGGAACATTTCGCTTTCAACCTGGATGTATTCTGGGTGAAAATGGGTGGTGGAGACCCACTGAAAATCATGAAAAAAAACCGAGGCAAATTTCCCATCCTACACCTCAAGGATAGGAAAAAGGGAACCCCTGGCTCTAAAGACGGTAGAGCGGACATAGAAACCAATGTGGTACTGGGCACTGGAGACATCAACATCGCCGGAATCATCAAAGAAGCCAAAAAACAAGGGACAGAATTCTTGACCATAGAGGATGAGAGTTCCAGATCCGTCACCCAAATCCCCTTGAGCGTGGCTTTTATCCAAAAGGAACTAAACCGATAGATAACTATCTCGCCTAGGCCAGCCCACAAAAACAAGTCAATTATAGAGAAGCGCATCAGCTTAGGTAAACAAATACTTCTTAGATTGGAGCAAAATTCATCAATAACCTAATCATGACAAACAACAAACTCTTTTTAGCGGCATTTGCCCTGATCCTCTTTTTCTCAGTGTCCACCACTTCCTTTGCGCAGCTACAAGCACCCGCGCCGAGTCCAGCTGCCCATGTATCACAGGTGGTAGGTTTCACCAAAATCAGTATTGACTACTCCTCTCCTGCCGTGAAAGGCCGAAAAGTATTCGGTGACCTGGAAAAGTATGGTGTCACTTGGAGAGCAGGAGCCAACGGCCCGACTATCATAGAATTCAGCACCGGCGTAAGCATAGGAGGCAAAAATCTAGCTCCCGGCAAATACTCCCTTTTCATCACTCCTCAAGAATCAGGGGATTGGACTATTCATTTGAACAGCAAAGCAAATGCGGTTTTCGCCTATATGAAAGACGGTAAAATCGATGAGGCCGCAGTAGCCAAAGACGATGCTGTGAGCCTGCAAGTGACACCAGTACAAGCACCAGAAACCTTCGAAAGATTGGCTTACTTTATTTCTGCTGAAGACAATAAGGTAGCATCGGTAAGCTTCATGTGGGCGGATGTCATGCTGACTTTCATGGTAGATACGCAAGTAGATCAGAAAATAGAAAGCTTCAAAGGTGCATTATAAGTAAACCTTACTCCATTCCAAAAGCCCGGACCCAGATGCTTCGGGCTTTTGCTTTTGCTAAAGTTTGTATGGATACTAGCCCCGCAAAAGCAATTTTTGCATTAGTTTAGCGAAAGTATCTTTAACCTAATTCCCCTATGGACACCAGCCACAAAACCTCATTTCAGTTTATCAGTGAACCCTCAGACATCAATTTCGGAGGAAAAGTACATGGAGGTGTAGTGATGAAATGGATCGATCAGGCGGCGTACACCTGTGCCCGCACTTGGTCTGAGTCCTACTGTGTGACCGTTTATGTGGGAGGTATTCGCTTTTACAAACCTATCAATATAGGAGAAGTGGTGAAGGTAGATTCTCAGGTGATTTACACAGGCAGCTCCAGCATTCACATCATGGTGGAGGTCTATTCCAGAGATTTTTCGGATCAGGAATTTGTCAAAAAAACCCATTGCATTATCATTTTTGTTTCGGTAGACGAAAACGGTTCCCCTAAAAAAGTAAAACCTTGGGTTCCCAAGACAGATCAGGAGAAAAAACTCCAAGAATATGCCACTAAATTAAAAGCACTGCGAGAGGATATCCACAACGAAATGAAACCATTTTTCAACGAGTAGAAGGTCAGGATAAGCAAAAAACCTTCCGCTCACCCTACCTGAAATAACTCAAAAACTAGCTGGAAGAGTAGCTATTTGCTCTCTAAGGAGCCTTCCATTTGCAGGCTATTGCCTTCTTTGATCTTCTTCAGAAAGAGCTCTTCTACATAAAACTGCCAATCAGAAAATTTAATAGCCTGATTTGACAAGTGAACATGATGATCCTGATCTAGCAAATAATCTTCAGGCTTGTCCAGTTGCCTGGTCTGCCCATATACCTGCTCTAGTTCCGCCAATTGATCCTGCCACTTCTGCTCCAGCTGCAAAAGCTTGGCTTTGAAGTTTTCTCTGTCCTCAGCTGTCTCAGCTAAATCCCACTTTGACAAGAGCAATAAGGCATGATTTGAAAACTGAACGGCTTTGGCTACCTGCTCATAGACTTCTAGCGTGTACACATTCCGCTTGGCTGCGTCTTTAGCAGCAGCTATGACCTGCAATACGGAGTCCACCCGCTGCTGATAGAGTTGAGCCTTCTCTAACCTTTCGGCATACTGCTGCGTCCATTGCCCGGGTTTTGACGCTCTTGGCAAATCAATTACCGCATCCTCCATTGGATTGGCAAGACTTCTAAGCCGGTTTCTATCCTTTGAAGCTAACAAGGCATTTTTCCAAAAAGCCACAGGATCTTCCAGCTCATTGATAAAAGCATAAGTGGAGTCTGCTAAAGCCGCTCCAAATGTCCTCGCTCTGTATGCATCGTGGATTTCGGTTTCTGTACGTCTTTCACCTGCCCAGGTATATTCTGCAAAAATCCCTATCCCTCTCCAGTACAATTCAAAATGAGGCGAATCATCGTCCCATAAGGTAAGAAGAAGCCCTTCGGCACCATTGGCTATGGAGATCAAGGCAAAGTCCCGGATGTTATCCGTATTACTTTGGTTGAGTGGCATCAGATTCCAGCGGGTTTGTCCGGCTGTAGCCCCCATTACCTTCAGGCCATTATCGGTAAACCACTTCATGGCAAGCTTATTTCCGTAGGTTTCCGGTGCGGAATAATTCCACCTCATATAGACACAGTTTTTTGGAAACATATCTACATACTTACTGAGGTTAGGTTCGTTTGCCGCCCATATGCTATCCACCTCAGCATTGGTCAGGTCCTTATTGAAAATAGATTGATAGACTCCCGCATTTTTCAATGGCATATCGTCCCAGAAGATGGGAGTCAGATTTCTGTCCTCCGCATAGCTACTCACTTTGTTTAGCCAGGTAAGCTGCAGTTCTAGTGCTGTTTTTCCACTTCCCCTGCCAGTGGTATGCACCTCATCGCCCCCTACATGAAGGTATTCGGCATAAGGAAAAGCCTTCAATGCATCGTTATACAGATCAAACTGCACCTCGTATGTCCCGTCATCCAGAGGATTGAAAGCCCAATCAGAGGCTGGATCATCGCGAAGCGCTACATATTGCTCATGCTTCAATATAAAGGAAGCATGCCCTAAGCCCTGAACCAAAGGACTGATTCTTATATTCCTGGCCATGGCGTAATCACTGATCTCCTTCCATTCCTCAATGGAAAAAGCATCTGAAGAGGCGACTTCTGGTTGGGATTCATAGTTCAGTTTGTCTTCTATTTCCAGGATGATGGCATTGATTTTCTGATAGGCTAGTCTATCCATCATTTCGAAGTAATATTCCTTTTGCTCCAAATGATGCTTCACATCCAGATGCACTACTCTCTGGCGCAAAGCAGGCTCATCCTTGATCTTTACCGTGGGCAGGTAAGCACCTTGGTCAGCGACATCCTCCAGTAGTTGCCCTAGGGTAATCAGCCCATACCAATGTCCTTGCCTGGTGGCAGATTTAATCCTGACCTCATTTCTGGCTATTGTCAGTACATACCCTTCAGGCTTTAACTCTAGCTCAGGATCCAACTCAACGTAAAGGACATGCTCAAACTCCCCCAAATCCTCTCCAGCAATGTATTTCTGCTTAGCCTCACTCATAAGCTCCTGAAGTTTAGCAGTGGACAAAGCAGACTTTCCGGTAATCTCAAGGCTTACTGGACTAGGCAAAACAGTAAGCACAGGCTCAGGGAGATTTCGCTGCCCGCAGCTTCCCAAAATCAGCAAAAACAGCAGCACTAGAGGAAAATAAGTGTATCGCATAAGAGGAGGTCAATGAAATTAAATGCCTAAAGTACCGAATAATTGTAGAGCGATTCACCATTTAGCAAACTTTTCAGAAGCTTATACAGTCTCCGGCTTTAATATTCCCTTTTTTTGACTAATTTTTAGTTTCTAGATGTAGAGAAATTTTTCTCCAGCATTCAAACCACAAACCCAACCTAACCCAAAATGCTTACTCTTTTGATTATCCTGTTTGCTTTGGCACTGATACTCATTGCCATTGTCAAATTTGACATCCATCCATTTCTTGCACTTTTCTGCGGTGCCATTTTATACGGCCTGCTAGCTGGTATGCCGGGAGAATTGATCCTACAATCTATTTCTGAAGGATTTGGAGGCGTACTAGGAAGCATAGGTCTATTGATTCTACTGGGAGTGATGATGGGTACTTTTTTGGAGAAAACCGGGGGAGCACTGGTCATAGCAGAGAAAATCCTGAAGTGGATCGGCGAAAAATCAGTGATGCTTTCCATGATGATTTCTGGTTATATCCTTTCTATTCCGGTATTTGGCGACAGCACCTTTATCATGATGAATCCCATCAGTAAGTCGCTCTCGCTGAAAAGCAAAGTTCCCTATGCTGCCACCACCATAGCAATAGCCCTGGGCGCCACAGCCAGTCACTCTCTGGTGCCTCCTACCCCGGGACCTATTGCGACAGCAGGTATTTATGAAGCTGATTTAGGTATGATCATTTTCTATGGATTTATTGTAAGCCTAATCGCCCTGGTTCCCTGTTATTTTTTCGTCAAAAAAGTAGCCTACAAAATCCCTTTGGAGCCCAAGTTTGCCGTAAAACCCGAGGAGGCTGAAAAGAAATCAAAACCCTCCGTATTGGCTTCATTCTTACCCATCATAGTTCCGCTGATTCTGATCATTACAGCTTCTATAGCAAAATACCCTACCAAACCTTTTGGAGAAGGCGGTTTTTATACCTTTATCCAATTTGCCGGAAGCCCGGTAATCGCCTTACTTTTAGGTGCGTTTTTGGCTTTCTCTCTTCCCAAGAAGTTTGACAACAAGCTGCTTAGCTCCAGTGGGTGGCTAGGGGAAGCTATCCTCATTGCCGCACCTGTGATTTTGATCACCGGAGCCGGTGGGGTGTTTGGCAAGATGCTCCAAAACTCTGGAATCGGAGACCTAGTCAGCAATTCTATGAGCGGAGCTAGCTGGGGAATATTCTTACCCTACCTGATCGCTCTCTCTCTGAAAACCGCACAAGGTTCCTCCACCGTGGCGATGATTACTACAGCATCCATCATTGCTCCCCTGCTAGGAGCTCTTGGACTGGACTCGGAAACCATGCGCGTTTTTGCCGTATTGGCCACAGGAGCGGGGGCCATGGCTATTTCCCATGCCAATGACAGTTTCTTCTGGGCTGTGACCCAGCTCTCCGGGCTTTCCATCAAGCAGGGCAACAAATCCCACAGCCTAGGTACTCTGATCATGTCCATTACAGCGATTTCTGTAATTTATATTATTACATTAATCGTCGTATAATTAAATTCGGAAACTGCTCGTGATTCAAAGAATTGGGATTCTTGAGCAGGAAAATGCAAATCTAAAATCCAATATGCCAAAGCACTCAAAAAATAGCATGCCTTCCAGTGTGGAAGAATATTTGAGTGAGGGCTGCGGGCGCTGTCCACTGGGAGGTACGCCTGACTGCAAGGTACATCCTTGGTCATCGGAGCTGACCCAATTGAGAAAACTGGTCCTGCAGTGCGGCCTGCAGGAAGAAATCAAATGGGGCGTACCCTGCTACTCCTGGAAAGAAGGAAACATCCTGCTGTTAAGTGCACTCAAGGAGTATACTGCATTGAGTTTTTTTAAAGGTGCTTTGCTCAAAGACAGCAAAAAAATACTTCAAAAACCAGGTAAAAACACTCAAGCAGGTCGATTACTGAAATTCACTTCCTTAAGTCAAATCCATGAAAACCAAGAAACCATCAAGGCCTATATTCTTGAAGCGATAGAACTGGAGAAGGCAGGCCTAAAGGTGGACCTTAAGACTAATCCGGAACCCATTCCCCGGGAATTTCAGGATGCCATGGAGCAAGACAGCACATTGAAAAATGCCTTTGAAGCGCTGACTCCTGGAAGAAAAAGAGGGTATATACTTTATTTTTCCGCCCCTAAACAATCCAAAACCCGCATAGCAAGAATCGAAAAATACAGGGCTAAAATCTTGGATGGAAAGGGATTTCATGACCGGTAAAAATCCTAAAACCGAACAAACTCCTGAATTCTGCCCCGCAGACAGAGAAGACTGGAGAAAATGGCTTGAGCGAAACCACCAAAAAGTAAATGGTATTTGGCTGATCATCTATAAGAAGTCTTCCTCCCAGCCCAATCTGACCTGGAGCCAAGCCGTAGATGAGGCCCTTTGCTTTGGCTGGATAGATAGCACCAAGCGTCCTATCGATGATGTGAAATACAAGCAATATTTTGGTAAAAGAAAAGTAAAGAGCAATTGGTCGAAAATAAATAAAGAGAAGATCGCAAAACTTTTGGAAGCAGGAAAAATGAGACCTGCCGGTCTACAGAGCGTACAACTCGCCAAGGAAAACGGTTCTTGGGACTACCTGGATGCGATAGAAAGCCTTCAAATCCCCACTGATCTGGAGCATTCTCTCAATCAAAATCCAGAAAGTCAAGAATATTTCACAAACCTGAGCAAATCAAAAAAGAAGCAAATTCTTTATTGGGTACACTCAGCAAAACGTATAGAAACCAGGAAAAAACGCATCGAAGAAGTACTTAAAGCAACCAGTCAAAAAAAGCTGCCCAAGCAAATCCAATGAATGAAAACTGGAGCCCTTGAATTCCCGGTAATTCCTCGTAATTTAAAAATCAGCTTAGATTCAGGGGCAATTCCTTTCTTCTGACTTTTAAGTACTCTTTTACCAAAAAATAATTTGCCATGACCTTCCTCATTATCATCGCCATTCTGATTTTTCTCGCAGTAGTGGTAATCGGTATTTTTAACCGATTTGTCAAAAACAAAAACACTGTAAAAGACGCCTGGAGCAATATCGATGTGGCACTCAAGCGGCGCTATGACTTAATTCCCAATCTAGTAGAAACCGTAAAAGGATATGCCGCCCACGAAAAGGAAACTTTGGAAGCTGTAATCCAGGCGAGAAATGCAGCCATAGCTGTTCCACCCGATGATATCAACAAACAGATCCAAGCGGAAAACCAATTGCAAAAGACGCTTCGAAGCATTTTTGCCCTGAGCGAAGCCTATCCGGATCTCAAGGCGAACACCAATTTTCTACAACTGCAGGATAAACTCAACGAAATCGAAGAAAACCTAGAACGCGCCAGACGCTATTACAATGGCACCGTACGCGAAAACAACACCTATGGAGAAAGCTTCCCAGGTGTACTATTCGCAGGAGCATTTGGCTATCAGCATTTCGACTATTTCGAAGCAGAGCCCGAAAGCCGAGAGAATGTGAAAGTTGACTTTTCTTCCTAGGCTTTTCCACTCCTCAATCCTAATACAGGAGCTATGAAAAACCTTTACTTCTTACTTCTTGCCTGTCTCTTTACACTGAAAACCCAAGCGCAGGGATTCACGGTAAATTCATATGCAGTGGAAATCCACATTAATCCGGAGGGGTATTTTGATGTCAAAGAAAGCTACGACCTGACTTTCGAAGAGCCCAAGCGGGGTATTTTTCGGGATATCCAGACTCACTATGATATGCGCAATGAGCATGGGGAAATGGAGGAAAGAAATATCCAGATAAAGGACGTGAAAGTCCCCGGATATAAATTCGACGTCACCTCCCTTTTCAAACAAAAGATAGGCGGAAATGCGCGGATCAAGATAGGCGATGAGGATATTTATCTGGAAGGTCCACAGCATTACGAGATAAGGTACAGGGTAGAAAATGCCTTCTTGCACGAAGAGCAGGCCATTCATTTTTATTGGAATATCAAAACCGAAAACTGGATAGCACCTTTCGAAAAAATCAATTTCCAAATTCATCTCCCCGAGGGAATCAACCTGACTGCTGAGCAGTATTTCCTTTATTCAGGGCAAAAAGGAAATACCGAGCCCAGTCAAGATTTCCTAAGTAGTTTTTCAAACGGCATCTACTCCGGACAAAGCAAAACCGGAGTCATTTCCACCAGTGGGGAGGCCGTCACAGTATTACTGAAGTTACCCATAGGAAGCATACAAGACCACAAACCCTTTTGGCCGTTCTGGACAGCGTATGGCTGGACGATCTTGCTGGCAGGGCTGTTTTATGGGTTTTATAGGATTTGGAAAAAGCACGGCAAAGATGATCCGGTCACCACCACCACTAGCTACTATCCGCCCAAAGACATGGATCCGGCTATGGTTGGTTTTCTGATTGATGACTCTGGAGATAATGCTGACCTGATCTCCTTACTCCCTTATTGGGCATCCCGTGGATTTATAAGAATTGAAGAAATTGACAAAAAGGGTTGGTTCGCAAAGGATGACACCAGGCTTATCAAGCTAAAAGAGCTACCCCCAGAATCGGAAAGCTACGAGAAGAAGCTCTACCATGGGTTATTTTCAAAACACGGTACAGATAATGAGGTTTTGGTGAGCAGCCTAAAAGAAAAATTCTATAAAACAATGGCTGAGGCCCACAGCGATCTAAAAAAAGCAGCCCAGGCATACTATGTTGAGAAAAGCAGAAAAATCAAAAATTACACCATCATCGGGTTAATCCTATTGGTGTTTCTACTTTGCCCAGTCTTCCTCTATTTTTGGGGAGTCCTGGCTGCTATTGCTACTTTGGTATCCCTGATATTTCTGCTGATCATGAGCCAGTTTATGATCAAGAAAAACCCGCTGGGTACGGAGCTTTTATCCGAGCTCAAAGGCTTCAAACAATTCATCAAAGTAGCAGAAGAAAATAAACTCAGAATGCTACTCCAGGAAGATCCGGGCTACTTCGAATCTACGATGAGCTATGCACTTGCTTTTGGAATGTTTGGCAAATGGGCGAAGAAGTTTGATGGGCTGAATTTGCAACCTCCCGCCTGGTACACTTCCACATCTGGCAGAGTGATGGGAATGAATCATTTCTCCAAATCCTTCAACAACTCCATCAAATCCACCCAATCCACCATGGTGAGTTCGCCTTCAAGTTCCGGCGGCTCTGGAGGCGGAGGTTCTTCCGGAGGTGGCTTCGGCGGCGGTGGCGGCGGTAGCTGGTAAGTTATACGAAAACCCTTCAATTTCCCTATCACAATGAATATCGAGCAACTGAAAAAGGATATTATCCCTCCAGAACTTATGTTAAAACTCTACGGAGATATACCGGACTCTGAAGTGGAAGCTAAAATAGAACTGCTTGATGATTTCCTAGAGAAGGTTCGTGACAGCTATGATGAGGATGTCTTCAAAGTACTTCGGAGTAACCAACTAGCGGTTCTTCTATGGATGGCCAAGCGGTACCAAGAAGTAATTACGCATGCTGAAGAAGTAGTTCACCTTCTAGCGCCTGAAGATTACCCTACCTATTACTTTTTATCAGTTGATTTGTTGATCAAATGCAATTTCATTCTGTCCAAGTATGAAAAAGCTGAGAAATGGGCTAGGCTAGCACTCGAAAACCACCAACACTCAAGTGTAATTTCTAACCTTCATATCCTGAACAATTATGCCGATGTACGCTTAGCGACTAATAAACCCTTAGATAAAAAATACAGCCCGCTGATCCAATCCATCATTGATGAATATGGTTTTCCTGAAAAACTGAATGATCCTCTGGAAACTATTAAATCTATGGAAGCAAGACATAAATATTGGAACAGACAGCTCAGTGAACTAATATTAATCAATAGATCGGATCCACCTGAATACTTAAAAGAACTGGAAAACTATAAGAATTCCTGTGAAATAGAATGGTATAGAAACTATGCCCAAAAAGCTATCAATACCCTTAAAAACAAAAAGTAACTATACTTAATGAAAGATTAATTAATTAGTCAAAGATTCTCCTAATCACCTCCTAATGAAAAACAGTGTATTCATAGCCACCTCTCTGGATGGATTTATCGCCGGAAAAAACCATGAACTGGACTGGCTTTCCACATTTCCAGAAATCGATCATATAGACACAGGTTTTGAAGAATTCACTGCTCGCATAGATGCCATCCTGATGGGCAGAAACACCTATGAGGTAGTAGCTGCCTTTGAAGGAGAATGGTTTTATCAGAAGCCCGTCTATGTTTGGAGCAATTCCCTCTCAAATGTTCCCGCAAGGCTTCAGGATAAAGTTTTCCTGATCAAGGGAGACCTTCATGAGGTGCTGGCCCAGCTTCATCATCAAGGTTTTCACAAACTTTACATAGATGGAGGTAAGACCATTCAGAGCTTTTTGAAAGAAGACCTGATCGACGAAATGATTATCACCACCATTCCAATTCTGCTAGGCTCAGGTATTCCTATGTTTGGAGGATTACCCAAGCGTCTGACCTTTGAATGTGTAAAATCCATCCGGTTTTTGGATAAGGTCGTACAAAATCACTTCGTCAGATCCAGATAAAGTTATCTAGCAGTCCAGCCTCCATCCACGGTCAGCATGGAACCTACCATATAGGATCCGGCTTCCGAAGCCAGGTAAATTGCCGCACCTTGAATTTCCTCCAATCGACCCCATCGGCCAAGTGCTGTAGCCCCTACCACAAACTTCTTTCCCTCTTCGGTATCTGCTATAGGTAAGTTCATTTCTGTCAAAAAAGGTCCAGGACAAATCGCGTTGACGTTGATATTAAAAGGAGCAAATTCAAGTCCCAAAGCTCGGGTCATCTGGACCACTGCCCCTTTGCTGGAGCAGTAGGGAGTTCGATTGGCTAATCCCACCACGCCCAGTGTACTCGCCAGATTGATGATACTTCCTTTTCCTCCCTTTTTCATATAAGGAGTTACCGCCCTGCAGGCCAACCAAGTACCCGTCACATTGATGTCCATCACCTTGCTGAACTCCTCTAACTCCAGTTCATCTATCGTCCCCCGAATATTGATTCCCGCACTATTTATGAGCACATCTATACTGCCAAAAGTATCAAAGGCTACTTTGGCCATTTTTTCCATATCTGCTTTCTTGGTCACATCACCTGCGAATCCCAGTGCCTTCACACCATAACTGCCCTCAATTTGCTTTGCAGCAGCCTCCGTTTCTTCTTTTGTTCTGCTGACCAGCATCACATTCGCCCCAACGGAAGCAAGTCCTTCTGCCATCGCCAGCCCGAGGCCCTTGGACCCACCGGTGATTATAGCAGTTCTTCCACTCAGATCAAAAAGTTTGATTCCAGGTAATTTTGAGGTGTTTTCTTGACTCATGGTTGTATTTATTAGTATTTAAAATTGGGTTAAAGATGAAGCAAACTCCTACTATAGGCTAGGCATTTCTGAACATTTTCCTCCTCAAAAGCAAGCTGCTGCTCTGCGCTAAGACCGGTAACCTGCGGCAATTCCCCCTCAAAGGAATACTGGGCGATCCTCTCCTTCACTTGCTCAAGTTCTGATGGGGAAAAGCGATCAAAGGTAGCCCAGTACCCTTCGGTCAAATACGGGATTTCTAAGGGATCCCGGGTAATCATCTCCAGACTGAAATTAATGTCTGGGTTGTATTTTCTGCACATTTCCACAGCAGCTTTCAGGTCTATCACTCCCTCACCCAGCGGCACTTCAGAGAGCAAAAATCCTTTGGGATATTCCTTAATCCCCATGTCTTTCACATGGGTAGAAAAGGCGTAAGGAGCAAGCGTTTTGATCACTTCCATGGGCTTCTCCAGAAAAGACACATTATTCCCGAAATCCAGGGTCACTCCCACCCATTCGCTTCCTATGGATTTGATGATCTGTACTAGTTCCTCGGCAGCCCAGTCTTTGTGGTTTTCTACCGCTAATTTCATTTTATGCTTACGCACGATCGGCTCTGCCAATTCTATGGAACGGATTGCATTTTTCTTAAAGGCTAAAAAGTCTGCTTTGGTATGGAAATTCACATAGCGTCGACCACTCAGACAGGCTGTCCGGAGCACCGATGCTCCCGCTTCCTTTGCTGCCAGTACTTCCTTTTCGAAATCAGCGATTTGGTCAGTGGATTTTGGCAGTCCTATGCTTCCTTCCAGATACATATCCAGTTGTTCCCGCTTGGCTCTTACTTGCTTGCCAAAGTCTTTGCTCCAGCCATTTAGTGTCACCTGAATCCCTCCGGCGCCAATGGATTTGCTATGCTCCATGAGCTCGATGGCGTCATCGAAAGCCGGATACTTTTGGCTGTCAGCCTTTGAGTGCCATCTGGCAGCATAAGAATGTACGACTATGCCCATCGGCATATCTTTCAGAAATGCCGGAAGTGAAGAAAATGGAAGTGCCAGGGCTAGGGTACCCAGACTGGCAGATTTCAGAAAATCTCTTCTAGGAAAGGACTTTTCATTTCTTTTAGTAGATAGTTGATCCTGGGGCATGAGATTGGGTTATTTTGTTTCTGGCGGAGGCAAAGTCTCCATGTGTTCGTTCAGTTCATCAGCACTCCAGGGGTACACTCTGCCTTGTGAGGTGAGTCTGGTGGACGAAACCAGGCGACGGGATACCGGCTTGGCGTGATTGCCCCATTCATTTCTAATATACGTCAAAATCGCAGCAATACTTCCATCATCCATGGTGGCATGAGCGGGCATGACCGGCAAAATATCCGGAGCGTCATAGGTTTTTCCTGCTACTTCAATAGGTCCTTCCAAGCCATGTAATAAAATCATGGCCAGCCTTCGCTCATCTCCCGTCACCCATTCCGACCCCACCAGTGGTGGCCCCATCCGGGCAGCCCCTGCACCGTCTGATCCATGGCACCCAGCGCAGCCTACCAAAAACTTCTGCCGTCCCAGCGCAAATTGCTTCATCGCTCCTTCATCGAGCTGATTTTCAGCAGTCAACTCTTCCGAGGGCGCATAGCCAGGCCATCGAAACATCCCCCTGAGCATTTCCAATCGGCTTTCATCTATGGGCAAATCAGTTCTACTAAACAAAGATGGCTCGGTCTGAAGTACGATAGGCTCATGATCTTTGGAATTCGCCGCTTGAATGGACATACCTGAAATGAGAATTTTCTGTTTCCAGTTTAACTCACTCCCAGGGCTGTCAGCTAGTGCCAGGAGCGATTTCATCTCATGAGCTTCTCCTCCTTTCACCACTGCCGTAGTGAGCATTTCCAGAAAAATCTCCTTGTTTTGGTCGCGAGCTGTCCAGTCTGAAGCCTTCCAAAGGTTTTGCATCAAGCCAAACTCCCGCTGGTTCAAGCTGCTGAGCATGGCATCACGTATCATTGCCTGCGATCCATAGCTGGCTAGAATAGAATTAAGCACATCGCTCTGCGCTTGAGGCGATAAGACATCGCTACTTAGCGCCAACTGCAGAGCTTCTGCCTCAGAAGCATCTTTGGCGGCAGCTTTCATCACCTCGGCCAGCCTGTTTTGAACTTGCACTGAGCGCAAAGCAAAAGGCTCTAGCAAACGTATCGCAGTGTTTTGGAGTAAATCATCCTCCTTTTCCAACACCTGAAAAAGCAACGCTTCATCGAGCAAACCTAAGCCCTCCAGCGTCCAAAGCCCGTGAAACCTACCCAGTTGCTCTGCCTGCTGGTTTAACACCAAGTTAACTAACTCATTTTTCACTAGAGCATTTCCTCGCTCCACCAAGAGCCGCTGAGCCATATCTCTATACCAACCATCCTGATCAGATAGAAACTCAACTAGTTCAGTATTACTTTTATCAGAAAGCCTGGTCGTTTGCCGAAGCGCTTTCCCTTCAGGGACTATCTTCCAGATTCTTCCCAGATGAACCGGCATGACCAGTCCTCTACCCACCGTCTGCTCCGTCAGGTAGGGCGTCAAATATTCTCCATGCTGGATCAAACCCCTGTACATATCCGCGATGTAAAGTGCACCATCCGGACCCGTAGCAAAATCCACTGGCCTAAAGCGCTCATCTGTGGAAGCCAAAAATTCCTTTCCCGGATGTGGGTCTCTCCCATCTACTAGGTTACCTGCCTCCATCAAAACGTTCCGCTTCACCAGATTCCCTGCCGGCTCGGCTACAAAGGCATTGCCATAAAATTCCTCCGGAAAAAGTGTAGATCTATAAATCCAAGGTGAACATGCAGCAGTAAACTCCATCAAACGTTTATCCTCACTTAGCACACCGGGGATGTAGCCTCTGTTTACAGCTGGGGTTTCCCGAATAGGGTAAACAGCACGCTCCAGCGCCACTCCATGATCTATGCCTGTGGATGGGCTATGGTTAGGGTTTCTGGAAAAGTAATTTGGCGGCACCAAATCTGCATGAAGCTGCGACCAGTTGTAATTGTAGTAAAGCCTTCCCTGATCATCATTGGAGATTCCCCATTGCCCGCGAAACTCGGTGGTATCCCGGATCCAATCTCCGTTTTGATACCGGTATCTAAGCCTGGATTTGGCATTATAATACCAATTATCCACGTTTCTCAGCAAGCCATTGTCTGAATGTTCAGGATTCCCGGAAGACGCATAGGTAGAGTCCAGCAACACCTGCGTGTCGGCTTTGAGGTCACCGTCCAAATCTTGGGTCACCCAGAGCGAGGTATTTTCCGACACCAACACCCCATCGGCAAAAAAGCCAATGGCTCGGGGCATAATCAGGCTATCCATGTAAATGGTACTTTTGTCCATTTGCCCATCTCCGTCCAGGTCCTCCAATACCGAAATCCTACCTATAGGCTTATCTTCTTCTGAGCCCAGGGTATCTGTCATAAAGCCCCGCATCTCAATCACCCATAGGCGGGCATCCTCATCAAATGTGATGAAAACGGGATCTTGGACCATGGGCTCCTGAGCCACTAGTTGGATTTTAAAGCCAGGTTCTAGCTGAAAGGTTTCTAATTCTTCGGAAGCAGCGCGAGCTGGGGATGGATTATCCGGATCCCCTTCTTGGGTCTTGGCACAGGAAGCCAATAAGATCAGGACAAAAAAATAGGGCAAAATGCGATTAAATTGCATGTTTAATACTTCGGCTTTTGGGTTTGAGATGTTAGGCGGGAGAATAGTTCTAGTAATCAAACTCCCTGCTACAATTTGAAAGATAAATATTTATATCACAAGTCTGTTTTATAACAACGGTAAAGAAGAGTTCCTGAGCGAATCTGCTACTGCAATTCATTGCTTTTCTTTACCTTAAGCATTTACTATTCCCCCTGCAAGATGCTAAAAAACTGTTTGATCACTATCCTGACTTTAATGACTGGGTTTTTCGCTTTTAAAAACGAACTTGCCCAGATAAAAGCCCCCTCATCAATCACCCTGATCGAATCCGGGCTTTCCTGGAACGGTGACTCTTTGCCTCATTACCCGAATTCCAAACCCAAAATATCTATTTTGAAAATCACCATTCCTCCACAGAGCGAGCTACCTTTGCATTTTCACCCTGTGATTAATGCAGGCATTCTTCTTCAAGGCGAACTGTTGGTCCAGGATGAAGATGGGAATTCCCTGGAAATGAAAGCTGGTGACCCCATCATAGAAGTGGTGAACAAAAAGCACTGGAGAGTAAACCAAGGAAATGAACCAGTAGAAATCGTGGTGTTTTATGCAGGTTCAGAAGGGATGAAAATCACGGAAATAGTCGGAGACTGATCGCTAAGGTGTACCTTTGCATAAATTTAACCCTATGAACTTTTCCGAACTAGGACTTTCCAAACCCATACTTGAAGCTATCGCAAGAGCGAAATACGACAGTCCATACCCCATTCAGGTCCAAGCTATTCCTTCCATTTTAAAACAAAGGGACCTCTTTGGAATCGCGCCTACGGGATCAGGAAAAACGGCCTCTTATATTCTTCCCATTCTGCAGCGCATGCAGGACAAACCGCAAAACAAAGGCAGAATGATCCCAATCCTGGTGTTGGTTCCCACTCGGGAACTGGCAAGTCAGGTAGCCGAAGTGACGGAAAACTTTGCCCGCTTTCTGCCCAGGAAAGTAAAAGCATTGGCAGTATTTGGCGGGGTATCTATCAATCCCCAGATGATGAAAATCTATGGCACAGACATCCTGATAGCTACACCCGGGCGATTATTGGATTTACTTTCGAAAAACTCACTGAACTTAAATCAGGTGGAAGTCCTAGTTTTGGATGAAGCGGATAAGGTTTTAAATATGGGCTTCAAAGAAGAGGTGGATCAAATCCTAGCACAACTTCCCAAGAAACGTCAGAACATACTCTTCTCAGCTACCAGCGAAGAATCGGTCGGTGGACTTATCGAAGCAATGCTGCAAGATCCGGTCAAAATCTCCGCAGCACCAGACACTGTTTCCCCGGACCTGATCAATCAGTATGCTTACCGGGTGCCAATGGAAAAAAAGGGGCCTTTTCTCCGCCACTTGATCAATTCTGGCGATTGGTCGCAGATTTTGGTCTTTGCTTCCTCCATCAGAGCAGCAAACAATATCGTCACCAAATTGAATAAAAACGGCATAGACGCTTTGGCATTCCATGGTGACAAGAGTCAGGGAGCTCGCACAGAAGCATTGCATAGGTTTAAAAATGGCAAAACGCGAGTACTGGTAGCTACAGACCTGGCAGCCAGAGGAATAGACATCAAGTTTCTGCCTCTGGTGATCAATTATGAATTACCAAGATCTCCAAAAGACTATGTGCATAGAATCGGTAGAACTGGACGTGCAGGTGCTGAAGGAGAAGCGATATCACTGATTGCCGAGGAGGGTCTGCATCACTTCAAAATCATCCAAAAGAAGATGAAAAAGCATGTGCAGCTAAGAAGTATTGATGATATTGAGTTTTAGTAGAAAGGTTTTCCGCTGATTAGGACCAGGGTAGCCATTCCAGCTAAAGCCTCTAATTTTAGAATTTGTAGCCCGACTTTATTCAAATACACATGCAACGCTCCATTTTCACATTACTACTTTTTGTATCTGCCAGTCTTTGCTTTGCGCAGCAAAATCAGAAAAAGCCAAACATCATCCTCATCATCACCGATGATCAAGGCTATGGAGATCTGGGCTCCACAGGGAATCCGCATATTAACACGCCTACTCTCGATGCCTTCGCTGCAGAAAGCGTGCGATTCACCAATTTCTATGTGTCTCCCGTTTGCGCTCCTACGCGTGCAAGCTTGATGACAGGGCGATATTCCTTACGAACTGGCGTACGAGACACCTACAATGGCGGAGCAATGATGGCAAGCAGTGAAATCACAATTGCTGAACTTTTAAAATCTAAAGATTATACGACTGGGTTATTTGGAAAATGGCATTTGGGAGACAATTACCCAATGCGTCCAAGTGATCAGGGATTTGACGAATCAGTGATGCACCTATCAGGCGGAATGGGTCAGGTGGGCGATATTACTACCTATTACCAAGGAGATCGCAGCTATTTTGATCCGGTACTTTGGCACAACAATCAGCAAGAAAGATATGAAGGTTACTGTTCAGATATCTTCGCAGAGGAAGCGATCAATTTCATAGAGAAAAACAAGGACAAGCCGTTTTTCACCTACCTAGCCTTCAATGCACCCCACACCCCCCTTCAGGTTCCTGATGAGTACTATCAGAAATATAAGGATATTGACCCTTCCGCTGGGTTTGACGAGGATGGAAAACCGTTCTATCCCATGTCTGAAAATGACAAAGAGGACGCTCGGAAAGTCTATGCGATGGTGGAAAATATCGACGATAACCTGAAGAAGCTTTTCCAAAAGTTAGTCGAACTGGAAATTGAGGATAACACGATAGTCATCTTCATGACGGACAATGGTCCGCAGCAGCAACGCTATGTGGATGGACTGAAAGGCAAGAAAGGAAGTACTTTTCAGGGAGGAATACGGGCGCCATTTTTTATTCGTTATCCCGATGGATTTGCTGGGAACCAAGAAATCAATGCATTATCTGCCCATTTGGATGTACTGCCGACTTTGGCGGATTTGGTTGGCTTTGAAGTACCGCAGGACCGAAGGATAGATGGTCAGAGCTTGCTACCGTACATCACTGGAGAAAAAGAAAACGCAGGAAACAAAAGCTATTTCGCCTATTGGAACCGAAAATATCCAGAGCTTTACGAAAATATTTCCATTCAAAAAGGCGGCTGGAAACTGGTTGGAAATACAGGTCATAATTCTGATATAGAAGCATTTGAACTCTACGACTTAAGCAGGGATCCTTACGAAGAGAATAACCTCTCAGCAAGCAATTCTGCAAAAGCGTTGGAGCTAAAATCGGAACTTGACGAGATTTATCAGGAACTTATAAATGAAGAAAATCTAATCACGCCTCCATTAATTCAAGTAGGAAACAAAGCTGAAAACCCTATAATCCTCAATCGAAATGATGCCTCAGGTGAAAGAGGAATCTGGGCGCAGGAGGACATATTTGGTTATTGGAAAGTTGCCATTGAGCCTGGACTCTATGATATCAAATTCAAGTTTGTGAAGCCAGTTCCTTCCAAAGGAAAAATGACTTTGGAGACCGGAAACCGAGCGAATATAGAAATAGATCAGTCAACGCAGCCCGTGGATATTCTAGTGATGAAAGGTGTAAAACTGGATAAAATCGAAGGCGAATTACTTCCTTTCTATACTGTAGAAGGAAAGCGTTACTTTCCCTTTTGGGTTGAGCTGGAAAAAATCGAATAGAAAGTTTATCCATTTTCATTCAAAAACTCAATCTTTTGTGATTAAACCAAATATCAAAATCTTCAGATTGAAACTTGCCATCCTGCAATAAATGAACAGGATAATTATCGATTTTTCAACACAAATAATTCAAACCCAAATATTTGGCAAAAAAATATCCTGATTTTTACGAACTGTTTAAAGTAGACGCCTGTTCACCTCTGATAATCCAAAGTAGGTAGTACATCAAATTATTTTTAGATATGGAAAAGAGATATACCAAAACTGAATACTTTAAAATCGTCCTTGTGCTGGGTGCTCTGTGTACGATTTCTCCGTTTTCTATAGACATGTATCTTCCGGGGTTCCCAGAAATGGCCGAAACCCTGAACACGCCTATTTCCAATATCCAGCTTTCATTGACCGCTTACCTGGCAGGGATTGCTATTGGTCAGCTTTTTTACGGCCCTTTGTTGGATAGATTCGGTAGAAAAAAGCCACTTTATGGAGGCTTGGCACTGTATATTCTGGCTTCCATTGGCTGTGCCCTTTCTCAATCTGTAGAAAATCTGATCCTCATGCGATTCATTCAGGCCATAGGTGGATGTGCCGGCATGGTGTCCGCACAGGCGATAGTGCGGGATATTTTCCCCGTGAAAAAAACTGCTCAAGCCATGTCACTACTGGTTTTGGTGATCGCTGTTTCGCCCATGATCGCGCCGGCTTTGGGAGGATTTGTGACTGCCGCCTATGACTGGCACTGGGTGTTTATCATATTGGCAGCTCTGACGGCCATCATCTGGATAGCCACTGTAGTGGTGCTACCAGCCGGAGCTTTACCAGATCGGGAGGTTTCTTTGAAGCCAAAGCAAGTCTGGAACAGCTACCTAAAAGTTCTTGAAAACCGTCAGTTTTTGGTCTACATGCTCGTGGGCGGTATAGCCGGAGCGGCTCCTTTTGCGTACATCGCCAGTTCGGCAGACGTATTCATGAATCTCTATGGGCTTTCCGAACATCAATTTGGATGGATTTTCGGGATTTTGGCATTTGCCATGATTGGTTCTACGCAGTTGAACCATATTTTACTTCGCAAATTCAGCAGCCAGCAAATCATTAATTTCTCCTTGCACTATCAGGTAACTGTAGGTTTGCTCTTAGTGATAGGTGTCTATTTCGACTGGTTCAATGTATTTACACTGATCGCTCTGATGTTTGTATTTCTGACCGCACATGGACTGAACGGCCCAAATACAACGGCTCTTTCCATGGCTCCATTTTCGAGAAATGCTGGATCTGCTTCAGCGATGCTTGGCAGTATGCGCATGGCGATAGGCGGGATAGTGACGGCGGTAGTCAGTCTGTTTCACGCCAGTTCGGCTTTCCCTATGGTCATAGGAATGGCAATATGTGCATTGGGCGGATTTGTAGTTTTAAAAATGGATCAGCTAACCCCAGGCACCATCAGCAAACAAAGGGAACACACTGCCCTCTCAACCTAAAGGGTACGCAAACAATAATAAAGGCGTCCTAAATTACTTTGGGACGCCTTTTCTTACCTATTGGCGATTCACGGCACATTTACAGTTAACCTCTTTTTATTACAGCTTATTCAAAAGGGTTCGCTAAGGCGTGGTTTAACTTCCCATAGACAATTATTGCCCTGTAACTGCTTTGATCAGATCCGGATGAATCTGCTCCCCGCTTTGCCTATCAAATAGTGCAAAACCGTAATCTCCCGCGTAGCCGTTGTCCCAGTAAAAAGGGACCAGACCATGCCTTCCCATGCTTTCTGTAATGTATTTCAAATAATCCTTCAGATACTCATGGTGCTCCCCGGCTTTCTTTAGTACTGCGCCATACTCTCCCATCAGCACTGGAATCCCCTTATCCACGAAATTGGTTTTCATTTTCATAAATTGAGCATCTGCATGGGCTTCATCGCCCCAATTTGCTTTTCTGGAAGGATCAGTGGCATTTTCACCCCACTGGGTGATGGTTTCATTTTCCTGAAGTGCAAATTCATAAGGATCGTAATAATGTGCTTCTACCATCAATCGCCCCGCTGTTTTGTCCTCGGGCAATTCAAAAAAATTGACCCCATGATCTATGTTGGTATTGAAGGTTTGAACCACTAGATTTCTGTAGGAATTTCTTCCACCAGTGGACCTCACCGCATCTACGAATGTCTGGTTAAAGGAATTCTGAACCTGATAATATTCCGGTATGGGCGTACCGTAATCCCCCTCTACCATGACTTCGTTAGTTCCTGCAAAGAGCAAATGATCCTCATAGTCCCGGAAATTTAAGGCAATCTGAATCCACATTTTTTCCAACCTGTCATTTACATAGTCCTGCTGAGCATAAGTAGGCTGCATCCAGCCCTCATCCCAGTGAATATTCAGCAGAGCGTACATGTCATTTGCTATCACATAATCTACCACCTCGGTCACCCGGGCCATCCACGCTGGGTCTATTTCGAACGTGGCTGGATTAGAAAATTTGCTCCATGCTACCGGTATCCTCACTGAATTGAACCCAGCGGCCTTCACGGCATCGATTAGCTCTTGGGTCGCTTTGGGATTCCCCCAGGCGGTCTCTCCTCCTATCGCTTCCAGTGTGTTGCCGAGATTCCAACCATAGCCCATGTCCATGGCCAGCTCCAGATTTGGGACATCCCTCATCCCTGTTTGATCAGCCGGTATGTAATAATCCGGAAACTGAGGCTCAGCCGGTTCCTGAACCACAGCCACCTCTTTCTGTATACTTCCCGCCTTTACTTCCACATAAAAAGTAATTGAGGTTTCTATATCATTTAAGCCCAGCGTTACAGTAACTTCTCCATTTCCAGTTCCGGACCGGGGAGTAACCTCGGCGTTTAGAACTGAAGTTTCAATTGTCCAAGAAGAATTGCTGGTAATCGAAAAAGTCTGCGATCCCCCTTCAGCATTGAAATTTAAAATTTCCTCGGAAAGGGATAGGGTTATTGGTTCTGCTTCTTCATCTTCTCCGCAGGAGAAAAAAAACGTGCTGCACAAAAAGAGGAGTAATATTGCCTTAAATCGGTTATTCATGGGTAGAATTTAATTTTCCCTAAAAGTATGTACTCCACTCTTCTAAAAAGGGGTGGAAATGTTAGCAAAAAGGGATTCATTTGTTTCTTCTTTGGGTTATTCTATCCCAAAAACTTCAAATCCTAACCCATTAAGTCTGCAACAGAAAAAGTTTCTGTCCCCAAAACTAGCCCATGAGCAATTCCAATCTCGCAGCAAGAACCGTAATTTTCAGCATGCTAGGCAATGCCCTACTGGCTGCCATCAAGTTTACAGCTGGGATATTTGGGCATTCGTATGCTTTGATTGCAGACGGGATAGAGTCAGTGGTAGATGTATTTGCATCACTTTTGGTTTTGGTAGGACTGAGGTATTCTTCTAAACCTGCCGATGAAAATCACCCCTATGGCCATGGCAAAGCAGAACCATTGATCACCTTTTTGGTCGTGGTTTTCTTGATTATTTCAGCCTGCACCATTGGCTGGCAGGCCTATCAGCATATCATCACTCCTCATGAATCGCCCCGCCCTTTTACCTTGATTGTTTTGGCGGGTATTATCCTTTGGAAGGAGATTTCCTTTCAGGTGGTGATGCGTAGAAGCAAGAAACTGAATAGTTCAGCCTTGAAAGCTGAGGCCTGGCATCACCGAAGCGATGCGATTACCTCTGTAGCTGCATTTGTTGGGATTATAATTGCTGTCTTTGGGGGAGAAGGTTTTGAAGTAGCAGATGATTATGCGGCCTTGTTTGCTGTGGCTTTTATACTTTTTAATTGTTATAGAATCTTCCGTCCGGCACTCAGCGAGGTGATGGATGAAAATAATTACGAGGAATTGACCAAGCATATCCGGGAAATTGCCCTCACCGTACCTGGGGTGAAGGGAACGGAAAAGTGTTTTATCCGAAAAGCTGGTATGGAGTACCATGTGGATCTTCACGCCTTGGTGGTAGGTGAACTCAGCGTGACTGAAGGACACAGGATCTCGCACCTGCTGAAGGACAGACTCTGCAAGGAAATCCCTGAGCTTGGCAATGTACTGATCCACATCGAGCCTTTCTAACACCCCATTTATGGGAAGGATCTGGGTTTGCATGCGTATTTGCGAAAGGTTATGTATATTCATGAACAATGTCTATTGGCAATCAACCCCTATACTCCATGAATATTTTAGACCAACTCCCCTTCCGAAACGATCGCCCCTCGGTATGCCCAATCCAGCGATCTGACAAATTGAACTACTTTGCTATAGGCCTTATCCAAGATCAATATTTGAAAGAGCATACCGCAAATGTCCCGTCTACACTGACCGTACTCAGGGGCGAAATCAACTTTTACATCAATGAGGAAGTGATACACCTAGAAGAATTTGATACTTATGAAATTCCTGTGCTGGTGGAGCACAAAGTCAAAGGCGTGAAAGAAAAGAATATCTTTACCATCGTACAGGAAAAATAACCTGACCTATTTATCAACAAAAAACCCATCCCAAACCCATGAAAAACCTATTGACAATAGCACTTTTACTTTGCAGCACTGTAGTTTTTGCGCAAGCTGAAAAAGATGTTCAAAACCAAGTCGAAAAACTTAGACTCGCGCTTATAGATCCCACAGTAGCCAATCTTTCGGAGATCAGTTCCATCCATCTCAGCTATGGTCACTCAAGCGGAAAGCTAGAGAATCAGGCACAGTTTATAGAAGCACTGGTAAGTGGTGCATCTGATTTTGCCACTGCTGAGTTTGAGGACCAAAGCATATATGTGGATAAAAACATAGCCATAGTACGCCACAATCTCGTAGCAGATGTGCTGGACGGTGGCAATGCAAATTCCATCAAAATCGGTGTAATGCTAGTTTGGCAAAAAGAAAAGGGAAAGTGGAAATTACTGGCACGTCAAGCCTATAAACTACCCTAATCCCACATCAATTAAACCACGCTACGTTGAAAAAAATACTTCTAGTAGAAGACGACACCCGAGTCTGTAGTTTCATCAATAAAGGCCTGACAGAAAATGGATTTGAAGTTACTGTCGCCATGGACGGGGCGATGGGGCTTCAGCTAGCCTTGAAGAGCCAGTTTGATCTGATCATATTGGACATTATGCTTCCTAACATCAATGGTCTGGAAGTTTGCAGAAAGATCAGACAGGAAAACACTGAAGTACCTATCCTTTTTCTGTCGGCGATGGGCAGTACAGAAAATGTAGTCATAGGCTTAGACTCAGGAGCCGATGATTACCTGGTGAAGCCCTTTAAGTTTATCGAGCTGCAGGCTAGAATTAAGACCTTGCTGAGAAGAGGCGGTAAAACCGGTGAACCCGAGCAGGAGAATGAAGTTTTCAAATTTGCAGACCTGGTTTTGGATAACACTGAAAAAACCGTTTTCAGAAATGGAAATGAGCTATCGCTAACCTCCACAGAATTTAGATTGCTACTCATGTTCATGAAAAACCCAAGAAAAGTACTATCCCGAGTGGACATGCTTCATGAGGTCTGGGGGGTGAACTTCGATATGGGGACAAATGTGGTAGATGTCTATGTAAACTACCTCCGTAAAAAGCTGGACAAATACGGCAGCCAAAAACTGATCCAGACGGTCATAGGAATGGGATATGTACTAAAAGAGTACCAATGAAGCTCCAAAATAAAATCATCTACATTCTCCTCACCGCTTTCATAGGCTATACGCTGCTTTTCAGTGGTTTCATCTATTATTCCATTTCCAGATTTGCATTCACAGATTTCTACAAAAGACTTGAAATACGTGCCATAGCCACAGCCAAGATTGAACTTGAAAAGCAAAAAGACAGCAATGTGGTTCAGCAGCTGCGGCAAGACTACCTGGAACCCCTCACCAATGAGCAACACATCATTCTAGAAGATATCGAACAAGAAAACCTAATCGATGATCGTAGGTTGACATCCTACAACAAATCATTTTTAAGAGAAGTAGTCGAGGAGGGAATAGGAACGTACAGCCACCAAAACACTTTCTTTTACGGGACTATTTATAAGACTGAAGACCAAAAGGAACATCTAGTTATACTTTCTGCCGAGAACTATTTCATCACCCACCACTTGGCCTATTTGAGAAACCTGATATTCACTTCTTTGGCGATTGCCTTTCTTTTGATTGTGATCTTCTCTGTGATGTTTTCCAGAAAAATCATTGAGCCCATCCAAAACATCATCAAGAAGACCAAAAAAATAGGGTCAGAGAATCTGCACATGAGATTGGAAGTACCAGAAAACAACGATGCAGTCCGAGAGCTGGCCCAGACCTTCAATGACATGCTCAACAGGTTGGAAACCTCCTTTGAAACACAGAAAAATTTCATCAGCAACGCCTCTCATGAGCTCAACACTCCATTGACTTCTATCATAGGAGAAGCAGACGTGACACTCTCCAAGGCCAGGCAACCTGAAGACTACATAGAATCTCTACAAACCATTCTTGGAGAGGCAGAAAAACTACAGCAAAAAACTCAAGCCTTACTGCTTTTGGCACAAACCGGATTTGATGGTAAGCGCCAGAAGTTCGGAAAAGTAAGAATGGATCAACTGATTCTGGATGTCAAAGAAACTGTGGAAAAAATCCAGACCAAGAATAAAATATGCCTGGATTTCAGTCTATTGCCAGAAAACCCACTTTTACTCAAAGTACTAGGCAATGAACAACTGCTCCATCTGGCGGTGTCTAATATCGTACTGAATGCCTGCAAATACTCAGACGGTAAACCAGTCAACATTGCCCTGGCAGTCATGGATGGAAACATTATTATCATAGTGAAAGACGACGGAATAGGTATACCTCCAGATGAAATGGAGTACATCTATGATCCTTATTTCCGAGCTTCTAACACCATCAATCACGAAGGACATGGAATAGGATTGCCCTTGGCCAGAAATATAGTGAGGATCCATGACGGGGAGTTAAAGGTATCATCATCCCTAAATAGAGGCACCACGGTAGAAATAAGACTACCAAAAGGTGATTTTGTTCTCTAATCTCATTTTAATATCAAGGCTGGAGATTCTAATAGGATCTTAATCTCATCCTTAAACCATTCTAATGGGTAGGTAATAATTTAGCCCCTGTTCAACCAATCATACAGGAGTAATGGCTAAGACAATCTTAATACCAACCGATTTCACTGTAGACTCACTGAATCTAGTGAAGTTAGCACTGCAAAAAAACCAACAATCAGGTGAAAAATTAAGGGTAATTCTGGTCTATGGCCAGTGGATGTCTTCATCCATTACTGAATTACTTTTTTATTCCAAAAGCAGGGCCTTAGATCAACTGGAAAGTCCTGAATTCAAATCCTGCTGCAAATTACTGATGGAAAAGTATGACAGCATCATCGAACAGATGTCATTAGATCTATTCAGCGGCACTAACCAAAACGCCTTCCAAAACTACCTGGAAGGCAATCAAATCGCCGAAGCTTACTACTCCACCCACTACACTTTCAAATTAAAAAACTCTAGCAGTTTCAGTTTGATTCCCTTTTTGACCAGAAGCAAAATCAATCTGGTAGAAATGAACTGGGACAGTGCCAACCAACCCAATGCGGGAAACCAGCAAGATGAGCTATCAGCATTGTTTTTCACGCACGGGCAGATGGCACACTAACCCCACCAATCATGCTGACCAAAATTCTATACCCAAGCACCTTTACCCTTATCGCAGGGCTTTATTTTACTTTCCTCTCCCTGCAGGAAAGTCCTGTAGATCTCATGCTAGGGGAATGGCAAGAAGTGTCCTGGGAATATGAAAAACTAGACTCCTTACATAACAAGGGTGAAGGATTTGACATCATGGTCACTGATCATATCAAAGAAGAAATCAGCAAAAATCTAGTCATCCATAAAGCAGAAACCTGGAAGTTTTATGACAGTGAAACCCTGGAAATGGAAGGACAAAACACCCATAAAGAGCTCCATTGGACTTTGAAAGGCCGGGGAAACATACTTCAAATAGGCGGGTCAGGAGAAGCATTAGAGTATTATGAAATACAGGAATTAAGTGCCGATCACATGGTTTTGCATTTCAGTTTTGACATGCAGGTGAGAGGAATAATGAAAATGACCTTCAAAAGGATTCAATCCTAAATCTACATGATCAGCAAGCACCACGATAGAACCCTGAAAGAAAACATCCAACTTGGCGCACTCACAGCTTTTTCAGCAGGCATGGTCAATGTGATATCGGTAATTATATTTTTCGCGTTCACTTCAAATGTAACCGGACATTACGCCATTCTAGCGCAGGAGATTTCCCATGGCAATTGGTACCAGGCATTGGTGGTATTTGGCTGGATTTTCCTTTTTTTCTTTGGGAATTTCACTTCGAACTTAATCGTGATCAATTTCCGTAAGAAAAATGCCTACTTGGCACATTCCCTCCCTATTTTACTGGAAATCCTATGCTTACTTGCAGTGGGCACCTACATCCAATACTACTATAAAGAAACCTTGCTGGAAACCGAGCTGATGGTCAGCAGCATGCTATTTGCGATGGGTATACAAAATGGACTTACTGCTACCATTTCAAATTCAGCTGTCAAAACCACTCACTTGACAGGGCTGACCACTGATTTAGGAATATTAGCTTCGCTTTTCACCAAAAAAGAGAATAGAGAAAACAAGCAATTGAGAAATAAATGGGCACTTCTGGTAAGCATTATGGTCTCCTACCTTTCAGGAGGCGTAACGGCAGGTTACATCTACCTCACCATCGCCTATAACGTATTCTATATTGTCTGCATTTTTCTAATTATCGTAATCGGCTATGATTTCTATCGAATCAAAATGCGCAGCCTATTACATAAAAAACAACCTTATTACAGAAAGACCCTCAAGGGAAAAACTCCTCAGTGGTCTAATAATTAATCATCAAAAAAAGCAAAAGTTGAAGTATCACCTCAGCTCTTTCAAATAATGGTTTCTAATTCGGAAAAAGGCAGCCCATTAAGTTAGTGGCTGCCTCTTTTTTTATCAATTAGGAGTCCGAGTCATCCAAAGGCTTTTTGTGCCAATAGGAAGCTAAGATAGATCCAGTGACATTCATCCACGGTCCGAAAACCGCCGGCGCGAGACCTACAGTAGCGATTTTACCCATTTCTTTGGCTATCCCAGAGGCCAGACCTCCATTTTGCATCCCCACTTCTATAGCTATGGTTCTGCAATCTTTCTCATCCAACCTGAACAACCTACTGGCCCAATATCCCAGCACGTAACCTATGAGATTATGAAAAATCACCATGACAATAAGTAAAGGTCCTATATCCAAAAGACTATCTCTACCCGCAGCTACGATCACCACCAGGATCAGTGCAATAGCAGCCATAGAAATGATTGGCATCAAATCATCCAGCCATTGGGCTTTACCCCGTAAGAAATAATTGAAAAGCAAACCAGCACCTATAGGAATGATGACCATCTTCACAATGCTGAACATCATGTCCAGCACATTGATTTCCACAAATTCCCCTGCTAGCCAACCCATCAAAAACGGGGTCACAAAGGGAGCCAGCAATGTGGTCACCGAGGTCACAGTGATCGAAAGTGCCAGATTTGCTTTCGCCAGAAAACTCATCACATTGGAAGCCATTCCGCTAGGTGAGCATCCTATCAAAATCATTCCTGCTGCTATTTCCGGAGGAAAGCCACTCGACTTTGCCAGTGCAAAACCTACGAATGGCATAATGGTAAACTGGCAAAGTACACCTATCAACACACCTTTGGGCATTTTCACTACTCCCAGAAAATCTTTGATACTCATGGAAGTCCCCATGCCGAACATAATAATCTGAATCAGAGGAACGATCAAAGCACTGAATTTAAACCCATTATACTCTACAAAATACTGCGGGAAATACAGCGCCAAAGTCACCGAACCAAAGATCATCATGGAGTAAGCATAGCCTTTCAGCTTGGGATACCCCAAAAATGAAATGGCACAACTAAAGAAAAAGCCGATCCATAGAAATCCGGCATTAGAAATAGCTGAGAAAATACTGACAGCCAGGGCTGAAATAAATAGCACTCCTGCGATAATCGAAAGTGCCTTTGCAATTTTTGGATTCAAGGTTTAGGTATTTTGGGTGAAAGCTTTTTTTTGAAATACCCCGGGAATATACATGTTTTGGCTTCCCGGGGCTTATCAAGGTTAAGATTGATGGTTTTAACTGTAAGTCCTGTCGTGAGAGCGTTTCTCATTCCACATATCTGTAGGCGCAAAAAACGAAGTATCCGACGGATGAAGATGCTCCTTGACCACTTCCTCATTCAATTCTATTCCTAATCCGGGAGCATCCAAAGGCACAGGAGCGTAGCCTTTGTCAATCATTTTGCCTCCACCGGTCATAGTCACCAGATCTTCCCACCAGGGCACATCTACAGAGTGATGCTCTAGGGCCAGGAAGTTTTGGGTAGCAGCGGCACAGTGTACATTTGCCATAAAGGAAACTGGGGTTCCAGCTTGGTGCATGGCCATTCCTATGCCTTTTTCCTCTGCATAATCGGCAATTTTCTTGGTTTCCAGGAGCCCACCTGAGGAAGCTAAGTCCGGATGTACAATATCCACTGCATGATTATCTATCAAGTCTTTGAAGTATTCCAAAAGATAAATATCCTCACCCGTAGTAGTAGGCGTATTCAGCGCCTCAGTAATGGTCTTATGCTGTTCCCACATTTGCCATGGCACCATATCCTCTAGCCAAGCCAAACGGTATTTGTCCAGCGCTTCACCTAGGCGAATACAGTTATTCAGGTCAAAGTGTCCATAATGGTCCGTAGAGATCGGGATGTCATAGCCTACCAGACCTCTAACATGATCTACAATTTTAGCCAGTTCATCCAGGCCTTTTTCAGTGATTTGAACCCCGGTAAAAGGGTGAGCGGTATTTGCATAGGACATATAACCACCTTGCCACTGGCTTCTTCCCATTTTGAAAATCTCCGGATTCACTATGCAGCCAGGAATATCCATAATCTCTCCTATGGAAACATCCATCTTCAGCCAGGTGTACCCCTGCTCTTCGGTACGGTACTTGATGAGTTTCAATTGTTCCTCTGGGGAATCTGCCTCTGGTGTATCGGCATACAATCTCACTGAATCTCGGTATCTGCCCCCTAAAAGCTGCCAGGCAGGCACATTGTAGGCTTTACCACATAAGTCCCACAGTGCCATCTCCACTCCACAAACACCCCCTGCCTGACGGGACTGTCCGCCGAATTGCTTAATGATCTTAAAGATCTTCTCTACATTACATGGGTTTTCTCCCAGAATTCTGCTTTTCAGCATGAGTGCATACCGAGGATCAGCACCATCTCTCACCTCTCCCAAGCCTGAAATACCCTGATTAGTGTCGATGCGAATGATGGCTGTTCCGTTCATTACATTGGTATGGGCATAGCGAAGGTCAGTAATTTTCAGGTCAGAAGGAGCTGACGCTCTACGCACGTTTTTGGTGGTCTCGGCCATCGTATCTTCCATGGATAGTCCCATCAAAGCAGAAAGGCTTAATCCTCCCAAAGCTGTTTTTTTAAGAAAATCTCTGCGATTGTTCAGCGTCAAGGGGTTATCGATTTCTGCTTGTCGCTGTGCGGCGAATTGCTGATCCTGCAGTTTGCTCTTTTGGATAAGGTGTTGAAGTGTGCTTTTCATAGTAAATTGGGTTATTGTGTTCGCGTGAATTTGGTTGGACGTAGCATTTTCCCGAGATGAGTATCCATAGTTTTCCAAGCCACCTGCGGAACTATACTTTCTACGTTAGGCGGCTAAAAATCCTGAAATGAATTTAGTTAGAGATCAATAATTACGCTCTTTGAGGTAATTATCCAGTTCTTCCTTGGTCATTGGGAGCTGTCCTGGGTAATTATTCAGCCAGTCAAGAAAATCTTTTTTGATATCTTCCGTCCACTGGCTATCGATCTGGCCGGGCAGGTATTTTCCTTCTCGCAGTCTTTGATGGCCAAATTCATCCCGGAGTCCGGTCACTTCTGAGGTTAAGACTAACTCCTCCACCAAATGCGCTGGAATGAATATCACGCCATACTTTTTGGCGAGCACCACATCCCCAGGCAATACCGTAGCTCTGCCCACTCTGATGGGAGCATTGATAGAAGTCAGCATCATCTGCTGGATGTAAGAAGGATCTTGACCCTTGATCCAGGCATTGAACCCTTGGATTTCAGATAGGCCTTCCTGATCACGGACTGAGCCATTGAAGATGACGCCTCGTTGGGATTTAGCAAAAATGGCATTACCGAGGTTATCACCTATCAAAGTACCATCGACGATTTTGCCATACCCATCTGCCACATACACATCGCCAGTAGTCAGCACATCTATAGGCCAGGAATTGGTTCCTCCTGTGGGAGCCCTGCCTTCTTTTTCCACACCTTGGTCTTTGACTTGTTTTTCTAAATCCGGACGTAAGGGCATGTATTGGGCAGTGACCACACGACCAGTCATGGCCTCGTCTGGTAGCATAATCTGCCAGTCTCCCTCATATTGATTTTGGTACCCTCTATTTCGCAGTACTCCCCAGGCTTCTTCTATTGAGATATTTTTCAAACGCTCCAAAATGGCATCTGAAACTTTGGGCCTTCCATCATCGAATCGCTCTCCGGTCCACTCCGCTGTCAGCGCCTTGATATACTCAGGAGACGCTCCTACATTTTGGGCATAGCCTTGCGACTGACCCAGAGAAAAGGCAGTGGCCAGGATAGCAATTGAAAATTTCAGTTTTTGGATTGGTGAGGTTATTTTACTCATTTAAGATTGGGTTAGGTTACTGTTTAAAATCGCTTTTTACCCTAGACGGTAGGTCAATTCAGCAGCAACCAAATTGACCTATGGTCTTCAGATGAACTCTTCTCCAAGGTTATTCAAAGAATGGAATGCCCGGAACAGCATGTTTCTTCATGCCTTCTTCGTTGATCTCTACGCCTATTCCCGGCTTTTCAGAAAGTGTAATGAAACTGTTTTCAGTTCTAGGTCCATCATAAGTCACTATATCCTGCCAAAGCTGATCCGTATCCATATAGATTTGCCACTCCATGACCTGGAAATTTGGTACGGAAGCACAGACATGACAACTCGCCATTGCTCCTAAAAATGAAGCCACCATGTGCGGAGAAAAGGGTACATAATAAAGGTTGGCGAGGTTAGCGATTCGCTGTCCTTCCCCTAGCCCTCCGGCCTTTTGCAGGTCTGGCATGATGATATCGACTGCGCCGTCAGAAAGTAACTTAGTGAAGCCATAAGCCAGATAAATGTTTTCCCCGGTACAGATCGGAGTGCTGGTTTCCTGGGTGATATGCTTATATACTTCAGGGTTATCTGCCGGCACCGGTTCTTCTAGCCACATCAGATTCAAAGGCTCATACATTTTGGCCATTTTCATCCCTGTGACTGCATCATATCTTCCATGCATATCCACACAGATATCAATGTTAGGGCCTACTTCCTCCCGTACGGCTGCTATGGCATTGTACATACGATCAATTTCTGCTGGACTAGCCGTCCAGTTATATCGATCATATTTATTAGGGTCTCTCCCATCATCCACATCAAATTTCACCGCATTGTAACCTCGGTCCACAGCTCCCCTGGCGGCAGAGGCATAATCACTTGGAGAAGGGTTGGTAGAGGTATACAAAGCAGTATCGCAGTAAACCCTGATTTTATCCCGGTATTTCCCTCCTAGAAGCTGGTAAACAGGAACTCCAAAAACTTTACCTGTAATATCCCAAAGGGCCGTTTCTATGGCTGTGAGTACTGCTACAAATACGCCAGATTGTGCTCCGCCAAAAAAAGCACCTTTGCGGATTTGCTCGGCTAGACGATTCGGGTTTAGTGGGTTTTGTCCTCTCAGTTGATTTCCAAGACGCTTGACCAGATAGTAGGATCCATGGATAGCATCCACCGCTTCCCCACATCCCCATACGTCTTGATTAGTATAGATTTTCACATAGACTGCACCACGGACAAATCCACATTTGACATCGGTAATTTTTAGATCTGAGGGGTTTGAATACCGGTTTTGCTTGACTACTGCAGCATTCAGTCCCTGTCCAAAGGTTGATAAAATACCGGCTCCTGTAAGTCCTGCTACAGCTCCTTTTTGCAAAAACGATCTTCTTGAATTCTTCTTGTTATTCATTAGTATTTAATAGGTTAATTTTAGGTTTACCAGGTTCTTTTCTTTAGTATCTCTTGGATCTGCTCTCTAGCTATTGGAAGCTCGTCGATATGCTCTTCCAGCCACTGGGAGAAGTCCTTTTCTATCTCTTCAGACCATCTGGTATCTATCTGACCGGCGGTGTAGGTTCCCTCTCTCAGTCGCTGGTGCCCAAACATATCCCGCAGCCGTACTACCTCTGAAGTCACCACTACTTTCTCAGCCAGGTGCGCCGGAATAAAGGACACTCCACCGTCTCTGCCCAATACCACATCTCCCGCCATCACGGTTACCTGATGTATCCTTGTAGGTTTATTGATACCAATCAACATGGTGTTTAGATCTCCGGGCTGATTGTGGTGCGAGGGGTGATAGCTGGCCACATAAGATGTAAACCCACCGATTTCCTTCAGTCCTACCACGTCACGAATGGCACCATCATAGACTATCCCATTCCCAGACTTGGCATAAATGGCATTGCCTACATTATCGCCGATAGTTGGCCCGCCATTGTGTATCCCAAACTGGTCTACCACGTAAACATCTCCTTGCTGGAGCAGGTCAACAGGCCAAGAATTCTGCCCGCGTTTCCCCTCCTTTTTTCCTCGCTCATCTATGGCATCATGGATATCAGGTCTGCCGGGCATAAAAGTAGCGGTAAGTGCTCTGCCCACTAATACACTGTCGGGATTGATCATCAGCCCCCAGCCATCCGCATATTGGTAGCGGTAGCCTTCATTTTTCATTACCGCCCAAGCTTCGTCATGCGAAACTTCCTTCATCCGCCTCAGAATATCATCTGAGACCTTGGGGCGTCCATCTTCAAATCGCTCTCCAGTCCACTGCTGGGTAAGAAATAGCATTTCCTCTCTGGAAATCTGCTGCGCAAAAGATTCTACCATAATTAATGATAGAAACAATAGGGTTACATAGGTTTTTGTCATTTTGTAATATAACTAATAATAAAAAAACCGAACCTGGAATTTCCAAGCTCGGTTATATTTTTATTTGTCCCACCATACTTTTGTGCCAAGGTCGTCCGGACCTTGGGAAGCGATCGCCGCCGAAACGTTCTCTGCATTCACCGAAATCTCTGAATTGGGGTACGTCAATCGGTTAATAAACTCTACCTCTCTTCCCGGGTATGGATTTGGGCTCAGCGCAGGGTAACCGGTTCTACGGAAATTAGCGAAGGCCTCTGGACCATTTAGGAAGCAGGACACCCAATACTGCGTGTTGATCTGCTCCATCGCCATGCTAGGATCAAATGGATTTTCATTCAGATACTGCGTGATTTCTGCCGGGGAAATACTGGATCCCTCATCTATTATACCCAGTTGATTCATATGCGCCCTTACACCAGCATTGTAGTATTCTTCTACTGACCCACTACTGATCCAGCCTCTTTGTCTAGCCTCTGCCATTAGCAGGTAATTTTGCGAAGCTGTGATCAGGAAATTGGGAGCGGTATTTTTGGTAATTCTTCTTCTGTCCGCCTGGGCAAACTCATAGAAACTCGCCAATCCTAGTTCGTTAGCCGCTTCCACTGCTCCGGCGTTGTCATTACCCATAGGTATGCCCACATGCACCGCTGCGTCATACGTCTGGTTTTCCGGGATTTGCTCAGGGCCGGATTTGGCACCCACATAGGTCACTGCGATGGCAGCTAGTCTTGGGTCATTTTTGCTGCGCAAATAGTCCACAAAGGGTTCTGTCAGATAGAAGTTAGATGCCTCGGTAGCATTGAGAAAATTCCCGATGGGATTGGTGTAGTTGGGGTCATGATTGATCGTAGCATTGTCTTCATTCATCAGGATGACCCCACCTTGCACGGCAGTTTGAGCCACCTGAGCAGCCTTAGTAGGGTCGGCTTCACTGAGTCTCATGCCAGCTCTCAAAAGAAGGGAATAGCCAAAGCTCTTCCACTTATTCAAATCTCCACCGTAGAGAATATCTGCTGATTCTACGGTTCCGGTAACATCCAATGCAGAAGTTGCCTCGGTCAGTTCTTTAATCAAATCCGCATAAATAGCTTCCTGAGAATCATAAACCGGAAGGTAAATTTGATCTGAGTAACCTTTGCCTCCTTCGAAATAGGGGATACTACCATATTCATCAGTCAATACCATAAAAGCAAAAGCCTGAATGATCCGTGTCATGTTTTTCAGATTTGCCCGGCTGGGATCCTCCTCCACCTGACTGATTACATCCCGTGTATTTTTGATGACATTTCTATAATAGCCCTGCCAAAGCTCCTGGGTCAACGTTCTATTGTCCTGATTGAAATTGGCACCGGTCATCAATCCTGAGTTTGGAGAAATGATCTGCTGGACTACTCCTACGTCATAGACTAGGGATCCATTAGGAAAGGCACAGCCTACTATAGCCGCATTCAACTGAAATGCCGGATCTATGGAAGTAGCGCTGACTTTGTTGGTATTCAACTCATCAAAATTGCTATCGCAAGCCGATGAATACAGTACCACAATTATGATTAGTAGGTATTTTGATATCTTTTTCATGGCTAGATGGGTTAAAATTTGACATTCAGATTGAAACCTAAACCTCGGGTAGAAGGAAGCCCTGTGGACTCCATGCCTACCAGATTATCAGATGTATAGCCGAAGGATTCCGGATCAATATTGTCCACCCATTTTTTAATCATGAGCACATTATTGGCCACAAAGTTCAGCTTCACAGACTTGAAAGGCTGGTTAGCAGGAAGATGCTTGGTAAAATCATAACCCAAGGTAATCTGCCTCAACTTCCAGTACCCTCCATCATAAATCACCGGCTCCACCAGTGCCTGGGATCTTACTACTTCCCAGTAAGACTGCACCGGAGCCACTACGGTATTCACCTCTCCGGCTTCATTTACACCATCTCCGACTACTCCGCCCTCTCTACCTTCAAGTGTCATTTTGTGCAAGCCATGTCGTACCGCATTGAAGTTGGTACCGGAAAGCATCACGTTGCCTAGCTTAAAGTCTATGAGGAAGGATAGCATAACTCCTTTGTAGTTGAATGAATTATTCCAACCACCAACCCAGTTGGGCAGTGCAGAACCATAATTGAGCAAGTCTGTCGTTCGGAGGGGTAATCCGTTAGCACCAAAAATCTTTCTTCCCTGCTCGTCTCTTCTATAACCAAAACCGGCAACCTGTCCCATTTCCATTCCTACTATCTGCCGCAGTTCACCATTGAACACGTGCGTACCTACAGTGATCCTTTCTCCTGGAGTATCCGTAAGCAAGCTCAACACTTCAGTTTTATTATAAGCGGCATTGAATGTGGACTCCCAGGTGAAATCGCTGTTTTCTACCGGTACCAAAGTCAGTAGCATTTCTACTCCCTTATTCACACTCTGACCACTATTGATCGAGGTATTCACAAAACCACTGGCATCCGAAATCTGTGCACTTACGATCTGGTCTGTGGTTAACTTGCGGTAAAACGCCATGTCCAAACTCACTCGGCTCTGGAACATGCTAAGCTCAAATCCCACCTCAGCTTCACCGATCCGCATAGGGCGGAGATTTGGATTGGGCAGGTTGGTACCGTTAGGTCCTCCTACCGGCTGCCCGCCAAAGAGATTGTTATTGATTCCGTAAAAAAGCACATTGGAATAGGCTCCCACATCTGCATCTGATCCCACTTCGGCATAGGCTGCCCGGATCTTACCAAAGTTCAACCAACCTGAAGGAGTGAAATTTTCAGTAAACACCCAGCTCGCAGATACGGAAGGGTACAGGATACTTCTGTTTTCTTTAGACAAAGTGGAGAACCAATCATTCCGGACTGTCCCGGTGAGGAAGAGTCGATCTTTATACGAAAATTCGGCTGAGCCGTAGAGTGAGTTTACAGCACGTTCATTCAGATCATAAATCGGGTCTTTGGCTCTACCGTTTTGAACGGTATAAAGATCCCTTACCACGAAATCGGTCACCTGCACACTATTCAGGTCAGATCTTCGCTGCATATGATTACCACCAAAATTTGCATTCACCGTCAGGTCTCCAAATTGCTTATTGGCATTGATCAGGAAATCTGTATTGATCTCCCGAAACCTTCTTTGTTCCTGAGTATACACCCCATTGACAAAACCAGCGGGTGCCGGTGCCCTAGATGCCTGGCCGGTTGGGAAATTATTGTAATCCTGATCTCTGGACCAAAAGTCCTCTCCCACTCTACCTTGGATGAACAGCCAGTCGTTAAATTTATACTTCACTGCAATATTCCCGAAAATCCTATCTCTTTTGATGTTTTGAAATTGGTCTGATAAAGTGAAGTAGGGATTGGTTCTGTTACGGAACCTAGAGTAAACGGCCTCGTTTCCATCTGCATCATACCTATTGTCGCGCAGCACATCCAAAGGCATGGAATTAGCCATATTATACAGTGCTACCGGAATGGTATTATCCTGCTGACCAATATTGGGGGGATTGGTGTTTTCTTCAAATGAGTAATTGAAGTTACCTCTAAAACTAAACTTCGGGGTCAAATCATAAGCAAACCCTAAGTTTATGGTCTTTCTATTGTAGCTGTTGTTAGGGACTATGCCCTTACTGTTCAGGTCAGAAAATGACAGGCTCATTCCGCCTTTTTCGGAAGAAGTAGCTAAAGTGATCGAGTTGGTAACGTTTTGGCCATTTCTGAAAAAATCATTGATTATACCTCTCACAGGCTCGTATGGCACAGTGACACCATCAAAAAGCATCTGTGTCATTCCTGGCTCAAATTTTTCTCCAAAAGACCATTGCCCTGAAGTGGGATTAGGTGTAGTAGGTCTCACTCCCTGCTCCCCTTGCCCATATTCATATTGATAATCTGTAAAGTCTAAAGAGGCTTCATTCGTGTAGTTAATATTATAAGTCACACCTATGCCCCTGGTGTCGTTCTTACTTTTGGTAGTGATCATTACCACTCCGTCTTTAGCTCGTGAGCCATAGAGTGCAGCCGCTGCGGCTCCTTTTAGTATGGTCATGGACTCCACGTCATCAGGATTGATACTGGACAGTCCATCGCCTCCATCAGAGGTATTGCCTCCACCACGCACACCAATGCTGCTGTCTGATGCATTGTTTCCCGGGTTAGAACCAAAGTTGGTGTTATCTATAGGAACGCCATTGACTACGATCAGAGGATTGTTTTGCCCGGAAATAGAAGATTGCCCGCGAATCCTGATCTTAGAAGTACCTCCTGGTCCCGATCCCAAAGTGGAGATATTGACCCCGGCTACTTTTCCCTGTAGGGCGTTCATCACGTTAGGGGTTCTGTTTACGGTCAGCTCATCTGACTTTACAGTAGAGGTAGCGTATCCTAAGCTTTTGGCATTTTTCTCTATCCCCAGCGCTGTCACCACTACTTCTTCCAGATTGCTTTCATCCACCTGCATGGATACACTGATGACTGTCCTATTGCCCACTACTATTTCCTGACTGACGTAGCCCACAAAGGAGAATACCAATACAGAATTTTCATCGGTTACATTGATCAAAAAATCTCCTGCAGCGTCTGAAACTGTTCCTACAGCAGTACCTTTCAGCAAGACATTCACTCCGGGGAACGCCATTCCGTTTTCATCGGTGACCTTGCCCCCTACTTCTATGCGCTTCAAGGTGTTTTTGGAACTTTCGGATTTAAGTGCAGAATTTCTCCTCAGCGTAGGGCCAGAAGATCTATTGCTCACTAAAATTGATTGGGGGTTTGCAGCAGTACTTCCAGAACTTGCTTTTTTGGGAGAAATGATATAAAAACGCTCACCGGCTTTTTCATATTTCAACCCTGTTCCTTGCAGTAGCAAATTCAGTCCCTGCTCTACAGATTCAAATGTCTCTGTTTTGACCCGGGATTTTTTATCCCGTACCAGTTCATCCTGATAAGCTATGGAAACACGAAAATCATTTTCCAGCTTACTCAGGCTTAATTGTAAATCATCATAGTTTTTGCTGGCTTTTCCAGCAGTGTTAATAGTCCGCCCGGATGCAATTAAATCTGTGGCTTGCGCGAGCGCTTGCCAAGAGATTGAGCAGCCTATACACATGAATAGTAATAGCTTTTTCATGCTTAAAGGGTTTGAGGTTATTTGGGGAATAATTCATTTTGGGTTATTTAATCAAGTACTTGTTATTTTCTTTTGTCAGTTCCACATTGAAGATCAAAGCGATCTGGCGTAGAAAGGAATCGGCATCTGTCAGAGGCATGGATCCTGAAGCGGTGAGTGCCAATGCTTCCTTGTTTTGTACAACTATGGTCACCCCATAATTATCCTTTGCCATCTTTACCATTTCAGCCAAGCTGGTTTTATCCAGGTTCAGTATATTATCCTTCCAGGAGGTGTAAAGGGAGGTATTCACCCGCTCCCGCTTGAATTTCTTATCCTTGAACTTCACGAGATCTCCAGGCTCCATCACGATTTTTCCTTCTTTTTCTTCCACGGGAAAACTGAGGGTCACTAAGCCGGAATTCAAGATCACTTCCGTCTCCTCAGATCGATTATATACATTGAACTCCGTTCCAAGGACCTCGATGGTCACACCGTTCGAACTCAACACTCGGAATGGCTGATGATCCACCTTGTGTACAACATTGAAAAATGCCTCACCTTCAATATTGAGCTCTCGGGCAGTCTGTCCCTCCCAGTTGTCCACATAGGTGAGTTTGGAATTCGAATTGAGTTTCACCGTAGAGCTATCAGGCAACGTAATCTCAAGTGTTTCTCCATACCCGGTCACATATTCAATCTCAGGGGGAAGCATCAGCCAATAAAGGCTCATGACTATTGCCAAAACTGCTGCAACTCCTGCCGCTATGGGCCAATGGTGTTTTTTAGCTCTAAAAGTCTCTAGGGACTTTGAGGGCAGCTCTACGTCCTTCTGAATCTCATCCCAGACTCCTTTCAGCTCCTCTGATGTCATTTCTAATTTGGAGTTTTCCAAGTTCAGCACCAGGTTACGAGCATCTTCTAGTACCCATGCCTTTTCTGGATAGGTCTCTTGCCACTTGATCCAAAACTCATCATGCTCTGGAGTAGAATAGAGTACCCATTCCTTAAAAAATGGATCTACAGCAAGATCCTCAGCAGAAAATTTTTGATAGTCAGGATGATGGTAAGACACAGGCGCTGGATTATTAATACAGCTATAAGAGCCTAGACTTAGAAGAATCTCATCATTTTTTTGAAAAAAAATTCTGATTATCCGTAATGACGCCAGTAGTTAAAGCATGTGGCTGGATAGTAGCGGATAACCGTCCACCGACAACAGCACACAGCACGTAGAAAGAAACCTAAACCCATATTTTCTCTCCCTACTGGTAGGAAAACAGAAATACATATAAAAAAACTCAAAAAGGAGCAGACCTCCTTTTTTTACGGTCTTGAAAAGACGGTATGGGAGTCAATAAATTTAAAAAAATCAGATATGTTCTTTCAGTTGCTGAAGTGCCTTTGAGAGCAAATTGTGTGCTGAAGCTATGCTGATCCCCATGATGGCAGCTATTTCGGAATAGCTCATTTCATTGAAAAACCGAAGGTTTACGATCTCTCTTTGTCTTTTGGTGATTTTGCTCAATGCAGAACTAATTTTAGCCTTCTGAAAGCTCTCCAACTCCCGCTGCATCAGTTCTTCTTCTTTGGAAACTGACTGCTCTAAAAAGTGGTTTTCGCCGGGTTCTTCAGTAAACTTTCTGTCTTTGTTGATTGCTTTGACCAGAATATTTCGAAAGGATTTGAAGAGGTAATATTTTACAGAATTCACATCTGTCAGCTCATCTCTTTTGTTCCAAATCCAGGTAAAAAGCTCCTGAATGCAATCCTTCACCAGCTCTCTATTGTAGCAGATGTGCATTCCATAATTAAATAGCCTATTGGCGTAGCGCTGGTAAAGACTGGAAAATCCCAGATTATTACCCTTGGCCAAACTACGCCACAAAGCCAGGTCATCGGCATGCAAACTCTTTGTCGATTTCGAGGTATTGGAAATAAAAAGATTTACATTATTACCCATTTTCGAAATTATATTTCAGTAAAACCGAAATTTAAGGTAGTTAATATTTTGACATAAATCAAAAAAAACTCAAAACAGAAGTAATTTGTTTGATGCCTAACCCGGCATTTTTTCGGTCTTATAAAAGACTTTCTCTCTTCCCGGCACTCCTGCCTCAAAAACATTGCTCCTTCCCTAGCGAAGTCTTATTTTTACCAGCCCTAATTTTTCCATACACCCATGAACCAACAGGAAGCAGCAAAGCGGATCACCGAACTAAGCAAGGAAATCAACCACCATAACAATCTCTACTACCAAGAGAGCAATCCGGAAATATCGGATTTTAAGTTTGACCAATTACTGGAGGAATTAATTTGGTTAGAAACGGAATTTCCTGACTTATTGGATCCTGATAGCCCCAGCCAGCGCGTGGGCGGCACCATCACCAAGGAATTCCAGACTGTAGCGCATGAGACCAAGATGCTCTCTCTGGGAAACACCTATTCTCAGGAAGAATTGATTGCCTTTGACGAGCGGATCGTGAAGGGACTTGGTCATACCAATTTCGAATATTTCTGCGAAATGAAATTTGATGGAGTGGCCATTTCCCTGGTGTATGAAAACGGACGTTTGGTACGGGCTGTGACCCGGGGTGATGGATATCGGGGTGATGATGTAACGGCAAATGTCAAAACTATCCGTAACATCCCCTTACGAATCAAAGGAGAAGGAATTCCTGCTAAATTTGAAGTACGTGGAGAAATTTTCTTACCACTGAAGGAATTCCTGAAAATCAACGCCGAACGTGAAGATGCAGGTGATGCTTTGCTCGCCAATCCCCGAAATGCAGCCTCAGGCACCCTCAAAATGCAGGATTCTTCTGTGGTCGCCAAGCGTAGATTGAATTGTTACTTTTACCAATTGCTCGGAGATGAAATAGGAGTTCAGACCCATTCCGAAGCTATTTCTTTAATAGAAAAATGGGGATTTAATGTCTCCCAGACTTACAGAAAAGCTGGGACTATCCAGGAAGTCATCCAATACATAGAAGACTGGAAAGAGCAGCGTTTTACGCTTCCGGTGGATACAGATGGGGTAGTTTTGAAAGTCAACAACTACGATCAGCGAGAGGAATTGGGCTTTACCGCCAAAAATCCCCGCTGGGCCATTGCCTATAAATATAAAGCTGAAAGCGCCGAATCTGAGTTGCTGTCGATCACCTATCAGGTAGGTCGCACAGGGGCGATCACTCCAGTAGCAAACCTCTCACCTGTAAGCCTGGCCGGGACCACGGTAAAGCGGGCTTCGCTTCACAATGCCAACGAAATCGAGCGACTGGATCTACATGAGGGGGATTATGTTTTTGTGGAAAAAGGAGGTGAAATCATCCCTAAAATCACCGCCGTCAATCCGGAAAGAAGGCCTGCTGGCGCAAACCCCGTCAGCTACATCAGTCATTGCCCCGAGTGTGGCACAGAGCTAGCGCGTAAGGAAAGTGAAGCCAAGCATTATTGTCCCAATTCAGAGTCCTGCCCTCCGCAGGTTTTGGGACGAATCGAGCACTTCGTGCACAAGCGTGCCATGGATATAGATTCTATGGGAACGGAACGGATCCGTGCCCTGATCGAGCAGGGGTTCATAGGCAACTATGCTGATATCTATGAGTTAGAAAGTAAAAAAGGAGACCTGCTAGGCTTGGAGATGTCGCAGGATCAATACGAAACTGAAGGTGACGGTTTACTTTACATCACCTTGGAAAAAGCACTTTTTGCCCTGACCGAGCAGATTTCCTTTAAGCAAATCCATGATTTCCTCCAGGCAAAAGCTGAAATTCCTTTACCTGAGACACTTCGGGCCTTTCAAGAGCAAATCCGGCTTTGGAAGAAAAAAACTGCCGCCAATGTAGGGATGGTAGAATATCTGATCAATCACCTCAAAGACCACAAGCTCCCAAAGCTGGAAGATTACGTGCCAGTGGCAGTGGTTTTGGAGATTTTGCTGGGCAGAAGAGTGGAATTTGACCAAATCTTACAAGCCAGCAAAACAGCAGGAACAGTTCATGGAATTCTCCGAAAACTCAATCTAGAACTGACCTCAGAAGTAAGCGACCGCATCAAAAAGCTAAAGGCCAATACCTTTCAAGATGGCGTAATCTCCAACATGATGGAGGGAATCGCAGCATCAAAAAACCAGCCCTTCGAAAAAGTACTTTTCGCACTAGGTATTAGAAATATTGGTGAAAATACCGCTCAACTTCTGGCTAGACACTTTGTGAGTATAGATAGGCTTCAAGCTGCCAGTACTGAACAATTGCTCGATGTGAATGGAGTCGGCGAAACCTTGGTGTCCAGTATCCGGGATTTCTTTGCCAATACCGAAAACCTGGAAATCATAGACCGATTGAAAAAGCATGGTCTTAAATTTGAAATTGAGCAAAATGAAACCTCACCACTTGGTGAACAATTGGCTGGAAAAAAGATATTGGCCAGCGGAAAATTAACCCATTTTAAACGGGACGAGATCAAGGACACGGTCATCGCTCATGGCGGCCAATACATTTCTTCAGTTTCCAAAAATCTGGATTTCATCATTGAAGGAGCAGATATGGGGCCAAGCAAAAAAGAAAAAGCCCAGAAACTTGGTGTTCCCTTAATCTCTGAAGAGGAGTTTTTGAAAATGATTGGTGCGTAGGGTTTTCACTCATCAGTTGCAGTCTCAGCTAGCGGTCTCCAATACCTGCGACTGGTAACTCTTGATTGAACACTAGAAAGCCCTTTTTTTCTAAAAACAGAATGTCATTTCCTATCATCCCATTATCTTTAGCCTCCCAAACCAAAAAAACCCATGAATCAGCTTAAAGGAACAGGCGTAGCCTTAGTCACACCATTTCACGACGATTACTCTATAGATTTCGAGGCGCTCAAGCGACTGGTGGATCATGTGATTGAAGGTGGTGTAGATTATTTGGTGGTCTTGGGAACTACAGGCGAAACTGTCACCCTTACTTTGGAAGAAAAAAAGCAGGTTCTCCAAGCCTGTTTGGAATATAATGCTGGCCGAGTACCAGTAGTGTACGGCATGGGCGGGAATAACACCATGTCGGTACTGAGTGAAATCGCCAACACAGATTTCTCAGGTATCACAGCCATACTCTCAGTAAGTCCATATTACAACAAGCCTACTCAGGCGGGTATTATCGCACATTACAAGGCTATAGCAGATGCCTGTCCAGTACCTGTGATTTTATATAATATTCCGGGCAGAACCATGTCCAATATCACTGCAGAAACCACGCTTAGTCTGGCTGAGCATTCTAATATTATAGGCATGAAGGAGGCCAGTGGTAATCTGGAGCAGTGCATGCAGATCGCTGCTAAAATGCCCAAGGACTTTTTACTCGTGTCCGGAGATGATCTCATGACCAAGGCTATTTATAGTATAGGCGGTTCGGGAATTATCTCGGTTATGGCCAATGCCCTTCCTGCCACTTTTAAGGCACTTTGCCATGGCACAGCTGAAGAAAGCCTTCAGGCGGCTTATTCCTTACTTCCGCTGAATGGTCTCATGTATGAAGAGAGCAATCCAGTTGGAATCAAAAATCTGCTTTGCCATATGGATATCTGCAATGATCAGGTAAGACTTCCTATGCTGAGAGCCAGTCTGGCCCTGAACAAAAAGATCAAGGCTGAATTCCAAAAACTAAAATAACCATGCAGAATGCCAGATCGATATCCGAACTCAATCGGCTGATCCAACAAGCCTTAGAGACGGAGCTAGATCCGGTAATTTGGGTAATAGGCGAGATTGCTGATTTCCGATCAGCACCTCAAGGCCACGCATATTTTGAACTGGTAGAAAAGCAAGGCAATACCGTACAGGCCAAAATAAGGGCAAATTCATGGGCTTTTGCCTACCGTTCGATAGCCGCCAAATTTGAAGCCGCTACAGGCTCCAGACTGAAAAACGGCATGAAGGTCTTGGCGCAGGTGTCGGTAAATTTCCATGCTGTCTATGGGCTGAGCATTAACGTCAAAGATATTGACCCTTCATTTTCCCTGGGTGAAAGAGCAAGAGTCCGTCAAGAAACCATAGATCGATTGACCCAAGAAGGAATTTTGAGGTTAAATGCCAGGCATATCCTCCCTCCTGTGATTCAAAAAATAGCCGTCATCAGTAGTCCCACAGCGGCAGGTTATGGAGATTTCATCAACCAACTGAAAAGCAACTCTTACGGATATCATATTTACCATAAACTCTACCCTTCTACCATGCAGGGAAATGAGGCCGTAAATTCCATTTTGAAAAGTATGGATCAGCTGGAGTCGGATAGCGAAAAACTACAGTTGGAAGCTGTGGTGATCATCCGAGGTGGAGGTGCGCAACTGGACTTGGATTGTTTCGATGAATACAGGCTAGCTGCCAAAATCGCAAATTGCCCTATCCCTGTGCTCACTGGAATAGGTCATGAGCGGGATGAAACCGTTTCTGACCTGGTAGCCCATACCCGATTGAAAACGCCCACTGCAGTTGCGGAGTTTTTGCTTTCGGGTTTCAGAGAGTTTGAAGAAAACCTGGGAATTGCGCTGCAAAGACTGGACAGGACTACCCGACAACAGCTCTCGAATGAAACCGGCAAAATGCAGCAACTCGCCCATCAGGTGAAAGCTTTGTCCGAAAGCCGAATTAAACTGGAAAAAGAAAAAGTCAATTCTGTAGTCACTCGGATAAAAATAACAACTAAAGGGATTCTAGCTTCCCAGGCCAATCAACTTACCGGGGCAGAACGGAATATCCGAAGAGGTGCAGATTCATTTTTGCGCAGCAAAACAGAGGAGCTAAAATCCAAAGAGCTAATTTTAAAACAACTCAATCCGGCAAATATTTTGGCCAGAGGCTACACCAGAACCGAAGTCCGTGGTACTCCGGTAAATCTAGCCAACCCAAAGCTTGGGGACATGCTTAAAACCCACAGCTCCAATCAAACGATCAGTAGTACAATTACACAAATTGAGGAAAAATGAGTAATCTAAAATATAACGAGGCGATGAGTAGGCTTGAGGTCATTCTCACAGAGCTGGAAGAAGGTAAAAAAAGCGTGGATGAGCTATCTGAAATGGTAAAAGAAGCAGCCGAACTGGTCAAACTCTGCAAATCCAAGTTGAAAAGCACCGAAGAGGATATTCAAAAAGCCTTCGATGAAGCTTAATTTTTAGGCCCTGCGCACACTAAACTTAGCGCTTTTTGGGTTTTATTATAAATAATTAGCCGGTGTTGGCATATTTGTTGCCAATTTTGCAAAATAAACCTAGCTCTTCTATTTCAACCAACTAGGACTATTCATTATGTCATTACTATTCAGATATTCTTTTCTACTTCTTCTTACTATCTGCACGCTGCAGGTGAATGCCCAGAACTTTTATAAAGAGAAGCAATCAAGAGATAATATAGTGAGTATAGGGGTAGGTCCATCGTTTATTTATATGGATAACGGAGGGCAGTACAGAACATTCAACTTTGAGTTTAACCCTTCTATTTCGGCATCCCTCACCAAAAGACTGACCGATAGATTTGACGTCAAAGCTACTGGCGGGATGCAATGGATCTCCAGCGGAGGCAATCCTAGTCAGCAAGTGACAGATTACTGGACAGCCAATAATTCTTCATTTACAGCAAATGGTACAGCTTATTATTTTGACCTGATGCCTACGGTCTATTTGGTGCCTTTCGGCAATCACATGAACCGGAGTATGTTCAACTTCTACTTTGGGCTAGGTCTGGGTGTGCTGCACGCCAATACCGAGCAAACCAAGTCTTTCAGCGAAGATGAGGTGCCGGTCCGGGAAAAAGTCACCACAGGATACGTGCCTATCCGGGGTGGCATCACGTATACAATCGGTGCCTATTCAGACATTGCGCTTGAAGGTACCATGCTGGCCACTTTTACCGATAATATAGACGGAAATGTAGGTTTTAATAAATTCGGTGATCATCTGCTTCAGGCCCAAATCGTCTACAGAAGGTATTTATTCAGCGATTTCAGTAGGTAAGCACCACAATTCCCCCGCACATCGTTTGGGGTAGCTAAGCATAAATTTTAAGGAACTCTTATTTGAGGTTTTCCGGAAATAGGATTAACTTCAAAAAAACACATTCCTAAAACACTTTTTTTATGCCGAGCAATCCACAAGCCGTTTTCATTTCCTACGCCTGGGGTGGAGAAAGTGAAGGGGTAGCCAATGAGATTGATCAGGTAGTCACTTCTACCGGGATTCATTTGATTAGAGACAAAAGAGACTTAGGTTTCAAAGGGCTCATCAAGGAATTTATGGAGAAGATAGGTCAGGGAAATGCGGTGATTCTGGTCATCAGCGATAAGTACCTCAAATCTCCAAATTGCATGTTTGAGCTGCTAGAAGTTCAGAAAAACGGAGATTTTCTCGACAGAGTTTTTCCGGTGGTGCTTCCCGATGCCACTATTTACAAGTCCACCGGAATCATTTCCTACCTCAAATACTGGGAAGACCAAATCGACGAATTAAACCAGGCCATCAAAGACCTGGATAGCTTTGCAGATACGCAGGGAATCCGGGAAGACATAGACCTTTTTACAGATATCCGGGCTGCTATCGCAAAACTAGCCAGCACCTTGCGGAATATGAATACCCTGAGTATCGCAGAAATGCGCTCCAAGTCCTTTTCACCACTTTTAGAGTTACTGGGCAAAAAGGTCAACCCAGCTCCTAAACCAGACCCCAGGCCCAGTTCAAAATACGGAAAGGTTTTATACCATATTCCGGACACCATGCAAATACAGGAATGGACCCGCTGTATTGTACGCTTGGCCTGGAATGAGCTATTATTGGAAGACAACCTCCAAATCCCGAAAGATGAAAAAGTAATCGAAAATATCCGACTGGGAAAAGTGATGCAGGTATGCATAGAAGAAGGCAGGGATGAGGAGAACTTTGAGATCAGCAGCCTCAGCTCCAAGGAGCAACTCATTTTCGAAGATGACTACACAGAATGGCTCTTCGATGTAAAACCTAAATCTGAAGGCGTCTTCACACTGGTACTTCGGGTGACATTATTGCAGATCATAGAAGGCTTTGGTGAGCGGAAAAAGGACATTGTGCTGGAACGAAATGTCACCACTAAAACCTTTGCTCCGGAGGCTTTGCCCAGTTTTGATGACTCTTTGGAAGAGCTCATTCCCGAACCAGCGCTTAACACCGATCACACTAAGCCTAGATTACGTCTTACATCGAAAAAACCCTTTCGGCAAGCTAAGAGCCCGGATGATAATCAGCCAAGCCCAAGTGCTGAAAACTTTGCCCATGACAATGTTTTAGATGAGGAACTTGCGCAACCCAGCTCCAGTGCTCCTATCCCCAATACTGCTTCAGCTACACCTAAAAAAGCTAAATCCACCGTCAGAAAAATATTTCCTTATGCTGCTTCGGTATTAGCAGTGGGGATCACCAGTGTATTACTTCTTTCCGAAGTCAATAATTCCGGTCAAGAAGTGACGGAGACCGTAGGACAGCAAGCCCCAGATGAGGTAATTGTAGATGGTATAGAGCAAGTGGAATCGCCTTCTACTGGAGCTCCCTCTTCCCAAGCTTTTCCAGTGAAAGTTTTAGTAGCTATTCATGCTTCAGATAGCGACAAAAGCATAGCAGACAGCGATTACCTTTTCTACACTTCTTACGAATCCTTGGACACCTTATATTTAAATTCCTTAAATGTGCAATTCTACGCAGAAGACGAAGTAAACCTTCCCAACGATCAAGAAGTAGAATACCTGTCCGCTCAGGAGATCATCAGTAAATTAAAAGCTGATAATTTTCTTAAATAAACATGACAGCAATACCCCCAGGGGCATTTACCTGGTCACTTCCAAAAACTTCCTGGGCACGGAAATCAATAAATTCTGGTAAATCCCAGGAATACGGATCAGAAAATAATCTTTGTTTCCTTTTTCTATTACCTCTCCAGTCATGTGCTGCAGTGGCCCACCTATAACTTTCACTTTCTCTCCAGGGTCAATTTCCGAACCATCTGATTCCACATCTACTCCAGTTTCCACTACACGCTGAATCACTTCAATATCCTCATCCCGTAGGGTAGCATGCTGTCCGGAAAAATGCACAAATTTTACAGCCCCTGGCTCTTGCAGGCATTCCCAGAGTTGATTGCGCCTTGTCTTTACAAAAACATAGCCATTGAACATGGCTCGCTTTACTTTCTTCTTCCTATCTGACCACTGCCTCAATTCCTCGATCATAGGCAGGTAAACTTCCCAGCCTTTTTCTACCAATCGATCCGCTACTTTCTTCTCTGCTCTTGAGGCTGTGTACATAACGTACCACTTCAAATCTTCCATCTCTTATTTTGAACTATTTGGGAAAACGAAATTACAAATTCCATGCTGGAAAGGGAAAAATAAAATACCCCTAAGCACAAAAAACCTCCGAGACATAGCCCCGGAGGTTTTAACAAAAAAAACCACCAACCTTAATCCAATCAAGATTTAAGTTTGCTGATTCTCAAGCTGAGTTTATCTGCCAACAAATACATGACTGGTACAATGACTAACGTAAGGAAAGTAGCAAAGGTTAACCCGAATATTACCGTCCATGCCATTGGTCCCCAGAAAGCGGCATTATCCCCTCCTACGTAGAACTGAGGGTCAAAATCACTCAATAAAGATCCGAAATTAATGTTCATTCCTATCGCGAGAGGAATCAATCCAAGCACAGTGGTAATGGCGGTCAAAAGCACTGGTCGAAGTCGGGTTTTACCTGACTCTACGATACTTGCTATCATCAAATCAAATGGCAGTCGGTCTTTTGGACCTAGGCCTAAGTCTTCACGCTTTCTTTCTCTTACCAGATTGGTGTAATCTATCAAAACTATAGCATTGTTCACCACAACACCCGCCAGGGAGATGATACCTATCCCGGTCATGATCACTACAAAATCCATATTGAATATCACCAAACCTAGGAATACCCCTATGGTACTAAGCACCACTGAAGCCATGATGATAAATGGTGTAGTCACGGAATTAAACTGAGCCACGATGATCAGGAAGATCAAGGAAACAGCCACTCCCAAGGCTCCCATCAAGAATTCCATAGATTTCTGCTGCTCCTCCTGCTCTCCAGTGTACTTCACAGATATTCCATCTGGTACCTCATATGTTCTCAGAGCAGCTTGGATTTGGGCATTGACTTCTGTGGCATTGTAGCCATCCAGCACGTTAGAATAGATCGTCACGGCCTTGTCTAAGTCTTTTCTCTTCACTGATCCATAGGTAGAACCATACTTGATTTCAGCCACAGCAGAGATAGGAACTTCACGTTTTTCACCGAATTTATCCCTAAATCCTATCTTTTTATTGACTAGTGTATTGATGTCGTATCTGAACCCTTCTTTCAGTCTCAGCTGAATAGGATAGTCATCCTCCCCTTCTTTATATTTGGAAACCTCCAGCCCAAACAAAGCCGTTCTCAAGTCATTGGCTATTTCAGAAGTAGAAAGTCCAAATCTTCTCGCTTTTTCCCGGTCTATATTCAAGATTACCTCTGGATTTCCCAAAGACAAATCAGTCTTCAATTCTTCCACTCCTGGGATATTCTGATTATTCAAATATTCCCGGGTCTGATTCACGTACGCGATCAGTTGATCGTAATTCTCACCTGTAAACTCCAAATTCACAGCTTTCCCGGTAGGCGGGCCATTTTTCTGTTTATCCACCGTAATCAACACCCCAGGGTATTTTTCAGCCAAATCACGGATGACCTCCATGGCTCCATTGGTATTGATTCCTTGCCTGTCTATATAGTCCACAAAACCAATGGTGATTTTGGCTTTGTGAGGCGTAGGCTGGTTACTCGGGCCTTCCATAGGATCACCTGTACCTTCTCCTACCTGGGAAATCACCGATTCCAGAATCCCTTCATAGTCACTCAAAGCTTCCATCATTTCATCTTCCATGCCATCTACAAACTCATTGGTAGCTTCTATGTCCGTACCGATAGGAAATTCTATGAACACATTGACCAGCTGTGGCTGATTATCCGGAAAGAATAAAACTTTCGGAGCTCTCACTCCTAGCAATACCAATGAGAAAATCAGCAATAAGAAAGTACCTCCAAAGAACAAATAAGGTTTTTTGCCATTCAAGGCAAATTTCAATGAAGATTCATAGGTATTCTCCAGCTTCACGAGCAATACAGTCTGAAACCATCTAATGGCTTTGCGAAGCACAAAAACATTGAACAAAGTCAAAATGCAAGCCACCAGCATCAAGGTGCCAATAGCGGTAACACCGATTAAATAGAAAATAGTAGATAGCACTAAAAACACACCTGCTACTATGATCGACTTTTGCTTGGGCTTATTCACGCTCACATCCTCTATCTTCATAAACATTGCGGTCAAAACCGGGTTGATGACCAAAGCCACAAACAAGGATGAAGAAAGTACGATAATCAGGGTAATCGGCAAAAACTTCATGAACTCCCCTACCGTATCTTGCCAAAAAGCCAAAGGTAAAAATGCCGCCAGCGTAGTAGCCGTGGAAGTAATGATAGGCCAAGCCACTTCACCTACTCCCTCTTTGGCTGCTTGAGTAGAACTTTTTCCTTCAGACATGAGCCTGTAGATGTTTTCCACCACCACAATCCCATTATCCACCAGCATTCCCAGAGCAAGAATCAAAGAGAAAAGCACCATCAAATTCAAGGTGATCCCGAATGCATTCAAAACCAAGAATGAAATGAACATGGAGAGTGGGATAGCGATCCCCACAAACAATGCATTTCTAAATCCTAGGAAAAACATCAATACCAGAACTACCAGAATTACCCCAAAAATAATCGAGTTTTCCAAGTCACTTACCTGAAGCCTGGTTTGCTTGGATTGATCATTGGTAATGGTAATTTCTACATCCGGCGGAAAACGATTGGCCTTGGTCTCATCTATGATTTCCTTGATCTTATCTGCCGCGTAAAGCAGGTTTTCACCACTTCTTTTGACCACATTGATCGTGACCACGGGCAGGTTCTTACTTCTGGCGTAACTGCTTCGTTCCTTATAGGTGTCTTTGACTTCAGCTACATCCCTTAGGTACACGATTTTTTGATTATCTGTCTTGACAATGATATCCTCCAGATCCATAGGATCGTCGAATTCACCATCTACTCTCAGGCTCCGCTGAAAATCTCCAGTTCGGATATTCCCTCCTGAAATGGTGACATTCTCCGTCTGCACAGCTTGCGCAATATCATTGAAACTCACACCCACTGCCTCCATTTTATAAGGATCCGCATTGATTTGAATTTCTCGCTCTACCGTACCTGCCAGATCCGCGCTGGATATTTCAGAAAGCTTTTCTATCTCATCCTCCAGGTATTCCCCAAACTTCTTCAGCTCCGTCTCCGAATAATCTCCGGATATATTCACATTCATGATGGGGAAATCTGAGGTATTCACCTCTAAGACATTTGGATCCTGATCCAGGTCAGTAGGCAGTTCACTTTTCGCTTTATCTACAGCATCCTTCACATCCTGTATCGCTTTGGAAATCTCTATACCCGGATTAAACTCAATCACGATGGATGAAAAATCCTGAACAGAAGTGGAGTTGATGTCTTTGATATCATTGATAGACTTCAGCTCCTTTTCGATCGGACGGGTAATCAGGTTCTCCATATCCACTGGAGAGTTGCCCGGATAGGGCGTCCCCACGTACACCGTAGGGATGACGATTTCCGGGAAGCTTTCCTTCGGCATATTTCTATAGGCACTCAGTCCCAAGACTGTAATAATCAAGGTAAGAATGACCACCGAAGTGGAGTTGTCCACGCTCAGGCTGGACAGTCCAAACTCACGTGTTTTTTGTGGTTTTTGATTTTCTGCCATTATTATTGCTGCGCTATATTCACATTAAAATTATCCCCAACTTCACGGAAACCCTTGTCTACCAGCGTTTCCCCGCCCTTAAGGCCACTTAGGATTTCTGTCTCCCGGTCAAAGGTTTTTCCACGCTCCACATACTTTTTGAGCGCTTTTCCGTCCTCTACCACAAACACATAATCGCCTCTATTGTCACTCAATATCAAGTGGCTAGGCACCACTACCGCATTGGCATTTTGATAATCCAAAATCTTCAAAACTGAGATCATATTTGGCTTCACCATTGGAAGATTTGGAAGGTAAACTTCCACTTTGAAAGTCCTATTATTTGGGTTAATAATCGCTCCAATCGAAGACACTTTGGTCTGTAGCTCCTTATTGATGGAAGGGAAATTCACCTCTACCGAATCACCTTTTGACAATACTCCGATGTAGCTTTCGGAAATATCTGCCTCGATAAACAGGTCGCTTTCACCTACAAACTGAAACATCCCCATACCTGGCTGCACCAATTCACCCAGTCTCACTTCAATAGACTCTAGGGTTCCGGAAAAAGGAGCAGTGATCACCGCCTTAGCCAGATTGGTTTTGGCGGTAGCCAGGTTACGTTCCAAGCCTTCTTTTCTGTTTTTGGCTTCCAAATACTGGACTTCTGTACCGATCTGCTGATTCCAAAGTCTCTCCTGCTTTTCAAAAAGCGTAGTGGCCAGCTCCAAGGAGTTTTCCAATTCGTCTATATTTCTCTGAAGGCTCTCCGAATCAATTCTTGCCATTACCGTTCCCTTCGTCACGCGCATGCCCTCCAGTACTGGAATCTCCAAAATCCTGCCTGAAGTTTCGGCACTGATCATCACGTTCTTTTTAGAAAGGACGGAACCAGTCACCTCTACGTAGTGGTCAAACTCCCCCTTTTTGGCCTCAGCCGTGGTGATGAGTACTGACTTTTTGTTCTGCTTCGCAAATTCCGGGTCCAGCTTGGTAAGCTCAGCTTCTAACTCCGCTATGGAAGTGGATATCTCATTCGATTGTGCTTTCAGCTCTTCCAGTTCCGCATGCTTGGCGGCGATTTCATCTTTTGGTCCGCAGGAAAATGCCAAAAAAGCTAAAGCAATCAGTGGGGAAAATTTATTGAATGATTTCATTTTTTATAGATAAGATCTTTGATACATAAATAAGTTGGAATGCAGGTAGTGGAACTGAATTACTCCTCTAGCCCTACCTTGAGAATTCCAAGTGCTTTTTCTAAATCCACTTTTGAGATTAACCCATCGTAAAGTGCACCTAAATAATTGATTTCTGACTCGATCAATGCCGCATCTGCCTCTACTACTTCCAGATTGGAACCAACGCCTTCATTGTATTTGATTTTTGAAATATCATACACCTCCTGGGCTAGTTCCATGCTTTCCCGCTGTACGGCGAGGACCTCCAGGTCATTGGCCAGGTTTTCTCTAGCTTGATATATCTCCAATTTGATGTTTTGATCCAGGTAAAACCTCTGGTTTTCCAACTGCTGGATCTGCAGCCTGTTCCTTTGGATTCTAGCGCTTTTGGACAGCCCATCGAAAATCGGGATGTTCAGCGTCAAACCCAACATGGAGGAACTGAACCAATTGATAGGATCGTAGGTAGAAGAAAATGAATCCCCCGCACCTGATCTGGTGAAATTGCCGCTGAAGTCCAAGGTAGGCATGTACTGGGCATTGTTGTTTTTCAGGTCGAGATTGGTCAACTCTAGATTGGTCTCCAACTGGTCCATTTCTACCCGGCGCTCGCCTTCCATAGTCTGAATTGCAACCAAATCATCCTCCGGGTTAAGTTCAGCCAAAGTCTCCGTAATCTCAATTTCGAAATTTCTAGGCAGCCCGAGTTGGATTTTCAGCAATTGCTTAGAGATATCATAAGCAGTGATGCTTTGCTTCAGCTGGGAAAATGTATTGTTCCGCTGAACCTGGATTCTGGAAACTTCTACTTTCTCCACAAACCCCGCTTCGTTCATCGCTTTGGTTTCTTCCAAAAGGGAATCGATTCGGGCCAGATTGGCCTCGGCCAGTTTGATTCTCTCCTGGTTGACCAGTACCCCGAAATAGGCTTTTTTGACATTTTCTATCAGGTCATTTTCCACCTTGACCTTATCGTATTCGGTCAGTTGCTTATAGGTTTTGGCAGCTCTCAATCCGATAAAAAACGACCCGTCAAAAATCATCTGGGTCATATTTACTCCGGCATTCGCCGAATAGCTCACCCCAAACCGTAAGGGAATTACGTCAGATGGATTACTAGGATCACCGAAGGGAGGTTCATTTGGCACAAACATCACCGGCACCATAGGATTATAAGTCAATCCTACCGATCCATTGATCTGCGGTAGTCCGGCCGCTGTCTCTTCCTTGATGGTGGTCTGGGAGATCATCACTTCCAGCCTGGCGTTCTTGGCATCTACATTGTTTTCCAATGCATATTCCAAAGTCTCTTTCAGATTGAGCTGCAACACTTCCAGCTGAGCGGGATCCTGTGCAAGCACCTCAGTCCTGAGCTGCATCAGGGCCAGTATTGCCAGCAGAGAAAATTTTATTCTATTCATTATTTTATTACTAAAAAGGGTCTTTTCAATTAACAAATACTACATTTTGAGCTATGCTCAATTTAGGTTTTGCTTTTGCAAATAGGACTCACGGCCTTTATCGGTAAATATGCCGTGTAGAAAATGATCCAATACACTGACTTGCATCTCCACGAGCGTAAATTCCGAATTACGGAGATTAGTCATATTAAATCCTGCACTGATCTGTTCCACTCGCATCTTGGCCAAAATAGCTGAGTTGATCTCCGGGCGAAAATAACCCAACTTCTTACCTCTCTCCAATACATTGACAAGATCTGTCTCAATAACTTCCTCTCTATACCGCTCAAAAACCTCCCAAGTATCCGGGAAATACCGTTGGATTTCTATAATCACCAGAGGATTCATGGCGCTCAATCGCTCCCTTACCATCTTGGAAGTCTGCACCAAATGCTCAATCACCCCATCTTTGGAATCTGCAAAATCCTGTAACTTTTGACAATCCTGCTCCAGTACCGTGGAGAAGGCTTCCTTGATTAATTCTTTTTTGTCTTTGAACTCCTGATAAAGCGTCTTCTTTGAAATCCCGATAAGCCGGGCAATATCCTCCATCGTAACGATTCTCACGCCGTAATGACTGAATTGCTCTATGGCCACCTCCAAGATTTTTTGTCTCATATCTGCTGCACTCTTTTATTCGGCTGCAATACTATGGAAACTTTCAGAAAGCTCAAAGTTTCCACAGAAACATTAACGAACAATCTTTGGCTTTAACAGAAAAATAATATCGAAAACCGCACGAAAACGAACAGTATCAAGGAATTTTAAAATATTAACCCAGCTTCTCAGACTTATTGACACCAAAGGATGGGCAGATAAATTCAGATTTATTGCGCTAGAATAATGCAAAATTGGATTGGGTAAACCCTAGCATTGCGCTGCTTTGTACCCCTCCTTCGATCTGCTGTTACCTCAAACAAAGTGACCAGCAGCAATGGGCACTTTACGGACAATTATATTTTCTAACATGGATATCCGGAATGATGCCAGTAACCAATATTTCTCTGCTCAACAGACCAGAAGTCCGAAGACTCCCTCAGGAGCGGGACAGGCTGAGGTGGCCTCAAATCTTAAGTTCAACATATCCTATGCTGCTTTTGCCTACTTACTGGCAGAAAAGCGGATATACATATTTTCTAATCTTTCAAATTTCAATTTTTCAATCTACCACCCAAATGATTACCTTTGCAGCTTACTAGCCTAAGGACATGATTTTCTTCTTCGAATCCCCTCAAAACCTTATCTACGCCGTACAAACCCCTCAACCTTTCGCTCCCGAAGATATCCAGAAATTAATCTGGCTTTTTGGCGAAGCCAAAGCTCTGGAAACAAACCAAGTAGAAGGTAAATTCTCCGGCCCAAGAAAAGAAATGATCACCCCCTGGTCCACCAATGCCGTGGAAATCGCCGGAAACATGGGGATAAATGGAATCACCCGCATCGAGGAATTTTTTCCCTTGAAGGACGGGGAAACTATAGACCCCATGCTGAAACATGCATATGACGGTCTGGATCAGGATGTTTTTGACATTCACCTGCAGCCAGAACCCATCGTGGAGATCAAGGACATCGCTGCCTATAATAAGGAGCATGGACTGGCTCTGAGCCAGGAAGAGGTGGATTACCTGGAAGGGGTATCCAAACAACTCGAAAGACCGCTAACTGATTCTGAGGTATTCGGCTTTTCCCAGGTGAACTCGGAGCATTGCCGACATAAGATCTTCAACGGCACATTTATTATAGACGGGGTGGAGAAGCCAATGACGCTTTTCCAACTGATCAAGGAAACCTCCAAAAAGCATCCAAACCGAATCGCTTCTGCCTACAAAGACAACGTGGCATTCGTAGCAGGTCCAAAGGCGCAACAATTCGCTCCAACAACCCAGGATAAAGCAGATTTTTTCGAAACCCGTGACATAGATACGGTGATTTCCCTGAAAGCCGAAACGCACAACTTCCCGACTACGGTAGAGCCATTCAATGGTGCTGCCACCGGAGGCGGCGGTGAGATCCGCGACCGTATGGCAGGTGGTACTGCTTCTATCCCTTTGGCCGGAACAGCAGTTTACATGACCTCCTACTCCAGAACGGAGGAAGGGAGAAGTTGGGAGAAAAATCTTCCTGCAAGGCCTTGGCTATACCAATCCCCGATGGATATTTTGATCAAAGCTTCCAATGGAGCTTCTGATTTTGGAAATAAATTTGGTCAGCCACTGATCTCAGGTTCAGTTCTGACTTTTGAGCATGAAGAAGATGGCAAGCACCACGGCTTTGACAAGGTAATCATGCTTGCCGGCGGCGTTGGCTTTACCAATGCTAAGTACACAAAAAAAGAAGAGCCCAAAGCCGGTGATCAAATCGTGATCATGGGCGGGGACAACTACAGAATCGGCATGGGCGGTTCGGCGGTTTCTTCGCTGAATACCGGTGAACTTTCTAACGCCATCGAACTTAATGCCATTCAGCGTTCCAACCCTGAAATGCAAAAGCGTGTTTCCAATGTGATTCGCGCTATGGCCGAAAACGAAAACAATCCCATCATCTCCATTCATGATCATGGGGCAGGCGGGCATTTGAACTGCCTTTCTGAATTGGTGGAAAACACCGGAGGTACGATCCACATCGACCAACTTCCTGTGGGTGACCCTACCCTTTCTGCCAAGGAAATCGTAGGAAACGAGTCTCAGGAAAGAATGGGATTGGTGATCGGCAAAAAAGATATTGCTACACTTCAGACTATCTCTGAGCGGGAAAGAGCGCCTTTCTATGTAGTCGGTGAGACTACCGGAGATATGCATTTCAAATTTGAAAACCAGAAGACAGGCGAAAAACCTGTGGACTGGAATCTAAGCTATATGTTCGGCTCCTCGCCAAAAACCATTTTGGAAGATAAGAGCAGCAAATCCAGCTTTGCGGAAGCAAAATATGATGCTGAGCAAATTCAAGGCTACATCCGCGAAGTCCTGCAGCTGGAAGCGGTGGCTTGTAAAGACTGGCTGACCAATAAGGTAGATAGATCCGTGACGGGACGTGTGGCTACGCAGCAAACTGTGGGTGCAATCCAGCTTCCGCTGAACGATGTGGCTGTGATGGCGCTGGACTTCACCGGAAATAAAGGCATCGCCACTTCCATAGGTCATGCTCCAGTGGCTGCATTGGCAAATCCGGAAGCAGGTAGCCGACTCGCGATCGCAGAAGCCATGACCAATTTGATCTTCGCTCATATTCAAGACGGCTTGCAGGGAATTTCCCTTTCTGCCAACTGGATGTGGCCTGCGAAAAACGAAGGCGAAAACGATAGATTATATCGTGCTGTGGAAGCTGTTTCGGAATTTGCAATAGATCTGGGGGTGAATATTCCGACTGGAAAAGATTCCCTTTCCATGACACAGAAATACCCTGATGGCAAAACGGTGTACTCTCCAGGGACTGTGATCATCTCTTCTGTAGGGGAATGCTCCGACATTCAGAAAACAGTGAAAACTGCTCTACAACCTGTCAATGGAAGTAAAATCCTATACATAGATTTTTCTAGAGATGCAGCTAAGCTTGCGGGTTCTAGCTTCTATCAGGCTTTGAATAAAATCGGAAATGAAACTCCAGACGTAAAAGATGCCGCATACTTTGCACAGGCATTTACGGCTATCCAAGATCTGATCGATCAAGGATGGATTCTGGCTGGACACGACATCTCCTCCGGAGGGCTCATCACAGCCTTGCTGGAAATGTGCTTCCCAACTCCAGGTGTAGGACTGAAGGTTCACACCAACCGCATGCATGAGGAGGATCTGGTAAAAGTGCTTTTCGCAGAAAACCCAGGTATTTTGATTCAGGTAGCGGATGAAAATGCAGTAGAAGCACTTTTGGTGGAAGCAGACGTGGATTATGTAGAGCTGGCGAAAGTGACCGATTCAGGGGTAGTGGAACTGAAAAAAACCGAAATCAACCTGGACATAGCTGAGCTTCGCGATGTTTGGTTCAAATCTTCCTATTTATTAGACCGAAAACAAAGCGGAGAAAAGCTAGCCAAAGACCGCTTTGACAATTATAAAAACCAACCCCTTTCATTTGAGTTTGCGGCAGACTGGAAAGGCGACTTTGCGGCAGCAGGCCTTGATCCTTTCAGAACTACTAAAGGAAAAGCCAAGGCAGCGATCATCCGAGAAAAAGGTGTGAATGGCGATCGTGAAATGGCTTATTCGCTTTGGCTAGCTGGCTTCGAAGTGAAGGACATACACATGACCGATCTAATCTCAGGTCGTGAAAACCTGGAAGATGTGCAACTCATCGCCTTCGTAGGAGGATTCTCCAATTCCGATGTTCTGGGATCAGCCAAAGGCTGGGCAGGAGCCTTCTTATACAACCCGAAGGCTAAGCAAGCCCTGGACAACTTCTACGCCCGTCCTGACACCTTGAGTTTGGGTGTGTGTAACGGTTGCCAGCTGATGGTAGAACTTGGCTTGGTCACTCCTGATCATGCAGACAAGCCAAAGATGCTGCATAACGATTCGCACAAGTTTGAGTCTACCTTTGTGAATGTGACCATTCCTGAGAACAACTCTGTGATGCTAGGATCGCTCAGCGGTCAGCGTCTTGGCGTTTGGGTTGCGCATGCAGAAGGTAAATTCTCTCTACCGCTAGCAGCTGAGCAGTACAATTTTGCGATGAAATACAGCTACGAGGCCTACCCAGGGAATCCTAATGGTTCCGACCATGCGACAGCCGGTATCGCATCCGCAGACGGACGTCACCTGGCGATTATGCCACATATAGAGCGTACCCTGAAGCCTTGGAACTGGGCGCATTATCCTGCTGATAGAAATGACGACTTTACACCTTGGATGGAGGCTTTTGTGAATGCGAGGAAATGGGTTGAGGCGAATTCTGAAGGCTAAAATTAGAAAAGCTGAAAATTGTCGAAATCCCTTGGAGCAATCTGAGGGATTTTTTTTGTTGAGAATTTAGGGAATATTGCCTTAGAATATCGGCCATGCCTACGGCATTTTATGATCCCATTATCCATCTTGAATTCCAGCCATTGAAATGGCTGGCTAGTTGATCGGTCATGCCTACGGCATTGATTCTACATGTCTCCAATTAATGAGTCCCAGAGGGACGAACCATCTTATAGCCAGAGGTTTCAACCTCTGGGATTTGAATGAACACATAACCACGCAAAGTCCCAGCGAGACGGGCGATATCTATTCATCACCTAATTCAATATTGTATTGTATTTAGCCAATATCGGCCATGCCTACGGCATTGATTCTACATGTCTCCAATTAATGAGTCCCAGAGGGACTGCTCATCTCATAGCCAGAGGTTTTAACCTCTGGAATTTGAATGACCACATAGCCCGCAAAGTCCCAGCGAGACGGACGATATCTATTCATCACCTAATTCAATATTGTATTGTATTTAGCCAATATCGGCCATGCCTACGGCATTGATTGTACATGTCTCCAATCAATGAGTCCCAGAGGGACGGCTCATCTCCTAGCCAGAGGTTTTAACCTCTGGATATGTGAAGGAGATAAGATTCGATGGAGTCCCAGCGGGACAGACGATACGAATTCAAGAATAAAATTGTTTTGAGGTAGTCAGTGGTCAATGTATAGCCTGTTAAAGTGATCGACAGCACCTCCATTCCCATAATTAAATTTTGATTTAGATATTAGCAAAAAATTAAACTCCTCAGCAAGTCCCACCCATGCCACTCGAACAAACCATACACCAACTTGGCGAGCTCTACGCACCTTTATCCATAGCATGCCAGCAGGATCTTATTGCCAATTCCAAACTCTGCACATTTAAGAGAGGTGAGATTGTAGTCCGGGAAGGACAATATTCTGAAAAAGCCTATTTGATCGTGGAAGGTTGTGCCAGAGCATATTATTTAAAAGACGGAAAGGATATTTCAGATTGGTTTACTTTCGAAAACCAATTTATGGCTCCTATAGTCAGTTTTTTCAGTGCCAAACCTAGTCCGCATTTTGTGGAATTTGTGGAAGATTCAGTGGCTTACGAGTTCTCAAAGGCTACCTTTGACAGTCTTTCCCAGAAGCATCATGACTTTGAACGATTTGTCAGCAAAGTGGTAACAGAAACCATGCTGGGGCTATGCGAAAGGCTTTACACCATCCAATTCAACCGAGCCGAGGATAGATTTAAGCACCTGATCAGCATCTATCCGGATATCACCAACAGAATCCCGCTTACCCATATTGCCTCCTATCTGGGAATCACTTTGGAGACTCTGAGTAGAATTAGAAACAAAAAAACCACCACTTGATCTAGATCAAATGATCACGCTTCCATTTAGCTAATCTTTGTCAAAAGGATCAAAAAATGGAAGAAAACAAGCAACCCATATCGATTTGGGGGAAATACTGGGAGCCTATCCGTAAGTGGTTTTATCCCTCATGGCTCGCCTACGAAGTCACAGTTAGGTTTTACGACTACTCTAAAGCTGTTTATCACTTTTTTACAAAGCAGCAGGATTTTATCGCAGTCTCTATTGGCAAACTTGGTAGCCAAACCCTAGCTATTTTTAGTAGCCTCGCCACTTTTGCTATTTGTACTGCCTACTTAACCATCCCGGCTTGTTTTGCCCTTTACCAATTTTTCAAAAAAGAAAATTTGACAGGCGCTGCCTTTGAAACAAAGTTAAAAACCTGGTTCTGATCACAATGAAAAAGATATTAATCATCAACGGCCATCCCGATGTGGAAAGCTTCAACTATGCGCTTTCTGATGCCTATAAAAAAGGCGCTGCTAAAGCTGGGGCTAATATCCAACAAATCAATATCAGAGAGTTGGATTTCAATCCAAACCTACAATTTGGATATAGGAAAAGAACTGAACTGGAGCCGGATTTATTGGAAGCTCAAGAAAAATTGAAATGGGCTGAGCACCTCGTCTGGATTTATCCGGTCTGGTGGGGTTCTGTGCCTGCAATGATGAAAGGTTTCTTGGACAGGGTCATGCTTCCAGGTTTTGCCTTTCAAAAAAGAGAGAATTCCCTATGGTGGGACAAGAATCTTACTGGCAAAACCGCACGAATCATCTGCACCTTGGACCAACCGGAATGGTATTACCGATTGGTTTACCGAAGTCCAAGCCATCATGCCATGAAGAGGGTGACTTTGAATTACATAGGAGTGAAAAAAGTACGGATAACGGCCATCGGCCCCATTCGTCTTTCCAAAAAAGAGTTTAGAGCAAAGTGGCTGAAGAAAGTCGAAAAGCTGGGAGAAATGCTGAAGTGAAACCGTTGAATTCCAAAAAAGGTGAATCCAAATTATCGAGCATGACTGTATTCCAAACAAATCACTTTCTTCCAAGTTAAACTCACCAACCACAATACAAGAAAAAACAAATTCCGATGGGAGTTTACCAACTTAAGCGAGAACAAACTTTTCAGCAGCCGCTAGAGACGCTTTGGGACTTTATTTGCGATCCGAAAAATCTAAAAAAAATAACTCCCGAATACATGGGCTTTGATATCACAACCGAAAACCTCCCAGATGAGATTTATCCCGGAATGATTATCAGCTACAAAGTTTCACCGCTCTTTGGAATCAAAACTACCTGGATCACTGAAATCACTCAGGTGAAAGAGCGGGAGTTCTTCATAGATGAACAGCGCGTAGGGCCGTACAAACTCTGGCATCATCAGCACTTTTTGAAAGCAATTCCTGAAGGAACTCTGATGGAAGATATTGTGACTTACCAGCCTCCCATGGGTATTCTGGGCAGTATTGCCAATAAAATCCTCATCAAACAAAAGCTAGAGGAGATCTTTGATTACCGCCATAAGGCGCTGGTTGACCTTTTTGGTAAATGATAGGCTATAGGACAAATGGCTAGTTTAAGATTTACCCTGCTGGATTTTGCGCTAGCTCATAACAAAGAAATCAGCATTGTCTGCTTACAAAACATCCCATAATTTGAGGAAGTTTTGTTTAAGAAACGCCTTATAATGAAGCTTTATAGTTATTTTAAGCATACAGTTTTAAGATTGGAAAACTTATTCTTCTTTCCTTAAAACCCAAAGGCATATCAACGAAGAAATGAGAATTAAACTATCCTACCTTATTGGTTTTACCCTATTGCTAGGACTAGTTTACCTTGGATACAGCAAGATTACTGAAGTAATCCGGAAAAATGTTCATCAAGAAAGAGTTCAAAAACTCACCCATACTGCTTCGCAAAATGTCATCACCCTTCCAGACACCATCACGGTCGATTACCTCGAAGAAAAAAGGACTTTAGCGATCTATTTACCCAAAAATTATCACTCAGACAGTAGTAATTACCCAGTGATTTACTTTCTCGATGGACAGTCACTTTTTGACCAAAAGATCCAAGAGGGCACCGAATGGCAGATTGATGAGGTCATGGATAGTCTCGGAATTCTAGGCCAGCAACAATCTATCGTGGTTGGCATCTACAATTCAGCGGATAGGATCAAAGAATACAAACCCTTTCCGGAAACCGGTCTTTTTGCAGATAAAAGCTATGAAGGAGACCAACATGCAGCCTGGATCGTGGAGACTGTAAAGCCATGGATAGATTCAAACTTCCGAACTAAGAAAGATCCAAAGTCCAGCATGATTGCGGGAGCTTCCCTAGGTGGGTTGATGTCTTATTATATACTGATGCATTACCCTTCCACTTTTGGCGGAGCGATCGTTTTTTCACCCTCATTTTGGGTAAATGAAAAGGTGTTCACACTACACCAAAACAATAAATCACTGATTACTCAGAAAATTTACTTCAATGCAGGTGAACTGGAAAGTTCCAACATCAAGAACATAGAAAAAATGCGGGATATCCTTCTGAAACAGGGTATGCCCAAAGAAAATATCAGACTGGATATAGAAGCCGGATTGGGACATTCACACAGTACTTGGAAAAATGGATTTAGAAAGGCCTATCCCTGGATTGTAAATGGCCCATAAAAGTCAGGTGAATTAGAAAAAAGGGTACTACCACCAGTTTTATGTAAGGTGGTCGAAAATGACCTGAGCAGGAATAGGAATAAATCGATCGGTATTTACATGAATAAATTGGACTATAATTGTTCGGTACGCTCGGCCGTGCGGGATTTTCGGTTTTGGATGGGGTTGCAAACCCGTTAAGAAAATGACTTAGTTCCCGAGGTATCGAGGGAAATCCAGTCATTTTTAGGGTGGCAAACCCTTACAAAATTCCGCATTGCACTAGTTGTAAGGATATTGTAAACGAAACAAGCGGAAAGAAAAGGCCGAGGCCAAGACTTTTGGATACTTTTGGTCTTCAAAAGTATCGAAGGATAAAACATTCCGGGGCTTCAAGGAGCAAATTAAACAACAGGGATTCTAGTTGAGGCTTTTTTGTATTGTTAGCCCCATTCATCGCTCGAAATTTTGAGTCTTGGCTTGTAGCCTCACTAAATTCAGGGTAGAACCATAAAAAGAAAAACGCAGGATCAATAACAATTGCCCTACTACCTTTCCAAGAACTAAGAAAAGTCGCTACACAGTACACTCACATAACTAAACGTCCAAAATCCACTTCCCTTGCTCACCTATCCGAGCTAAAGTATCCTCAGTAATGTATTTCTTTTGGTCAATCTGCTGGGCTTGGGCTCTGCTGCAGAAATAGCTATGTATGCTTCTTCGCACTCTATCTGTCTGGTTAGTGGTGCCACCATGCCAGACGTGGGAATTAAAAATAAACACCGATCCAGCTGGTGCTATAATCCGGATTTCTTCTGGATGTTTTTCTAACGGGTTTGACATGGCTTCATCGGGCAATTCATTCCATTTATGTGAGGTTGGCACGATTCGAGTAGAACCATTAAACTCCGTAAAATCATCCAATAACCAAATGCTGTTGCATACCTGATATGCACCATTGACGACCGTGTTTTTCCAATCCACATGAAGTTTCTGAAGGCCTTGATTGGGTTTTGCTGCCCTGTAATTGAGAGAGGACAATTTGTATTCCTGACCTAAAACTGCTTCTATTCCAGCTAAAACTCGAGGATGTGTGTAAAAAACATCAAAGACTTCTCCTTTATTGACCAGGTCCGCCAAGCGATCAGCTCCTTCTTCCTTGGGGTGACGGATGTACCTTGATTCCGCCAGTTCCTTTCCTGCTCGCTCCCCTTCGGACCGCATCAAGTCGGTGATACGCTCATTCACTTGCTTCACCTGGTCATCAGTAAGCAACTGCCCTAAATTCAGATAACCAAAGGTGTCCAAAAATTCGAATTCTTCTTTACTAAGCATATGTATTTGATTTAGCCTTTGAGATCCTACGAAAACGAGATGGATTTTTCAACATGAGTTTAGGTAATAATACTGAAAAAACCACAACTTTTTTACTCCCCTTCGTATCTTTCTATTGTGAAAAAACTCGTAATTCCCGGGATTGCATTTCTGATTTTTATAGCTGGACTCGCCGCATTGATGGTGCCTTTTATTCCCGTGGGATGGTTATTGATTGCGCTCTCCGCACTGCTATTAGCACCCTATCTTCCGATAGTTCGCAAATTTATCGGCTGGCTCTCAAAGCTAGACAAGACCGGATTTATAGAGAAAGCAGGTGAAAAAGCAGCAAAGCTGTACTACTGGGCAAATGACACCAAAAGAGCTAAAAAATTGGAGACTATTTTGGAAGAAAATAAACCGGACAATAAACCTTCAAAAAACCGATAAGGATCTTAAATCCACGCCAAGTTCTATGGCTAGGCTAGCTGCTTTTACCAGTAAGGAGGCTAAAGTAATATAGGATATGATAAACTTAAGAATGGAGGCCACTTCAGTCTGCACCACTACTGCCGAAGTCTTCGGTCTTCTGACCAGTTGAGCAAATAAATATTGGCTACTGGCATCATTCCGTATATCCATGATGGTTTATTCAGGAACTCAATGAAAAAAGCAAAAAGGTTAGCTTTTACTTTCGGTTCTTGTCACGCTCTTCATTATCCACAGTCTCCTCCTGGATATCTTTTTCGTTGTCATTTTTCCGTTCTATTTCATTGTAGTCCTTTTTGGAAGGTGGCTTAGCACCCTCAGAATTTCCCGGGGTTTTGCGGGTGGTTCCTTTATCTACCTCATCTTTTTTCTTTCCGAGCAAAAATGTAGGAAAGCCAGTCGCAGTAACAATCATAGGGTGTAACATAACTTGATAGTTTATGGTGAATGAATCAGTTCTGAAAGGATAAATTTAAAAGAAATCATAGGTCAAAGCCTTCCAGTTCTTCTACCGGAACGCCCTTGATAAACTCATCATAATATTGGTTATCCTCATCCGAATAGGTTCCATAGGCATTCAAAAGAAACCCCTTTTCACCATCTTCTCCGTGTAGCAAATAAATAACTGCCATATCCGAAGGATCAGATTCGCCTTCAAACCTGTAGGTTTTAACTATCTTCAAATGTTCCGGCTGAAAGATTTTCTCAGAATGCTCGAACCGGCCACCCGCACGATTAATCCTTAATTCTTCTCCATAACCTTTGCTAGGAAGTACATTTAGCACTTGTGAATAGGTAGTCATTGATTTTGAAGTACTCATAATTAGGCTGGTTTAGTAGCAAAAACATTTCAATACTACTATACCTGTGCAAGTCCGAGACCAAAGCTCATCAAACCTAGCAAAAGCCCCCTATTTCCTATTCATGCCCCTGTGTACCATCCCGAGCTATGGATCCAGGACTTTCAAAATCAATAAAATGCGGTAAACCTACCCCCAAATGAGGATTTTGGCGGTGCATTATGGCTGCTTATCAGTAATCTTGTCCACCACCAAAGCAATTGCCCCATCTCCGGTCACATTACATGCTGTCCCAAAGCTATCCATCGCAATGTACAAGGCGATCATCAATCCGATCATTTCTTCGCTAAATCCCAGCATGGATTGAAGTACTCCAATTGCTGCCATGATTGCTCCTCCCGGCACTCCAGGGGCGGCCACCATAGCTACGCCCAGCATAAAAATAAAGCCAGCAAACATCCCGAAATTATAAGGAACTCCTTCCAGTATCATCAAAGCCATCGCACATGCGGTAATCTTCATAATACTTCCTGACAAATGAATAGTAGCGCAAAGCGGCACCACAAATCCAGCTATTTTGGGAGAAACTCCATTCTTTTCTGCTTGCTCTAAAGTCACAGGAATTGTTGCTGCAGAAGACTGAGTTCCCAACGCTGTAAAATAAGCCGGCATCATAGTAGCCAATAGTTTAATCGGGTTCTTTTTAACAATCGCCCCGGTGATCACGTACTGAAGGATGAGCAAGAAAATATGCATGGCAAATATCACCCCGATGATATTGATAAATACCGACAGGATGGAATACACCTGACCGCTGTAAGACATATTTGCAAAAATCCCCAAAATGAAAACCGGTAACAAGGGAACAATCACGTTTTCTATCACTTGCATAATGATGGTTTCAAAGTTCTTCACCACCTTTTTCAATGCTGAATTTTCCTGATAGGAAAGCCCAAGTCCTATCACAAAAGCTAAAACCAAGGCAGACATCACATCTATCACTGCAGGGATAGTAATGCTAAAGTAAGGTTCCAAGTCCTTCCCCTCATCTGCGACATTAGCCACATCGTTCACATGCGAAGCCAGCAGAGATGGGAAGATCGTGGATGAAGTAAAATAACTCATAAAACCAGAAAAAATCGTAGATCCATAAGCTATCCCTGCAGTGATCAATAGCATCTTGCCTGCACCTTTGCCCAAATCAGAAATCGCAGGCATGATCAGGCCTAGTATGATCAAAGGAATAGCAAAATTGAGAAACTGACCAAAAAAAGCATTGAACGTAGCAAAAATCCTATTGATGGATTCTGGTAAGAAAAGACCGAAAACTATCCCCAAAACAATGGCGATAAATACTTTGAAGAGAAGATTGGAGAATAATTGCTTCATTTTAGACTGGACTTGCTTGGGATAAGGGCTGTTCGGATTTCTGATAAAATTAATTTGCTAAGATAAAAGGTTTGCTTTCTCCGTACAGGCCTCGGTGCAATTTTCTAGGCTTACCTTTTTTTTAAACCCAAAAAAAGAAAAGACAGCCTGATCACAAGCTGTCTTTCAATATTAAATAAGGATAAAGGCCTAACCCAAATCGTAGCGATCAAGCATCATCACCTTATCCCAGGCAGCTACGAAATCCTTCAGGAATTTTTCCTGAGAATCATCACAGCCGTAAACTTCCGAAAGCGCTCTTAGCTCCGAATTGGATCCAAAGATCAGATCTGCCCGGGTTCCTGTCCACTTCACTTGACCTGTCTTGCGGTCAGATCCTAAGAATGCATGCTGACCTGAATCCGCAGCTTTCCAGGTGATTCCCATGTCCAACACCGTTTTGAAGAAATCATTGGTCAGTGCGCCGGGATTTTCTGTAAACACGCCATGCTTGGAATTATCAAAATTGGTACCCAACACTCGCATCCCACCTACAAGAACGGTCATTTCCGGAGGTGTTAATTTCAACAGCTGAGCTCTATCGATGAGCATTTCCTCAGCTGAAGCCTTATGCTTAGGTCTATAGTAATTTCTAAAACCATCAGCTGCAGGTTCCATAGCTGCAAAAGATTCCACATCGGTCTGAGCCTGGGATGCATCTCCCCGACCAGGAGTGAACGGTACTTTCACTTCAGTACCTGCATTTCTGGCGGCCTGTTCGATACCTGCGCAGCCTGCTATGACGATCAAGTCAGCCATGGAAACTTGCTTTCCACCACCCTGAGCAGAGTTAAACTCCTTCTGAATACCTTCCAGTTTATCCAGCACTTTGCTGAGTTGAGAAGGATTATTTACCTCCCAGTATTTCTGAGGCGAAAGTCTGATTCTGGCGCCATTGGCACCACCTCTCATATCTGACCCGCGGAAAGTAGATGCAGAAGCCCAGGCTGTAGACACCAATTCCGAAACACTAAGCCCTGACTCCAGGATCTCAGCTTTCAGGGATGCTACATCTTGCTCATTCACCAACTCATGGTCTACTGCTGGTACTGGATCTTGCCAAAGAAGTTCCTCCTGTGGTACTTCAGGACCTAAATACCTATGAATCGGCCCCATATCCCTATGTGTTAATTTGAACCATGCTCTGGCAAATGCATCTGCAAATTCATCCGGATTCTCATAGAATCTGCGGGAGATGGCCGCATATTTTGGATCTTCTTTTAGTGCCAAATCTGTAGTAAGCATGGCTGGTGCGTGCTTTTTGGTAGCAACGTGCGCATCAGGCACTGTACCCGCTCCTGCATCACCCTTAGGCTTCCATTGGTGTGCCCCAGCCGGACTTTTGGTCAGCTCCCACTCGTATCCAAAAAGGTTTTCGAAAAAGTTATTACTCCACTGCGTAGGTGTGGTGGTCCAGGTCACTTCTATTCCACTGGTGATGGTATCTTCCGCATTTCCTTTCCCAAAAGTATTCTTCCAGCCCAAATTCATTTCTTCTATACCTGCACCCTCTGGCTCAGGCCCCACATACTGGACTGGATCTGCAGCCCCGTGAGTTTTACCAAAAGTATGCCCTCCGGCTATTAAAGCTACCGTTTCTTCATCATTCATGGCCATACGGCCAAAGGTCTCCCGAATATCATGTGCCGCCCCTATGGGATCAGGTTTTCCCTCTGGCCCTTCTGGGTTCACGTAGATCAGCCCCATGTGTGAAGCTCCGAGTGGATTTTCCAAATCCCTATCTCCATTGTTACTACCCGCATATCGCTCCTTATCTCCTAGCCACTCACCTTCTGAACCCCAATAGATATCCTCCTCCGGTTCCCATACATCTTCACGTCCTCCGCCAAAACCAAAAGTCTTGAAACCCATGGTCTCCAAAGCAACATTTCCAGCCAAAATCATCAAATCTGCCCAGGACAGCTTTCTCCCATATTTCTGCTTTATAGGCCAAAGCAAAAGTCTTGCTTTATCCAGGTTGGCATTGTCCGGCCAGCTATTCAACGGCGCAAAACGCTGTGTACCAGAACCTCCACCACCTCTTCCATCGGCGATTCTATAGGTACCGGCACTGTGCCAAGCCATTCTGATGAAAAATGGTCCATAATGACCAAAATCAGCCGGCCACCAATCCTGAGAATCTGTCATCAATTCCGCAAGATCACTTTTCACTGCCGCTAAATCCAAGGACTTGAATTCCTCCGCATAATTAAACCCTTCACCCATGGGATCAGACTTGGAGGAGTGCTGGCGCAAAATATTCAAGTTTAATTGATTTGGCCACCAGTCTTTGTTTCTAGTACCTCTACCAGCTGCCTGGCTAATGGCCCCACTGGTAAATGGGCACTTTGCATCACTGTTGTTTACATCCCAAACAGGGTCTTTTCCATTGGAATCGTGATTGTGATTGTTATCCATAATTTTAAGTGTTAGTGAATTTTGAGTTTGTAATGCTAATTTATAGAAAGTTTTTATTATAAAAATTTTATTTCAATAGATAAAAACTATGGGTGTTTTCCCTACCCTATTTACTCAAGTTACAGAAAATTGCTTCTTATTAAAAAGGAAGAAAACTAAAAACCCAGACCGGATATTAAGATACATTACCTTTTTAGTAATTTTCTGGAAAAGAAGCGCTTCAGCTTTTATCAACTTTACTCTTAAGATATTAAACAGATGAGAAATCAGTTTCTAATCAGTATTATTTTCCTGTTAATTTCCTTGCCAGGCGAGTCCCAGATCATTAAAAAACCCATTCCTAACAAACTAGTGGTACTTACCTTTGATGATGCTCCGGCCAGTCATTATTCCGTAGCAGCGCCCATGCTTAAGGAAATGGGTTTTGGGGCTACTTTTTTCGTCTGTGAATTTCCTCCCAATTATCCGGACAGCTCACTCTATATGAATTGGAGGCAAGTTCAAGCATTGGACAGAATGGGTTTCGAGATTGCAAATCACACCCACACCCATGCCAATGTCACCAAGCTCACGCAAAAGGAATTTGATAGAGAACTTCAATATATAGAGCACAAATGCGCTGCGCTAGGGATTCCCATACCCAGGAATTTCGCCTATCCAGGCTACGGACTCCATGCAGAAAGTTTGAAATTGCTAGAGGCTAGAGCCTATGACTTTGCCAGAGCAGGAGGATCCCGGGTCTACGACCCTACCTCGGATCATCCTTACTTGATTCCTAGCTGGGCTACGGATGAAAATAACCAAGATGAAATCATGGCGGCTTTTCAACAAGCTAAAAACGGAAAGATCGTAGTACTGACTATTCATGGAGTGCCCGACCTAGAGCATCCCTGGGTCAACACCCCACCTGCCTTATTTCAATCCTACCTAGACTTTCTCAAATCAGAAAACTATCAGGTCATTTCGCTAGGGCAATTACGGGAATTCATCGACCCTGAGGAAGCCCGGCTTGCCATTGAACCAAACTTTGATCGTCCTCTTTCAAACTAAGGCTTACAAAAAACGGCTTTCACGAGCATAAAGCACTTTTTTTAGGCTTAGCCAAACCAAATCGTATAATTTTGCTTTTTATTACTTATAAGGTCTTGTACTTTAATTGTTATGGAAAATTTCCATTGGCAGATCCGCTATCTTACCAGTAACAAAAAAAGGTTGAGGTTCTAAGAAACGAGCAGTGTGAACGTATTCTGTGGATCACTGTCAGCTTCTATACATACTCATTACCGCGTCGCTGGCAGAATTTCGGATAATCCTAAAACTCAATATTGACATCCTTTTGATTGACCTAGTAAAACAAACCATGATTAGTAAACCACACTTTTATTTACTTCTTTTTGCGCTGTCTTTTTACGCTTTTTCCTCCCAGGCGCAGGAAAAAGATGAAGAAGCCGTCAGGGCCGTAGTTGATTTGTTCTTTGAAGCTTTGGAATCCCAAGACTCTGTAGCCTATAAAGACATATTTTTCAGCAACGCCCAGGTTTGGTACGTGCGGCAAACCAAGGATGCCATCAAATATGGTAACAGGTCCTATACAGACGACATCAAAAGCTTCAACTCCCACACGGTAATCAAAGAAACGCCTTTGGACTACGAGATCAAGGTGCATGAGGAAATCGCCTCGGCTTGGGTGCCCTATACCTTAAGTATCAACGGGGACTTTTCACACTGCGGAGTCGATGTTTTTACCCTATTCAAAACCAACGATGGCTGGAAAATTGTCAACATCTCCTTTACTATTGAGCCGGATGGTTGTGAGGCATTGCAGTCAAACCAAACCCATTCCGCTAACTCCACTGGATTGACCAGTCCTAAAGAATAGAATTGAAACAACTAGTAAAGGAAGCTATATTCACTGCTCCTTAACTACACGCTTTAATCTCAAAACATAGATTTCAATGGCCTCAGGAATATTTGCACTCTTAGATGACGTAGCTACCCTAATGGATGATGTAGCTGCCATGAGTAAAGTCGCCGCTAAAAAGACCGCCGGAATACTCGGCGATGACCTGGCTGTAAATGCTGAAAAAGCTTCCGGCTTCGTGTCAGACCGTGAAATCCCCGTGCTCTGGGCCATTACCAAGGGCTCCCTGCTAAACAAAGTCATCATCCTGCCCCTTGCATTTTTACTGAGTGCTTTTGTCCCCATTGCGGTGACAATTATCCTGATTATGGGCGGGCTTTACCTGGCTTACGAAGGTGCAGAAAAGATTCACGAATATCTTTTTCCCCATGAGAAAAAGCCAGTAACCCCAATAGAGGTAAACCTGACCAAAGCACAAGTAATTGCAAAGGAAAAGGAGAAAATCAAGTCAGCTGTGTTCACGGACTTTATCTTATCTGTAGAAATCATCATCATTGCTCTGGGCACGGTGGTAGGTGAACCTATACTAGAGCAGATCCTTGTAGTTACTTTTATTGCCCTATTGGCCACTGTTGGGGTTTATGGCATAGTGGCAATCATCATTAGAATGGATGAATTTGGCTATAAACTAATCGCCTTGAATGAGGAAAAAGACAGTTTTTCTGATAAAGTCGGGTTAATATTAGTTAACGCCCTACCTAAAATCATTAAAGGAATGGGCGTGGTAGGAACCATTGCTTTAATTTTGGTTTCCGGCGGAATATTCGTGCATAATATTGATTACTTCCATCACCTTTTCCCGGGTATCCCCAGTATTATCAAAGAAATTGTCCTCGGCCTGCTTATTGGATTCCTAGTGCTTGGCGTGGTTAGTGTTTTTAAGAAAATATGGAAACCTAAGACCAAATCGCATGAGTGAGTCCAACATTGATTTGCTGTAGTGTCCTGAGCTGTGAAAATTATTTCATTTGCGAATAATGCTATGCTCAACAAAGAGGGTAGAATCAGCCAAAAGGTTTGAATTTTCTGAACCTTGGCCAGCATTTTTCAGAATACTACTAAAACTGCGAAGTGAATTAATTGAAACCTGTTGACCTATATGATTACTCCAAATGAATTTGCACAGATCGCTTTTTCCTTTCCGAATACCGAAAGCCAACCTCACCTGAAGCAAATTGCCTTTAAATTGATCCGTGGTAGCCTTTTCGCAACACTTAATGAATCAGCACAGGTAGCCCAGATAGGCTTACCACTAGACAAACAAGAGGAATTTCATCAGCTCTCGCCAGATTGCATATATCCCTTGCCAAATAAGTGGGGCAAAAGTGGCTGGACTATTTTTGAGTTAAAAGGTGTCAACGAAGAGGTAATTCGCCGAGCTTTAGAAGTGGCCTACGATGCAGTTTCAGAAAGAAAACTGAAAAAATAGCGCAAGCATTCCTTTTCTATCTCCCGAAGTCGAATTTAGGATAAAGTATTTGGAATGGATTCCTACAGCTTATTCGAAATTATTCAAGTGTAAAACCCGAATATCTTGAGTGAACCCTGCCTGAGCGGTAATCATATTTTTATAACTTTAGTGATCTGACACTAAGTAATCTTCTCATGGCCAGCAACTCCAGAAAAAACATCAAGTTCCAAAGTTCAGGAAACTTTACCGGAATTAGGTTGACCGAACCCAGCTCCTACGCTGCTGGATTTACCGGGGTGAAAGTAGCCCTTCAGCATACCTTCAAAGAAATGGGCATCAGCAGAGCGATGAAAACCCTCGGGCACATGAACCAAACCGAGGGGTTTGACTGTCCGGGATGTGCCTGGCCTGACCCAGAGAAACCATCCAAAATCGCTGAGTACTGCGAAAATGGAGCTAAAGCTTTAGCCGAAGAAGCCACCACACATACGCTGGACAATGCTTTTTTCTCCAATTATTCTATTCAGGAAATCTCCACTTGGTCAGACTATAAAATAGGGAAAAGCGGCAGGCTCATCGCCCCGATGATCCTCAAACCCGAAAGCAATCACTACGAAGAAATCACCTGGCTGGAAGCCTATAGAATCATAGCAGATCACCTCCACGCCTTAGAAAGCCCCGATGAAGCTATCTTCTACACTTCAGGAAGATCCAGCAATGAAGCAGCTTTTCTGTATGGACTATTTGCCCGGGCATTTGGAACCAATAATATGCCCGATTGCTCGAATATGTGTCATGAGTCAAGCGGTGTGGCACTGACTGAAACACTGGGCATCGGCAAAGGATCTGTGAAACTGGAGGACTTTGAAGAAGCAGAGGTAGTGCTAGTCATCGGTCAAAACCCTGGCACCAACCATCCCAGGATGCTTTCAGCACTGGAAAAATGCAAAAGCAAAGGAGGCAAAATAATAAGTATAAACCCACTACAAGAAGCCGGACTAATTCGCTTTCGAAACCCACAGCAAGTCTCAGGAATGCTGGGAAGTGGAGTGGAATTGACCGATGTTTACCTGCAGGTCAAGATCAATCAGGATGTAGCCCTGCTTAAATTAATCCAGAAGAAACTGTCCACACTGGACCAGGTGGACCAGCAGGTTTTTGACCGTGATTTCATCGCGGAATACACCGAGGGATATGAGAAATTAATGCGTGATTTGGATCAATATACGGAGCAAGAGCTTCTGGAACGCTGCGGCGTAGCTGAATCCAAAATCGACCAAGCAGTAAACCTGCTAGCTCATCCAAAGAAAATCATCATCTGCTGGGCTATGGGGCTTACTCAGCACAAAAATGGAGTGGATAACATCAAAGAATGTGTCAACCTGCTCCTGCTGAAAGGCAGCCTAGGCAAACCGGGAGCCGGCACCTGTCCGGTGCGGGGGCATAGTAATGTGCAGGGGGATCGCTCTGTAGGAATCATGCATTTCGTCTCTGCAGAATTAAACAAAGCCATCAAAAACACCTTTGGATTCGATGCCCCGGAAAAACCCGGCGTGGATGTGGTGCATGCTATCCCTGCTATGCATAGTGGCAAAGCCAAAGTATTTATAGGATTGGGCGGGAATTTTGTATCCGCAGCCTCTGACACCGAGTACACTGCTGCGGCACTTCAGGCCTGTGACCTCACCGTGCAAATAAGCACCAAATTAAATAGAAGTCATTTGGTCACCGGTAAAACTGCCCTCATCCTGCCCACCTTAGGCAGGTCAGAGAAGGACCTGAAAAATGGAGCGCAGAGGCATTTCACAGTGGAAAACAGCATGGGTATAGTCCATCAATCCAAGGGCTTTTTGGAGCCAATCTCTGACAAAGTAAAAAGTGAACCGGAAATAATCGGGGATCTTGCCGGAACCTTTTTTCGCGGAAACCATCCCGTGGACTGGAAAAAATTAGGGAACGACTACGATTTACTACGTGAAAAACTGGGAGAAGTGATCAGCCAATTCAAAGACATCAATACCAAATCAAAGGGCAGCGGATTTTACCTGCCAAACAATGTACGTGATTTGGATTTCAGCAAGCTTCCCAACCAAAAAGCCCAGTTTTCGGTCACTCCCTTGCCCAATCACGAATTGCGAGAGCATGAGTTTCTACTGATGAGTATACGCTCCCACGATCAGTTTAACACCACTATTTATGGGTTAGACGATCGCTACCGAGGCATACATAATGAGCGCAGAGTGCTATTCATGAACCCAGAAGACATGCAGCTGCTAGCGCTCAAGAAGATGGAAGTGGTAAATATCTCGAGCTTCTATGACTCCCAGGAGCGGAAAGTATTTAATTTTTTAGTCATTCCATATCAAATCCCCAAAGGTAACCTGGCTGCCTATTTCCCTGAAACAAATCCTTTGGTGCCCATTCATGAATTTGCTGAGAAAAGCAATACTCCAATCAGCAAATCTATCCGTGTCAGTGTGGAAAAAGCAGTTTAACCGGAATTTTGCATTAGGTTTCGATGAGGACAGGAATTGCCATAAAACAGGCTCTTTGGAGACTCTAGAATCCCGTACCCAAGGCATGATCTTTTCAAAAAACTGAAAGGTATTGCCTGATTTTGAAGTAATTGCTAGCCTTAATAATTTGTACGCTGTGGAGTAGGATAGCAAATACAGGAATTAAAGCAGCGAGCTCCTGAGCACAACTTTGCCCGGATTCCAATGAAAAGCATTTCGTAAGAAAATGGCTGCACCCTACAGCCACAGGTTAGTATTAAAAAAGATAATTGCTATTTTAAGCCGAACTTAAAAGTATTTTTAGGTAAAACCCGAATTACACAAAATAACCTTAACCTATTTCTATGAAATCCAAGCAATGGAATTTCCTGGTACTTGCTGTGACTGTATTGACGGTCTTCGCATACCTTTTCCTTTTCAAATCAGGAAAACTCGACCCGACCTTAGCTAGTATCCCATTTGTATTCTGGTCCGGCTTTGTGGTCACTGTATTGGTAGTGATTGCAACCTTTCTTGGCTCCAAGTTTTTCCCATATAAAGACCCGAAGAAGCAATGATTGGATGGCTGATTTTCTTCTTCACCTTATTTCTGGCCATGCTGGGCTATGCTTCCTACCGCTCTTACAAGAAAGATAGGACATCAGACGACTTTATCTTTGCAGGGTCAAACATCGGTACCATTTTAGGCTTCCTGACTTTCTCAGCCGCATTATTTTCCGCATTCACTTTTATGGGAATGCCGGATTTCTTCAGGTCTCACGGAGTGGGTGCCTGGATTTTCCTGGCTCTATCTGATGCTTTGATGGTCTTTTTCCTGATTTGGTTTGGATATGCATTGCGCAAGCGGGCGAGCATCAATGGCTACAAAGGAGTCGCCGGACTGATGAAGTCTTGCTATAAAAATTCATTTGCAGGCTACCTAGTCTTTGCCAGTGCGTTCCTCTTTTTGATTCCTTATGTGGCTATTCAGATCAGAGGAATATCCATATTTCTAGATGCTGCATTTCCGGACATGTTTCCGTATTGGGCATGGTCTGCTTTACTCGTATTTATCATGCTGATCTATTCGGAAATCGGCGGCCTCAAAGCCATTGTTTACAGTGATGCCATACAAGGTGTCATCATGCTGACCGTAATCTGGATCATCGGCGTGACCTGCCTCCAGATGAGCGGAGGGCTGGAAGATGGATTGGCTAAAGTCTCCGAAACCAACGCTGACCTATTGACCCTCCCGGGACCAAATGGGCTCTTTACCAGCCCTTTCCTAATCGCTTCTGCGATAGCCATAGTTTTGATTCCGGTTTCTCAACCCCAGTTTACTACACGCTTGGTAGTGATGAAAAGCCTGAAATCCGTGCACAGAATGGCCTATGCCGTGGGCATCTTCGCAATTCTCGTAATTCTGCCCACAGCCTTCATAGGCCTATATGGAGCTATCCAATACCCAGATGCCAGCACAGCTGATTTTCTTACCAAAGCCCTGCTTTTTGACCAGGCAGTACCAGTAGCTGCTTTAGCGGTGGTGGGCTTATTTGCAGCCTGTCTTTCCACCACCAATGCACAAATATTTGCTCTGGGAACAGAGCTGAGATCTATGCTCACCGGTACAGATAAAGCCAACATGAAAGTGACCAAATTTTCCATCCTGGTTTTCTCCTTGATAGTTTTAGTATTTTCCACCTATATGAGTGACGAACTGGTATTGCTGGCTAGGGTAAGTTTTGCTGGTACTAGCATGATCGCACCTGTGGTGCTTGGAGCAGTCATTTTCAAAAATCCACCTCCAGCGCTTATCTGGCTTTCCACGCTTGCTTTGGCTATTTTCCTGCTTTCCCTAGCAGGTATTGTCCCTAGTGTGATTGCCGGTTATCCTCTCGACTTCCTGATGTACTGTGTACTCTTTGTTATAACTTTTATCCTGATGCTTCGCCATCACTTGACTCAAAAATCCGCTTATGAATCTTGAATCACAATTCAGCATAAACCACCTGGAAAAACCTCTCAATAGATTCTGGGAGCTATCTGGGCAAAAAATAAAATTGATAGAATCCTCCTTCGATACCGCAGACGGGGCTCCTGTTTTTACCGAAAAAGGTAAATATGTCACCCGTGGCTGGACAGAATGGACCCAGGGGTTTCAATTTGGCTCAGCCATACTTCAGTTTGACGCCACTGGCGAAAATGAGTATTTGGAACTGGGCAGAAAAAACACCCTGAATAAAATGGCGCCTCACCTCACCCATAATGGGGTGCACGACCATGGGTTCAATAATGTGAGTACTTATGGGAATTTACTTCGACTGATCAAGGAAGGTAAAATCGAATCCAATGAATGGGAAAAGAATTTCTATACACTGGCACTAAAAGTAAGTGGTGCCGTACAAGCTATGCGCTGGACAGAAATTCCGTCAGGAGGTTTTATCTATTCCTTTAACGGACCGCACTCCTTGTTTGTAGACACCATCCGTTCCTGCAGGGCATTGGTGGTTTCACATGCTTTAGGCCATGTATTACAAAGCGAAAATGACAAAAGAATCTCTCTGATCGAACGGGCTATACAGCACATTTTGAGTACGGTAAAATACTCCATCTACTACGGTGAGGGCAGAGACACCTACGATATATCCGGAAGAACAGCCCATGAAATCATTTTCAATACCAACGATGGGAATTATAGATGTCCTAATTCCCAGCAAGGTTACACCGGATTCAGCACTTGGACACGGGGACTCTCCTGGGCAATCTGCGGACTTGGCGAGACGCTGGAGATACTTGATCAAATAAAAGAAGAGGACTATGCAGCTGTTATCTCCAAGCAGGATCTGATCCAAACACTCACCAAAGCAGCCAAAGCCACCGCTGACTTTTACCTGGCTAATACACCTACCGACGGCATCCCATACTGGGACACCGGAGCTCCCAATCTCCACAAAATGGGCGATTACCTGAGTAAAAAGTCCGACCCGTTCAATGACTTTGAGCCGGTGGATTCCTCTGCAGCTTGCATCGCTGCACAAGGCCTGATCAGGATTGGGAATTGGATGAAAAAGTCGGACCCAACACAGTCCGAAAAGTACATTCAGGCAGGAATTCAAATTGCAGGAAATCTTTTCTCTGAACCCTATTTATCTACAGATCCCGATCACCAAGGCTTGATTTTGCACAGCATATACCATCAGCCAAATGGCTGGGATTATCAACCAGAAGCCCAAAAGGCTCCTTACGGAGAATCTTGCATGTGGGGTGACTATCATGCCCGTGAGTTGGCTTTGCTGCTGCAGCGTATGCTTAAGCAAGAGAACTATTACAGCTTCTTTAACTGTGTAAGCCCATGAGTACCGGAAAATACAAACCACCGTTCCCCAGAGTTGCCCAACTGAAAACGGCAGAAATCCTAAGAGATCACCTGAAGAAAGAGGGCATAGACCTACCTTTTGATGAAGAATTGACTTCAGGCGAAGACTCCCCGTTTGCGCAGGCACACACCACACGTGCCGGCAATAGAATAGGCAATGCATTCTGTATTCTTCCCATGGAGGGCTGGGATGGCACCAAGGATGGCAAGCCCACAGAACTCACTAAAAGACGATGGCGGAATTTTGCGATCAGCGGAGCAAAGCTACTCTGGGGCTGTGAAGCTGTGGCCGTGCAGCCCGATGGAAGAGCCAATCCCAATCAGTTGATGATCAATGAAGGTAACCTGAGCGATTTTGAGGACTTATATCAAATGGTGGAGCAGGAGCATCTTCAGGCATTTGGTGACAGCAGCGACTTACTTACCGGACTGCAACTCACGCATTCTGGAAGGTTTTGTAAGCCCAATAGTAAAACCAAAATGGAGCCTAAGATCCTTTATTCACACCCCGTTTTAAATCAGAAATTTGGTCTGGCTGAAGATTATCCACTGATGAGTGATGGTGAAATCACCGAGCTGATAGATGCCTATGTCATAGCTGCAGTTCGTGCCCAAAAAACCGGTTTTAAATTCGTGGACATCAAACATTGCCACGGGTATTTGGGGCACGAATTCTTAAGTGCTTATGACCGGGAAGGCCGCTATGGCAAATCCATTGAAAACCGTTCGCGATTTATACGGGAAATAGTCTCTGGGATAAGAACGGAGGCTCCCAGTCTGGAAATTGGAGTGAGAATGAGCATTTTTGATTGGGCGCCCTTCAAACCTGGGCCAGACGGCACCGGTATTCCTGCTTCCGAGGGCAATTACACCTATGCATTTGGTGGGGATGAAAATGGAAGCGGAGAGAACCTCAAGGAGTCCTTTGAGTTTTTGAAAGAATTAGAAAACTTGGACATTGAGCTTCTATGCACCACGGCCGGCAGTCCCTATTACAATCCTCACATTCAGCGCCCTGCCTTATTCCCTCCTTCTGACGGCTATAATCCACCCGAAGATCCACTTCACGGGGTAGCTAGACAGATCAGCGCAGTGGCCGAGGTAAAGCAAGCTTTTCCAAAATTCTACACGGTAGGCTCTGCCTATTCCTACTTGCAGGAGTGGCTTCCTCATGTAGGTCAAAGCGTTCTTGCCAGCGGAAAAGCAGATTCCATAGGCTTGGGCAGAATGGTCCTTAGCTATCCGGAATTACCTGCAGATGTACTGGAAGGAACTCCTATGAAGCGGGCAAAGATCTGTAGAACCTTCTCAGATTGTACTACAGCACCTAGGAACGGGATGATCTCCGGATGCTTTCCTTTAGATCCTTTTTACAAAAAAATGGAAATACACGAGACACTTAAAACCATCAAATCATCATGAGCCGAGTAGCTTTAATCACCGGAGGATCCAGGGGAATTGGATTGGGAATAGCGAAACAATTAGCCAAGGAAGGGATAGATTTGGCCATAAACGGAGTGCGTGAAGAGGCCAGCGTACAAGAAACCCTGGCAGAATTGAGAGGTAGCGGAGTGAAAGTGGAGTATCTGCAAGGAAACATCGCCCTGAAAGAGGATAGGACGAGTATACTCGAAGGTCTGCAAGCTAAATTTGGTAAAATAGACATCCTAGTGAACAACGCCGGAGTGGCGCCCCGAACACGAAGTGACATTTTTGACATTACGGAAGAGGACTTTGACCACCTAATGGACATCAACCAAAAAGGCACTTTCTTTCTGACTCAGGCTATCGCAAAGTGGATGACTGATCTAAAGGCTGAGCATCCCGAATCAGCAATCTCCATCGTAAACATCACTTCCATCTCAGCGACTGTAGCTTCGACTACCCGTGCTGCTTACTGCATGGCAAAGTCCTCTCTGGCTATGATGTCCCAGGTATTGGCAGTAAAAATGGCGCAGGCTGGCATTCCTGTATATGAAATCCGGCCTGGAGTCATAGAAACTGACATGATAGAAAAGGTACGCGAAACCTACCACAAGGGAGTCAAAAGCGGAATGACCCTAGAGCCCAGAATGGGTGAACCTAAGGATATTGGCAAGGTGGTGGCAGCTCTGGTCAGGGGAGATCTTCCCTACTCTACGGGTCAGGTCATCGTGGTAGACGGAGGAATGACCGTGCCGAGGATGTAAGTTTTCTGAACAAACTGAAGATTGTGTATTAGTGATTTAGTTTTTCATAAATTACCGCTCAAACCAAGCCCAACATCCACCCATGCTACAAAAAATCAGTATTTGCCTGTTTCTTCTTTTTTGCTACCAAGTCAGCTTTGCGCAGCACAAAAGAACAAAAATCGGAGTAGCAGGTCTCACCCATGGACATGTAGGGTGGATTCTAAATGCGAAGGACCGGCCTGATTTGGAAATCGTAGGAATAGCCGAACCGAACCGGGAACTCGCCAAAAGGCTGACCGAGCAGCATGGAATTTCCATGGATCTGGTCTTTGACTCTATGACTGAGATGCTGGACAAAACCCAACCAGAAGCAGTCACCGCTTTTGGGAATATCTATGATCATTTGGCGGTGGTAGAAGCCTGCGCGCCGCGTGGAATTCATGTAATGGTGGAGAAACCCCTAGCAGTAAGTCTAGAACATGCCGAAAAAATGAAAGCTTTGGCAGAAGAACACGACATCCATCTGATCACCAACTATGAGACCACATGGTATCCTAGCACCTTCAAAGCTCAGGAACTCTTGCAGGAAGGGGCCGTGGGTGAACTGAGGAAAATAATCGTGCGAGACGGGCACAAAGGACCCAAAAAAATCGGGGTAAATGAGGAATTTCTGGAATGGCTGACCGATCCTAAATTAAACGGAGGCGGAGCGATTATTGACTTTGGCTGCTATGGGGCAAACCTGGTCACCTGGCTCCACCAGGGTAAACGCCCAAATTCGGTCACCGCGGTGACTAATCAATTACAGCCTGAAAACAACCCAAAGGTGGACGATGAGGCCACTATTATCCTGAATTACGAGGAATCACAAGCTATTATTCAGGCTTCTTGGAATTGGCCTATAGGCAGAAAAGACATGGAAATTTACGGACTGACAGGTGCTATCTATGCAGACAATCCTACTGATCTGAGGGTGAGAATAGCGGAAGGTTACAGTGACTATGAGGAAAAATCCATGAAGCTGGAATACGAAAACAGTCCTTTTGAGGATCCATTCACCCTGCTGCTGGCAGTGGTCCATGGAGACCTGGAACTGGAAGAATATGCGCTTCCTTCATTAGAAAACAATCTGATCGTGGTAGAAATCCTATCAGCTGCAGTAGAAAGCGCCAAATCAGGCAAAACTGTGTATTTGAAGTAAGAAGTATGAAAAGTTTGAAGGCCGAGGTCAGCATACGCTAACAATTGTCGAACTTGAATGAAGGAGCAATAAAAACGAGACTGTCTCAAAAGGCTTCTCGGTGTGTAGCTGAGCGGAGTAGAAGGCCATTTCCTGTAAACTAAGATACATTTCGACTTGGCTTAATGTGACAAACTATACTTTTGAGACATCCTCATTAGTTTAATTATAGTATTCATTCCCCGAGCGAAGTCGAGGGGAGCAACTCGTAGAATACTATTTCGCTGTATGCGAATCCTAGGAAACCACTATCTATAAAAAAAGCCGTTCGTGCGGACACGAACGGCCGCTAACTATATAGCTGACTCTAGGCTCTTAACTTTCAATTCTTGGCTCTTGATTCTTGATTCTATAATCTTGATTCTTCTCAAAGCTCTTTAATTTTCAAATTCTTAAAAATCACACCCTGACCTTCGCTCTGCAGACCTATATAGCCTTCGGTCAACGCCTTGCCATCTTCCTTGTATTTCGGATCAAAGTTATTGGCCACTCCTCCCCCAATCTGCGGTTTGGTGTACTGCAGGACCGTATCGCCATTCACCAAATGGATGACCAATGAATCTCCATATACGATCAAATCGGCTTTTACCCACTCATCCCACTGGAAGGTAGGAGAAGTAGAATTGATACAGTGTCTTGGGTCCTTTTCCCCTTCGAAAAACACATCGGTACCCGGTGAACACATGTTGCCTGTGGGTCTAGGAACTCCTTCTTTTTCCTCGGCCAGCATCTGCCACTCCACAGATATCGGCCAATCCTGCTCTTTCAAAATCGTCTCTGGAGCTTGGGAGTGAAACATCACCCCGCTGTTTCTATAGGTATAGCTAGCTGCATCTTCCAGCCATTGGTCCGTGAACCTGTATTCCCATGTCATGTGGAAAGAAGAAAAGGGCTTGTCGTAAAACAAATGTCCATAACGGTCATTAAATCCCTCATTATAATCGTCATAGTTCACTTCAATCGCTCCATCCACCACCCGAAAAGTATTTTGGTAATTGTCACCCGTCTCGTGATGGTAGATTTTCGGCGTCCAGCCTTCCAGGCTTTCTCCATCAAACATAGCGATCCATTCTGATTCAGGCTGAGGCAGCTGCTTTATTTCTGATTTATTGGTGTTGCAGGAGAAGAAACTCGTCGCGATCAAGCTAGCTGCCAGTAGTTTTTTGAACATGAGATTTTTCGTTTTATTTAAAAGCTAAAAAGTAAGATACACAAATCTACTTTTTTCTTATCCTACTTTGGGATGAGTGTATTCAAACTTCAGAAGTACGGCAGTTATCAAAGGATTTACCCACCAAAAAGTTAAATGCATGCTTATGAATCTTGGCCTGAATGGATTTAGGATGGTTCATGACTTCTCCATCAATCTGAAACTCGGCTTCATGATGATTGATGATTTCACACTCCTCCACCTGCCAAGTCTGCACATTCTCCATTTCATCCAGATCACCCTTAAAAAAAGCTACGGTCATTTTCAAGAAATCGTCAGCGGTCAAAGGATTAATGGAGATCACCTCAAATTTCCCATCGTCCATCACTCCACTGCAATTCACTTTGGCTCCAGTTCCATACTGGTCTCCGTTTGCGATAACCATCATTTTTGAAGAAAGATCTACTTCTTCTTCACCAAATTTCAAAGTGAAATTTTTGGGCTCCGCAGAGAAAAGTTCAGAAAGGGAGTTCTTCACATAGCCCAGCATACCGCGGGAATCGTCGTCTTCAAATTTCCGGATCATACTGGCATTCATCCCAAAATCCGCCAAATGAAGACAGATCTCCCCATTGATATCGATAGCGTCAATCGCTTTCACCTCATGATCTCGTACAGCCTCCAAGGCATCAGTCAGCACCTCTATTCCCAGGCATTTGGCCAGCCCATTTGCGGAGCCAAGCGGAACCACACACATCGGAACCGAGCTTGATTTCAGCGCCATAGCTGCCATTTTCACGGTACCATCTCCACCTCCTACCATCACCAGATCGGGCTGATATTCCGTTAATTTTTTCTGGATTTTTTCGGGGTCATTTTCACCGGTAGTTTCCACAAAGTGAAAATTATACAGCTTAAGTGAGTCTTCCACTTGAGCGAATAGCTCCTCCTTTTGGTAATTATTATCTCCGGAGATGGGGTTCAAGATAAACAGGCAATTTTTCATTTTTTCCATTGGACTAGTTCTCTTTCATTTCCTGTTCCAGTATCGCTATCGCCTGCTCTGAAGTCTCTACAAAATGAAAATTTTCTGTGGAGATCTTTTCTTCCAATTGTTTTCTTCTAGCCGGATCAAATTTCCCCACCAGCCTAATAAAAACCCCCTTCACTCTATTGGGATACTTTTGTACCATGTCAGCATAGATCTCGGGGTCTTCCTGTCCGCTATCCCCTATCAGGTAAAAAGCCATCTCTGGGTACAACTTAAATAGATGAACGATCTTTTGATACTTGTGCTGGTGGTCACCACCACCGGATTTCCATACATTTTTCAGGTTTATATGCTTGTCCTTTAGCAATAATGGACCATCGGGGATATGCCGAAACCTCAGGAAGTCCTTGATCAAATCAAACAGTGACCAATCACTACTGGATACGTAAAACATGGGGAGTTTTCCATTCTCGGTCAGTTTTCTGTAAAAAGAAGAGACACCGGGTAAGGGTCTTCGTGTTAAAGCATTTTTAGATACAGATAGCCAAAACTTCCTCCCTAAATCCGTAGAATGTGAAATGATCACCGTATCATCTATATCAGAAATCACTCCTGTAGCCCCCGAATAGCGTAGCACCTCCAGGTGCGCGACGGGAGAATTCTTAATTTCTGGGTGGACTACCTGAAAGGTGACGATTTCATTTTGCGCGGACTGAGCCGGCGAATCCCCAACCTGCAACTCAAAGACCCCATCCTGGTCCGTTTGCACCACATAGGTTTTATCCTGAAAAATTATTTCTACGGTCATGTTAGGGACCGAAGAACCTGCATATCTTTTGATGGTCGCTAAGACATTCTTAAGCCAGCCATTCCTGGAGGATGGTCTTTTCTGCTGGTAGGCTGTGATGACGCGACCTTTGAAAAAAACCTCATGCGTATTTCCAAATGCCAAAAAAGGCTCCACTTTGATTCTATCCCGCTTGCTTTTAGTCATATAAAATTCTGAATTCCTGTTTAAGCAATAAGTGTCAAAAACCAAGCTGTAAAATACTATCTGAAAAAGCAATGTCGAATAACCGCTGCTAATCCCAGACTTTGCTAGTGAAGGACAAATGAGAGATCGCAGAGAAATACAGTTTGCTGGAAGCTAGTCTTATGCTGACTGATACTAGATGAACCCTAGCCCTTTTTTGCAAAAAAAGAAGCTGGCTCAAAAGGCTTATCGGTGCCTGCCTGAGCGGAGTCGAAGGCCATTTCCTGTAAATTAGAATACATTTCGACTTCGCCCAATGTGACAAACTATACTTTTGAGACAGCCTCTTGAATATGGACTAGTGCTTCCAATCGTACGAATCGACTTGCTCCAGACAAGCTTTTAACAAGGCAATGGAATCGGCAATATCCTTCTTGTGCGCCATTTCTATCACCTGATGCAGGTGACGTGTAGGAATGGAAATCGCCCCTGCTATAGCTCCCTGCTTGCCCATGCGCTGCACACCGGCGGTATCAGTACCTCCAGCCACTAGTATTTCTGGTTGCCAGGCAATAGTTGCCTTGTCCGCAGTCTGTTTCATAAACTCCACCATTCGATAATCGCAAATGGTCATAGCATCCATAATTTTGATTGCGGTTCCTTTACCTAGCTCGGTGACTTTTTCGTGAGCCTGAGCCCCTGGTACATCAAAAGCAATCGTGGTATCCAGCGCGATCCCAAAATCGGGATTGATCCCGTGAGCAGCTACATTTGCTCCTCGCAGTCCCACTTCCTCCTGTACCGTAAAGGTGGCGTATACATCATAAGCTGGGTCTTTTAGCTCGCGCAAAGCTTCCAATAGGATAAATACCGCTACTCTATTGTCTATAGATTTACAGTTCACGCAGTCCCCCATCTCAATAAGCTCCCGGTCTCTGGTCACTGGATCCCCCACAGAAATGTACTTTTCCACTTCTTCTTTTGGCATTCCCAGATCAATGAAAAAGTCCCTGGTCTTCGGTAGTTTGGCGCGTTCCTCGGTAGACATTACGTGAATAGGCTTACTGCCCATCACACCTACCAGATCCTTTTTACCATGCACGATCACCCGCTGAGCTGTCAAGGTTTTCGGGTCAAATCCCCCCAAAGTATGGAACCGCAGAAAGCCATTGTCATCTATATGCGTGACGATGAAACCGATTTCGTCCATGTGCGCAGCCACCATCACCCGCTTTCCGTCTGGATTTCGTTTTCCCTTTTTGATAGCGATTACATTCCCTATGTTATCAGTTTTCACTTCATCGGCCAGTGGAGTCACCAGCTCGATTACTAAATCTCTCACTCTTTTCTCGAATCCGGGCGCACCGGCGATTTCACATATTTGCTTTAAAAGAGATACATTTATGTCCATAAAATACAGTTTAGAATTTGAGTTGAAGTTAAGAAAATTGGGGTTCTTCAAACAAAAAACGGCACCAGGATTGCTCACTGTGCCGTTTTTTGTTTGTTTCTATAGTTGAATTTCTAATACGCCCGTATGGTTTTGCCTTCCATAAAATTGGCAAACGCCTTATTCACTACCCGGGTACCTCCTGTGGTAGGGTAATCACCTGTAAAGTACCAATCTCCAAGGTTATCCGGACAGCAGGCATGCAGATTTTCTACCGTCTGATAGATCACTTTTACTTCAGCTCTGATCTCCGGATTGGTGACGATTTCAGATATTTTCTCCGACACTTCATCATCTGTAAATGAGCTGTAAACTCCCTTCACAAAATTCTCCGGAGACAAGGGTTCTGCCACACAAGCTTCGTATATCTCATCTAGCTTATTTTCTATTTTTCGCTCCTTGAGCAAAGCCAAAGCGGCTCTGAAAGCAATAAACTCCTTCATTCTGGACATGTCTATGCCGTAGCAATCCGGGAATCTGATCTGTGGAGCTGAAGAGACGATGATGATTCGCTTTGGGTTCAGTTTATCCAAGGTAGTCAGGATGCTTTTCTCCAAAGTAGTTCCTCTTACTATACTATCATCAATCACCACCAAGGTATCTACGCCTGGTTTGATCACCTCATAGGTGGTATCGTACACATTGGCCACTATGGAGTCCCGATCATCGTCGTTGGTGATAAAGGTTCTTAATTTGACATCCTTACTGACTAGTTTTTCTACTCTTGGACGGAAGTTCAGCAATTCGTCCAGATCACCCATATGAGGCTTTCCGTCCAATATCACTTCTCTCCTCTTAATAGCCAGGTAATCTTCCAAGCCCTCTATCATGCCCAGAAACGCAGTTTCTGCTGTATTGGGGATGTAGGAAAAAACAGTGTTTTTCAAATCAAAATCAATAGCCTTGAGAATCTGCGGGATCAAAGCTTTGCCTAGATTTTTGCGTTCTTGGTAGATATTTGGATCTGTACCTCTTGAAAAATAAATCCGCTCAAAAGAACAGGATTTCTTCTCTCTGGCAGGCATGATTTCAGATTCGTCATAGGAGCCATCCTTATTGATCACTAAAGCGTGTCCGGGTTTAATTTCCTTGATGGCTTTAAAATCTATATTGAAAGCAGACTTGATCGCCGGCTTCTCTGAGGCAACCACAATCACCTCATCATCAGCATAATAAAACGCAGGACGGATTCCAGACGGATCCCTTACCACAAAGGAGGAACCGTTTCCCACGATGCCTGCCATGGCATATCCACCGTCAAAATCCCTGCATGACCTTCGGAGAATCCTAGCCAGATCCAATTCATTTTCTATCACCTGAGTGATCTGCTCATTGGAGTACTGATGCTTGTACTTGTCAAAAATCCGCTGGTTTTCTTCGTCAAGGAAATGCCCGATTTTCTCCATTACGGTGACGGTATCTGTTTTCTCTTTAGGATGCTGTCCGAGCTGTACCAGTTTATCAAAAAGTTCCTCCACATTGGTCATGTTGAAGTTACCGGCCATCACTAGGTTTCGGCTTCTCCAGTTATTCTGCTTGAGAAAGGGATGGCAGGTTTCTATGGAATTTTCCCCATGTGTGCCATATCTCAGGTGACCTAACCACACTTCCCCTGTAAAAGCCGTATTCTCCTTCAGCCATTCTCCGTCTTTCAGCGCATTTTCACCTCCGATTTTCTTGGCTTTCTTGAATTTCTTATTGATTTTATCAAAGATAAAATTGACCGCTGAAGGCTCTACAGACCTATATCTACTGATATATCTGGTGCCTGGCTTGGTATCGATCTTGACATTGGCGACTCCTGCACCATCTTGTCCTCGATTAATCTGCTTTTGCATCAGGACATAAAGCCTATTGGAGGCAAAGGCAGCCGACCCGTATTTATCGATATAATATTGGGCTGGCTTTCGCAATCTGATCATTGCTATGCCGCATTCGTGTTTGATAGCATCACTCATGGAGTAGGGCAAATGTTATTTTGAAGATTCAAAGGTAGTAGTTTTTAGAAGATATTCAGGCCAAAATAAGTTCTCTTTACTTCCCATTTCTTTGGCAACACTTCATTCTTTTGATTTATCTCAAATCCCTTACTATGAGGCAAAGCCCCAGGTCTCATCAGTACATTATGATGCATAATTCCCCAGGTAATTCAGAAATATTCTGTGTTTGTACTCCTCACCATACTAAAAATACACCTGGCACAGCTATAGCAATTGATACCTAAACTGCATAGGTCTAATATTTTTATTATATTCCTAAATCATAAAGTAAAGAAATGCTCACCCTAAAATTAAACAAAGACATGTTCAAACCTTTGATTATCATATTCTTAATCGCGAGCACATCCATAGCTGTAGGACTTCCTCTACCCGATTGGAACAGTGAAGAAGTAATCCAAGTGATGCAGGAAGAGAAATTGAAAATCGATGCGGATGCGCTCCCTCCCCGAGTAAGAGGAGCGATCGCTGCCGATAGCAACTTGGCAGGATTCAGTATCGCTGAAGCTTGGCAAATCCCCCAAGTGGACGGCAAGTATTTATATGAAGTGAAATTCGATGACGAATCCGAAGATAGCATCACCATAGTGTACAATCACCTAGGTAAAGTAGTGAAGAAATAGTTGCTCAATCTCCTAAGTAAAAAGGCACCCGGCTCATGTCTGGTGCTTTTTTTGTTTATTAGGCTTCCAAAGAATTTAATTCATGAAGCATATACTATTAGTAGAGGATGACCTTACCTATTCCAGGATAGTCAAGACCTTTCTAGAGAAAAATGGATTTAAGGTCCAAACTGCTATCAAAGTAAAGGAAGCACAGCAGCTTTTTACCAGTTCTAAATTTGACCTGATCATTGCCGACTTCAGACTACCAGACGGCACTGGCATGGAACTTCTGCAATGGTCTAAAGCCAACTACCCTCAAACCCAGGTGATACTGATCACGCACTACTCTGATATTAGAATCGCGATCAAAGCCATGAAACTTGGGGCTTTTGAATACATCACCAAGCCAATCAATCCGGATGAACTTCTAGCTACCGTAAATGAATCCCTGACCTCTAGGGTTGCAGAAGAGTCCGCTCCTAATACAATAAGCAACCCGGCCCCTTCTACCAACACTCCGAAATCAGAAACTGCAGGGTCTTCCTATGTGATAGGCTCTTCTCCAGAAGCAGAAAAATTGGAAAAACATATTCAAGTGGTAGCCCCTACTGACCTTAGTGTACTAGTGCTAGGAGAAACAGGAACGGGAAAGGAATTTATATCCAGAAGGATCCATGACCTTTCACCAAGACACGATGGGCCTTTTGTAGCCATAGACTGTGGCGCATTGCCAAAGGAACTGGCAGGAAGTGAGCTGTTTGGTCATGTCAAGGGAGCCTTTACAGGTGCCCTGGAAAACAAAACAGGGCATTTTGAAATGGCGAATGGAGGCACCATATTTTTAGATGAAATCGGAAACCTGAGCTATGAGGTACAGATTCAATTACTTCGTGCCATACAGGAACGAACCATACGCAAAATCGGAGGAAACAAGGAGATTAAAATAGATGTCAGAATCATAGCTGCGACTAACGATAACCTGCTGATCCAGGCTGGAGACGGACATTTCAGAGAAGATCTTTACCACCGCTTAAATGAATTTACGCTGAGTGCCATTCCTTTGCGAAGCAGAAAAGATGATCTGGAAGATTTTACCGCTCAGTTTTTGGCAGAAAGTAATCAAAGGCTCAATAAAAATGTAAAGGGTTTTACCTCTGAGACCTGGGAAATATTCTTGGGCTATGACTGGCCCGGCAACCTGCGCGAACTCAGAAATATCATCAAGCGGGCAGTACTCTTAACCTCTGGGGAACTGGTCGAAAAGGAAGCTCTGCCCGCAGACATCTACGAGCCAGCCCATGGCACTGGCAGTCAGATCGGAACTACCCTAAGTTCAGGCAAAAATGATCTCCCGTCCCCAAAAGATTACAAATCTCAGTGGATCGAGCAAGAAAAAGAACTGATTCAGAAGGTTTTACAAGACACAAAGTTCAACAAATCCAAAACAGCTCGAATCCTGAAAATGGATAGAAAAACACTGTATAGCAAAATGGAAAAGTACGGTCTGGATTAATGTCAGGCATTCACGGCCTTGGCGATGGTCTCGGACAGTGCAGCCAAAAGGATATGAAGCTCATCATCCAGTTGGTTTAGCAGCTCTCCGAGGCCATTTTTATTTCCAATTTTCAGGTTGTTTTCGATTCTTCTGGCCACTTGACCTGTAGGGCTTTTGATCTGCCCAAGCCGGCTTCCTAGCTGGTGACAGATTTCTAATATGCGATCAAAATCCTCTGCCTTTCGTGCGTGACGAAGTTTTTCCTGGTCATTTTTGGTTTCTGAGATTAACTCCTTCACGATATCCTGCAGAAGCATTTCATCACCCATGCAGAACTTGGCCAGATCACTCAGCTGAAACAGTGCATTCTCGGCTTCGGTTAGGACTTCATTTTTCGCCTCATCAGTAAGTACTCGCTCAGGGAAGAACTGACCTAGGCACTGGATGAGGATTTTTTCCTGAAAAGGTTTGAAAATGATATCCGTAAAGCCATTTTCCATCATTTTCTCGCGCTCCTCTACAAACACATTCGCAGTCATTGCCAAGATTGGCAAATCGGCATACTTCGGGTTTTCTCTTAATTTACGTACCACTTCAAACCCAGAAAATTCGGGCATCTGAATATCCAAAATCGCCAAATCAAAATCCACTTCCACAAATTCATCTCTGAAATTTGCCCCTCCAGGGTAAGCTATGATAGAGGCTCCAAAATAACTCAGGATGGTCTCCAAATAGCGAATCCCTACCTTATCATCATCCACCAACAAAATCTTCAAACCTGTAAGGTCCAAAGAAACGATCTCATCGGGATCGAAATCGGGAGTTTGGGCTTCTGTAGCGACCATAGGAAGCGTGACTTGCATGGTAGTGCCCTTGCCTTCCTCACTTTGCACCTGTATCGCCCCTTCCATAAGCGAAACCAGCCTATGCACAATCGCGAGTCCCAAGCCAGTGCCCCCATATTTTCTGGAAATCGAGGTGTCAGCTTGATCAAACTCCTTAAATACCCGCTTCAATACTTCTTCTGACATGCCTATCCCAGTGTCCTTAATCTCTACACTTAGGACATTGTCTCCCCATGTGACTTTGACCTGAATGCCTCCTTCGGTAGTAAACTTGAAAGCGTTGCTCAAAAGGTTATTGAGGATTTGTTTTAAGCGCAGCTGATCCCCGATTAGCCATTTGTCCTTGGGTAGTTGAAGCTGCCAATTGAAGGCAAGTTTCTTGTCCGCAGCCTGCAATTCAAAAAAGTTTTGTAGTGAGGCAAAAAGTGACTCGGGATCAAATGCGTGGGCTTCCAGTTTCAGCTTACCTGCTTCCAGCTTGGAAAAGTCCAGCACTTCATCCACGATTTCCATTAAGGTATCAGAAGCAAAGCCTATCATTCTCAAATGGGACTGTTGTCCGCTATCCAGCTCAGACTTTTCCAGCACAGATTGATAACCTTGAATCACATGGAGAGGATTTCGGATTTCATGGCTCATATTGGCAAGGAACTCCTGTTTGGAACGGGCCAGCTGCTCCGCTTTACTCTGAGAAATCTCCAGGTTTTCCTGATATTTTTTGGTCAGTTTGATCTCTTTCAAAATAGAGTATACTAGCACCGAAGTCCCGAGGATAGCGAGCACTACTATGCTGATCAGCATGAAAATCATGTCATAGGTCAGCTCAAAGGCAGATTCATTTTTCTCATTAGACTCTTCTACGGCCCGGTTTTGCAGGGTGGTCACCAGGTTTTGAATAGTAGTAATGATTTGCCTTTGGCTGGAAGAAATATCTGCTTCCATTTTGGCCAACCTTTGCCGCTGGTAATTTTCTTCCCGATTTACCCGGTTGATAATCCCCTTCAGGCTATACAACACACTGTCCAGGTCACGTTCCAGCGGAAGGTTTGAATTCCGCACATTTTGCCGCTGCAGGTAACGGAGGTATTCTACCGATTTGTCCTCTTCTTTGGTGATTCTATCGGTCAACAGCTCCTGACGAGAATTCATTTCCTGCTCTAGCTCATTGAAAAGATAGTCTTTGGGGTTGATCGTTTCCAATGGCTTGAGCTCTGCGCTGGTAGCTCTGCGCCGGATCCCCAATTCTACTTTCCGAAGCGCTTCTTCGGTAAAATTGCGACTGGCCATATTTGATTTTACCTCATATAGGTCTATGTAGCCCAAAATGAGGGTATCCAGATTGGTATGAACACTTTCCAGATACTTGTATTCTACTGAATCCTCTGCTAGTGAAGTCAGCTCAGAGAGCTTGTTTTTCAAAGATAAAATACTGGAATCCTGCACTCTAAAATCCGTAGTGATGCCGGACTGATCGATTTGGGTAATCCCGATAATCTCGGCCTGCAACTCATTGAGCAGGGTCATTTTCTGGTTCGGAGCAGCCAGCTCCTCCATAGTTCCCAGTAGACGATTAAGAGTGTAGTAGGTTAAACCTGCCATTCCGATTAAAAAAATAGCAGCCAGGGAAAAGCCTACGACGACTTTTCCTGCGGTACTAGTGCTTGGGGATTTTTTTTTCATGTAAAACACATTACCCCAGGAACCAATAATTATTCCAAGTGGGTATTAAAATTTTAAGTAGGTGTAGCCCTGTGGTATATACGTAGTTATGGTAGTCAAAGCTGAAAGTGCCACTTGAACCCCCGGGTACAAATCGCTCTTTGCCAATCGGCGCGCATGCAGCGACTGCCCACAGACCAAAACTTCCACTCCAGCCTCCTCCAGCGCATCATAAACAGGGATATTGGGATTGTCCGTACCGAATCGCTTATTGTAGGCTTCGTCACCCAAAACGGTGAAAATAGCACCGCCATGCACCACCACCTTTATGTGCATGCGCTCCTTCGGAACACCGGCAAGGCCATGAAGATTCATCATGCGCGCCACATTATCCACCCAGCGGCTAATTTCAGCGTTTTCGGCTCCACCCGTAGTCATATCTATCAAGATGAAGTATTCCTTGGACGGATCTGGTTTTTCAGTAGCATCCGGCACTTCATATATCCCCCCAAAACCTTTTACAAGTGGATATTGGGCAGATTGCGCAAAAGAAAACTGAGAAGTAAAAAGTGCAAAGCAAAAGATAGCCGAAGCGAATAAACGTGTCATAGATCTGTGATTAGGCTGAAAATGTAAGGAAAATATTGAGGAGGAAGGATGCCGATGGTGGAAAAATCCTAGGTAGTAAAAAAGTAATTATGATTTGTCCTATTCGAAGAAAAAAAGACAGAAATAATCTCAGATGAGCTACACTAGGCGAAATCAACTCCTAACTACCTGATATTGTGTTGCTCAAAGATAATTAATTCAGTTCAGATTGCTATATTTCAGATGAGATAGGCCAATTATTCTAAAAGACGATAAAGCTATTGTTATTTATCGGGGGCCATCTAACTCTTTGTGTTTTCACTTTTTATAAAACTTACTTAGCCATGACTATTCGAAAATTCAAAATTGAAATAGAAGGACTATTCAAAGGAACAGGAGTAATTGACCTAGATGAGGCAGACCTAAATATCACTTCCTCTGCCCTAGGATCAGTCATTATTTCAAAACCAGATTCTAATCCTGAAAAACAATCTGAAATTATTGATAAGAGGGTTAATATTCAAAAATATGGAATCCAACCTATCGATTCACAATTAGAAGGCCTTGAATTTAAGGGATGTTTCAACCCAGAAACTAAGAGACTTACAGAAGATGGATATTGGGTTGGGTACGATACTGAAGTCTTTATTATTAAAATAAAGAATGGAGTGCAGACTAAAGAGCCGGTCATGAGTGTTATTGGATCTGAGGAGTTCAACAAGTTAGATCTCTCCGAAATCGATCTTTACATCCCTAAAGGAACTTACATTCTCCTTCAAGGGCACGGAATGAATGCACTTTGGTATCAAAAGGCCAAAAGCATTTCAGGTGAAGGCACATTAATTGGAATCAATTCGCACAATAATTCAATATTTAATAAAATAAATACTAAAGTTGAAGGTTTAACTCTTAAAAATATAATAATTGATAGTTCGCCCAATAAGGATGAAAATCAGCTATTAAAAAATTTAACCATTCACTTAAACCCATTAGAGAGGAGTAGAAACCCTATCACCGTAGACAGTCTAAACTCAACAATTGTGGCAGAAGACGTTACCATAGATACTGAAGCTGACTTGAGAGCAGGTTTTTACATAGATCATGCGAAGAAAGTCAGCATTAAAAACTCTATCATAAAGGCTAATTATGCTGATAATGGCATCAGAGTTAGTAGAGTACTCGAAACGTGCGAACTCATTGGCAACACCTCAGGCAAAGGGTTTAATACAGCTTTTCAAGCCTCAGCCAATCGGGAAGCTTTATCAATTGGATATAAGTTTGATCGCAATACTGTAAATGAGGTATTAGAAGAAGGTGCTGGGTTCGATTCATACGCAAACTCTATGAATCTAATACCAGTCATTAGCAAATTCTACATATCTAGCGCTTCCAAGGTAAATGACGGCGTATTAGTGGAAATAGATTCGCTATATTTCATAAATGAGATAATTCCGGGAAAAAAGTACCAAAATAAAAAAGTGGATGCAGATTTCGTAGGAGATCCCCGTAATTATCTTCTGGTTCTAGATAATGAATATAAAGATTTTAAAATTATTTCATCCGAACCTTTCAATGACGGTAACTCTTTAAAAATACTTATTGAGGGGGATTACATTCCTTCTAAAGGAACTGAAGGCTCCTTAGTAACAGGCTTTTATAAATGCTCAATTTCGGAAAACTGGATAAATGGTGTGGTTCCTAAGACTAATCAACCTGGTCATGCATTGAGTCTATGGGGTGGTGGTTTTTATAATGTGATCAAAGGAAATACAGTTAACGGAGGACGAAGTGGGTTAAATATGGCCAGCCTTGGAGCTTTCGGTGTAGAATCACCAGACTATTTTTGTCACGCAATCGGAAATATTATTGAAAAAAACAAAATTCACAAAACTCAGAATGCTTTTCGCATCACCAGTGAATATAGCCGACGAAAGGGATATGCAAACCAGTTTATCGATAACGAAATATATGAAGGAGAATTTTTGATAAATAACCAGTTGGAGTTCCAAATGCGTGGAAACATACTATCGGGCACCATCGGCCTAATCGAGAATGTGGAAGGAACAATGGAAGGGGGCCAACTTATTGACAGTATAATCACAATTAAAAACAGTCCTAACCTCAAAATAGGCGATATAGACCTAATTGGCAGTTCAAAAATCAATAGAGTTTAGTTCAGAGCATTGCAGAAAAAAACTTCATGTGATCAAAAAGTAAGGATTACTATACTAATTACTATACAGATATTAAAAAAGCCCCATACTTAGCATATGAGGCTTTTAGTGCGCACGAGAAGATTCGAACTTCCACACAACTTAATGCACCACCCCCTCAAGATGGCGTGTCTACCAGTTTCACCACGTGCGCAGGTTTGGGTTTGCAAAAGTATCAACCTAGGCTATTTAAAGCAAACCAGATGCAAACCTTTTATTGCTATTTTTCCAGAATTTAGCTGTAAACCTTCTTCTCTGCGGCCAACAATGTATTGTATAGCAAGGATGCGATGGTCATAGGACCTACACCACCGGGAACAGGTGTGATCGCAGAAGCTTTCTCCGAAACCTCATCAAACTTCACATCGCCAACTAGCCTAAATCCTGATTTTTTGCTGGAGTCTTCTATCCTGTGAATTCCCACATCGATTACTACTGCTCCTGGCTTCACCATATCGGCAGTCACAAAATGAGGCTTGCCTAAAGCCACAATTAGGATGTCAGCAGTTTTAGCAATCTCAGGAAGATTAGCCGTACGACTATGTGTCAAGGTCACGGTTGCATTTCCCGGGTAGCCATTTCTGGCCATCAAAATACTCATAGGGCTACCTACGATGTGACTCCTACCTATCACCACGCAATGCTTACCAGATGTCTCGATATCGTATCTCTTCAAAAGTTCCACAATGCCATAAGGAGTAGCTGCGACATAAGCCGGCCAGTTGAGTGCCATTCGCCCTACGTTTGCTGGAGTAAATCCGTCCACGTCTTTCTCAGGTTTGATCTTATTGGTTACTTTCTCTACAGAAATATGCTTAGGAAGAGGTAGCTGCACGATCAATCCATCGATTTCAGGGTTTTCGTTGATATCTTCTACTACTTTTAAAAGTTCGGTTTCAGAGACCGTATCCTCCAGACGTACCAAGGTAGATTCAAATCCACACTCCCCACAGGCCTTCACTTTTGCATTCACGTAGGTCTGACTCGCTCCGTCACTTCCAACCAAAATAGCGGCTAAGTGCGGGGTTTTACCGCCTTCAGCTTTGATTTCTGCTACTCGCGCAGCGATTTCGGATTTGATTTCAGAAGATGTTTTTTTGCCATCGATGAGAATTGCCATGTTTTATTATTTACAGATTCAAACTTCGATATTTAGCATTCGAAGTTCGCCATTCATTATTCAATTACTATTACGTTCAGCAGTCCCAACACTTTTGACAAATATTGAAATCAACTGATTGCATTCATTTTGAAGACTTACTATTGTTTCACTTTCATGATGAAGTCTAGCTTTTTCGATAATCTTGATTGCTACACCACTTTCCCTGAGTTCTTTCAAGACTATTTTCATCTTATGAATAAAATCTTTTCGAGATTCTCCAGACTGTGCTTCACCGTAATTCAAAGCGGGTGAAGTTCCACTTCTGAGAAGCTGATTTGCCATATGATTTCCAGCTTTTGAATTTACCATAGAATCAGTAAAAGCAATAATAGCTGAAGCAAATTCGATTAATCGGGCTTCTAAGTCATACTTTCTTTCCATGGTACTCAGATATAGTGTTGAATTCTATTACTTCATTATTTGAAATTCATCATTTAACATTCGATATTAATTTTTTAATGATGAATGTCCAATGTAGAATGATGAATGTTGAAGTTTACAAACCACGGAATCAAATCTTAATCCAACTTCAGCACCGCCATAAATGCTTCCTGTGGCACCTCGACGTTTCCGACTTGCCTCATGCGCTTCTTGCCTTTCTTCTGCTTCTCCAGTAGTTTTCGTTTACGGGAAATATCACCACCATAACACTTCGCCAATACGTTTTTGCGAAGCGCTTTGACAGTTTCTCTGGCGATGATTTTCTGGCCTATTGCCGCCTGGATAGCAATCTCAAACATTTGGCGAGGCACGAGTTCCTTCAGCTTCTCACAAAGCCTCTTGCCCCATTCGTAAGCTTTATCTCTGTGAACTACTGCCGAAAGTGCATCGACCGGCTCGCCGTTCAGCATTACATCTAGCCTCACCATATGTGAAACCTGGTAGCCTATCAACTCATAATCCAGAGAAGCATATCCTCTGGAAATTGTTTTCAATTTATCAAAGAAATCAAATACAATCTCTGCCAGTGGCATGTCAAAGGTCAGTTCCACCCGGTCTGCCGTGAGATAAACCTGGTTTTTGATCTGTCCACGCTTATCCATACACAGGGTAATCACTGCTCCCACATAATCTGCCGCTGTGATGATGGAGGCCTTGACATAAGGCTCCTCTATATGCTTCATCTTAGTGGGATCCGGCATATCTGATGGCGCGTTGATCACCTGGTAGGTGTCACTAGTCATCAAGGCTTTAAACTGTACGGAGGGCACAGTGGTGATTACAGTCATGTCAAACTCCCGCTCCAATCGCTCCTGTATGATCTCCATATGCAGCATTCCCAAGAAGCCGCATCGGAAACCAAAGCCCAGTGCAGCTGATGTTTCAGGCTCCCAGACTAGGGATGCATCGTTTAGTTGAAGCTTTTCCATGGAAGCGCGAAGCTCCTCGTAATCGGTAGTTTCCACAGGATAAATTCCCGCAAAAACCATGGGTTTCACATTTTCAAATCCCTGAATCGCTTTGGCACAAGGCCTCTTGATATGAGTAATGGTATCCCCTACTTTGATTTCCTTAGCTACTTTGATTCCTGAAATCAGATACCCCACATTCCCGGCAGACATGCTTTCCTGCGGAATTTGGTTCAGTCCCAAAATCCCGATCTCATCTGCCTCGTATTCCTTGCCTGTATTGACAAATTTGATTTTATCGCCTTTGCTAAAAGAACCATTGAAAATCCGGAAAATCACCTCTACCCCTCGGAAAGGATTGTACACAGAGTCAAAAATCATTGCTTGAAGCGGTGCTTCTGGGTCTCCTGTAGGTGCAGGTATACGGGAAACGACCGCCTTTAGAATATCATCTATGCCTATACCAGTTTTGCCGGAGGCCAAAATAATATCCTCCCGGTCACAGCCGATCAAGTCTATAACTTCATCTGCCACGGCCTCTGGGTCAGCACCAGGAAGGTCAATTTTATTCAACACAGGAATAATTTCAAGATCATGGCCCAGCGCCAAGTACAAATTGGAGATCGTCTGCGCTTCTATACCCTGAGAGGCATCCACGATAAGCAAGGCACCTTCACAGGCCGCAATCGAACGGGAAACTTCGTATGAAAAATCCACATGGCCCGGAGTATCAATGAGATTAAGGGTATAATCCTCCCCCTCATGATTATATTTCATCTGGATCGCATGAGACTTGATCGTGATGCCACGCTCCCGCTCCAGATCCATATTATCCAACAACTGCTCCTGCATATCCCGATCAGCCACCGTCTGGGTCTCTTGCAGCAATCTATCCGCCAGTGTACTCTTCCCATGATCAATGTGGGCGATGATACAGAAATTCCTTATTTTTTGCATATCCATATATGCGCGCAAAAGTAGTAAATAAGTGGGAGATATGAGAATTTTCAATCCCAATGATCACGTTTCAATGTTCAATATTCAAGTTTAACCAGCGCATTCTGTGGCGCAAGTCTTATGACTTGTGTCCAAACTTGCTGCAGTCTTTACACTGCTTTTGAAACTTTCATCTCAGTACATTAATCCAACAGTTCCTAATTGGCAGTCTAAAGACTGCATTATTTAGGGTCCAAGACTGAAGTCTTGAACCAATAGTATGTGCTAAATTGCAGTTTCAAAATAGAGAAAAATGCAGTCAGTAGCCGAAAACAAGAAGTCAAACAATATAGCCGAATACATCATCTACATGTACCAGATGGAGGATCTGATCAGGTCTTACCAGGGGAATCCGGATGAAATCAAAACCTATGTGGTATCCAAATATCCGGTTTCGGAAAAAGAAAAAGCTGAGATCACAGATTGGTATTTGGATCTTTTGGAGAAAATGAAAGCCCAAGACCTTCTGGAAAAAGGCCATTTGCAAGAGCTTAACGCCCTAGTGGAAGGACTAGCACAAATCCACTGGCAACTACTTAAAAGCGATGGGCAGTATTTCGAAATGTACAATACAGCCAAACCATTTATCCTGGAGGCTGTGCTACAAGCAGAAGGCGAAGATCTAGGAAATGAAATTCAAATCTGCCTGAATGGAGTTTACGGGCTGCTGCTGTGTCGACTGCTGGGTAAAAAAGTCTCCGATGAACAACTGAAGTCAGCAGATGCTTTCGGAAATATCCTCAGTACACTGAGCTATCATTATAAAGTGAAGAATACGATTTCGAAGAATTAGAAAAGGATTGGAAGATTTGACGCAACCTATTTCAGCTTTGGATAAAGGTTAACTAAATAATGATCAAAATAGAATCCTGACTTTTTCTTTTTCATTGTCAATTCATAGAAGTACACCTTACCATCTATAACTCCCAAAGGTTGAGCCTCTGAAGTCATTAATTTGTAGTAACCCTTCATTTCCTCATCGATCGAGTAAATGTTGTAGTTTTTACCTTCGTCATAAACCGCATAAAATCTATCTAATTCCCAATCATAAAACGTGTACCACGCATTTTTCTTATTATTCAAATCAGGAAATGTATATCCCTGCATCTTAGAAGTCTCCGTATTGTATAAAACAAAACGATTTTTCTGAGGGAGATTAAAGAGCAAGCCATCCTTTGTTTTTGAGATATAATAAACAAAATGAGAATAAGTACTAATAGTTAATTCAGGATTTGCCTTTTTATTCCAATATCTATTTTTTGAAACTTCTTCAAACTTAGAATCTTCATAAATGACATGAGAGCCTTTCTTCCAATCGTAAACCCAATAATCAGGTGAGTCGATATATTTGCTTGGATCCACCTTGTAACCAATTGATAATCGATCTAAATGGATTATCTCATGTTCATTGAGTAATGAGTCCGGTAAATTAGGCTTGCCTGGGCTAATCTTTTTCTCTTTGACTTTGAACTTCCCATTAACTGTTTCTACCAAAGTACTTCCTGAATTATGAACAAGAATAAAGCTATTTGAGCTTTGCCGAATAAATGCATTGATAGAAATAAATTTTTCCGAACCATATGAATAATTTGAAAGAAACATCTTATTGACGCTCAGACTATCTATCAACAAGTTGTTTGCACCCATTAAGACAATATCCTTTGGTCTAGAATTCAAATATCGTAAAGCAACCGTTTCCTCATCGTTAAGCCAAAATAGTTTAGACAAAATCTCATTTTCATTTCCATAATATAAATTCTCAATAGATAAATCTACATCCGGTACAATACGAGCATCTAATTCTTGGCCGAAAAGGTAGAACATCGGAAAATTCAAAAGCAAACAAACTAAGCACCTCTTAAACATAGAGAAGAAAATTAAAGGATTATTTATTTAAAGAATAGTAGGAATTAATTATAAATTCATCATCATTGTTTAACTTACCAAGTTTAGACAAAAACCCGTTCTTATATGCTATCTGAAAAGTAAAATCCTCACCACCATACTCCTCTTCTAAAGTTTTAACCTCTAATAAATTAAGATCTTTATCAAAAATTAAGGCATGAACTTTTTTACTTGAACACTTTCCGTGAGCATTTTTCACACATTCAAAAAATATTCTTACGTAACAATTTTGCTCCTTCACAAAAAAGAAATTACCAAAATATGAATTCGATTTATTATAATCTCTTAAACCTTGCTCATCAAAATCCTCCATATTGTATTCTAAAGGCTCTCCAAGTTCAAATTCAGGGATTGTAGCAACTTTAGTTTGTATTAGATCGCCTTTAAAATCATATTTATAAATATATGGATCTACAGCAAAGCATAAATAAATATATTCATCTACTATCTCCACAGTAGGATGGCTTAGATAAAAAGGAAGTAGGGTATTTCTATCTGACGCGTACACTCCTTTATACTTTCCAAATAAATTGACAAATTCTTTTTTATCAATATTATACTCTCCAATAGCAGGGAAACTTTTTTTCTCATTAACAAAAAACCATTGATCAATCTGCCTTAATGGGACTAAAAAGCTTCTTTTTTCTGGTAAGTACCTAAAAGTATCTCCAAAACCAAAATACAGACCGAAATTTGCAAATCCCTCCGCGGGCATCTCCCACAGATTTTCACGGAATAAATTATAGGAATCCCTTATTTCACCCTGACTATTAATCAGGAGAATAAATGGAAAATGCATATCACTCACAAAAATACTATCCTCAGAAATCACTTGGACACCTGATGGAGAAGTAATAAAATTAGGATCTAATGGAATCTCATCAATAAAGGTTTTATTCTTCAAATCAACAATAAAAATAATATCCAGCGGCTTTGAGGGAATAACGTAAGCTAACGTATCCTTAAATATAAATGTATTTCTTATCCCTCCTCCAAAGTGATCAGGCGCTACAATTCCTAAATCTAATTCCTTACTTAGAATTTCAATACTAATATTTGAAGCTTCAGAAGCACCTCTTAAAGCATCTGATTTTCCACATGAAAAGATCAGAATACTATAGCATAAAAAAATAATACAGAATGGAAATTTCACTATTTGAACACTATTTATCACCTGAATAAAGAATATAGAGTATTAAACTAATCAAATATTTACCTAATAAAACACCTCATTTCACCCCAAACTTCAGTAAAACAGGCGTATCATAATCAGCTCTTTCTGAAATATTAATTTCTGGAAAATCAGCCAAAATCACCTTCCATTTTTCATCAGAATTCACAAGTTCCGCAAGTTTCAATTTAGAAATGTATGTGTAAAAAGAGTCTCCATCAGTAGCTATCGGGCCTTTCAAATCCATCAAAAACTTTTCACTCTTACTCAAATAGCTTTTACCTGTTTCGATGTTGTAGTACCCAATTCTAGGATCCACCACATAGAGTCGTTCCCCCTTCTTTTTGGCATTAAGGTTAAAGAAAAAATACGATTCACTTTCCTCATAATACTTCGACAAAAAAGAAAGTTCACCTGTTGAAAGCTTTTCGAAATAGGCATTCAATTCATGACGGTCTTCTTCTGGCCAAAAATCGCTAGAGGCCGCAAACTTATATTTAGGCTTCAAATTCATATCAGCATCCAAGTTATAAACAACTGATGAGGCAGGTTCATTCACCAAGACACCGCCTGTATTTGATTTCGTCAAATTACCAGATATATATTGAAGACCAATCGGAAAAGTTTCTTTTGGAAAAGGAAAAGCAGTCTTCAACGTATCTCCATTATACTCTAAAATGCTTAAATACTTGTAATATGGATTAAAGTAAGTAAGCGTCAAGACAGGTTTATCGCCGAGCAAGGCTATATGATCTGCTTGGGTTTCCATTTTAAAATTTCTGACGAATGTACCATCAGGTTTAAAGACCTTTATATGAAAATTACCTGGACTGATAACATAAACCTCTTCCTTTTCATGATCAAAAGCAAAGTCTGAAATCGAAGGCATTTCAGTAGGCCCCTCACCCTTATCCACTAGGCTATTAATAAATTCCCCATTAGTCGTGAATTGTAGCAGCTGCTCTAGTTTATCATCGAGAACAAATATTTTATTCTTTTTTATTACGGCTTTGGTTACTTCAGCGGCATAAAAACCTTCTGGTGAATTCAACTCAAAAACCGTTTCAAGTTGGAATAAATTGAAAAAATCCTCCTCTAAAAAAGTCTCTGAATTGTCAATTGAGATCACAATTGGCTCATTCTCCCTAATCTCATTTTTAGAATTTGGAGAACATGCACTAATCAACAAAAACAACAGTATTGATAAATTTCTAAACACCTTTTAATAATTCTTTGGGCTCACATTGGGGCGAAACTAATGTTTTTTTTTAAATAGGAAAAACAATGCTTTTTCCAAATACTTTAAATCTTAGAAATTGAATTTCTAGCTGATTTTCCATTCTTCAAATCTTTCAATCCGTCAAAAACTCCCACACACTTCTATACCCTTCGTTCTTCTCAACATACTGAAGTAAGTGATCAAAGAATGGGTTTTGGGCTAAAGTGCTGCTATCACCAATCAGTACCAGTTTTCGCTTGGCACGGGTCAAGGCTACATTCATTCTACGCGTATCCGAGAGAAAGCCTATCTCTCCTTTTTCATTGGAGCGAGTAAGCGATAGCATCATCAGATCACGCTCCTGACCTTGGAAACCATCTACCGTGTCAATTGTGATCTGCTCTTTTACTGCCTGCAAACTTACATATACCTCAGCATCAAAAATCAAGGCCCGCAATCTACGAACCTGTGCTCCGTATGGCGCAATCAGACCGATAGTCCAATCCTTTTGCAGGAAATTAGCTAACCCTATTTTTCCCACCAAATCATTCAAGTGGTTGGCTGCGAATAAGGCTTCCTCTGGGTTGAAAGTACTCAAACTCTCGGCCTCTTGCTGATCTGTGTAGCCGGCACCGGCAGTGTCTATCCATTCTAAAGCAGGCTCTTCGGTTGGGAAACGATGTGATTTCGCACGTTCATCCGCTATTAATTTGCCATGATAAAACTGCTCATTAGAAAAGCCCATAATCACTTCAGGCATTCGGTATTGCACTTGTAGCATCTGGGTAGCAGCAGGTTTTCTGGAAATCACCTTTTCAAAAAGTGTCTCCGCCAGTCCATCCTTCGCTGCCTGATAGGATTTGATCGTAGGAGGAAGCTGGCAGTGATCACCAGCAAAGACCACTTTCTTTGCTTTCAATATCGGGATCCAGGTTGCCGCTTCCAATCCCTGTGCAGCCTCGTCTATAAAAACCACATCAAACTCCATCCCTTTCAAACTATAAGACGAAGCGCCCACAAGCGTGCTCGCAAAAACCTTTGTCCGCTGAAAAATATCGTACTGTATATATTCCTCTAACGATTTGGAAGCCTCTCGCAGTCGAGTAACTTCTGCATACATCAGCTTTCGCTGCGCCCGTTCCTCCGGACCAAAATTCCGCTTGTACTGCTTGGCAAGTTTCAAGTATTGATCGGTTTCTTTACGAAGCTTTTTGAGATCTCTGTAACTCGTATGAAAAGCTGTTTTGGCATCCAAAGTCTGGTTCAGAATCTTCTCCTCCACCCGCGCCGGATGCCCCAAACGCAAGGTTTCAATCCCTCGATCGATTAACTTTTCCACCAAGAGATCCACTGCAGCATTGCTAGGAGCACAGACTAAAATTGATTCTCCTGCAATCACTGCATCCTGAATCGCCTCGATCAGCGTGGTTGTCTTTCCTGTACCAGGAGGTCCATGAACTACTGCCACATCCTTGGAATTTGCGATAAGTTCGCAGGCTTTGTTTTGGGAGAAATTAAGGTTGGCTTTTGGGGCAAGTTGCTTTTCAGAAAACTGTGGTGCTTTTTCACCCAAGAGAATTTCTTTGAATTCTTCTACACGTTTATTTTCAGTCGAAATCACTTTTTTCATAGCAAACTCCATTTCCCGATAGCTTGCTTCATCAAAAAGTAGATCCACACCTAGCCGACCTCCTTCCATCCAATCAGGAATTTCATCTGCCTGAAGGGTAACCATCATCGTATTATTCCGCACAAAATTGATGACCCCATTCACCCGGGTTTCCGCGCTTTGGTAACTTTCCTGGGTAGTGAAAAATGAAACCGACTTGCCAGAACCAAAAGCAGAAGGATGATTGGTCTCTGAGCGTTCGATTTCAACCAAAAGCCGCTCGCCCATACCTATCTTGCTTTTTTTCAGATGCACAGGATGCCAGGTGATTCCTGCATTTTTCTTATCTGCCAGGGAGGAATGGAGGAATTTCTGCCGGTATTGAGCCAGGTCTTCCTGCCATTCCAGTTTCAAAAGTTTCAGACCTTTTTTTAATTCCTCGGTGACTTTGTCCATCAATGTGTATTTTAGGCGAAACTAAGCAAAAGCTCCAAGGTTTTCCTAAAACAATTGCCATGAACTACCTCGCCCATGCATATCTTTCCTTTGATCAAGAAGAGGTGCTCGTGGGCAATTTTATAGGTGATTTTGTGAAAGGGAAAATGATCCACACCTTTCCTCAGAGAATTACAGATGGTATCCATCTCCATAGAGCCATAGACAAATTCACAGACAATCACCCCCTGGTGAAGGCTGGCCAAACCTACCTCAGGCCAAAGTATGGACGCTACGCCACAGTGATCACAGACATCTATTTCGATTACTTTCTAGGCAAAAACTGGGAAAGCTATTCTGATCTGCCATTGGATGTGTTTGTAGCAAACACCTTTAGTAGCATTCAAAAGTATGAGCAACTGTTGCCCGAGCGATTTTTGGGGATGTTTGAGTGGATGCGCAAGGACAACTGGCTGATTCGATATAGTACCATAGCAGGCATAAAAGCTTCCCTGACCGGACTGTCCAGACGCACCAAATTTGAATCAAAAATGGATGAAGCGCATCATACTCTGCTCGAAAGAGAAGATGAATTTCAGGTGATTTTCTTCGCTTTTTTCGAGGATTTGGAGACTTTTGCACGAGAAAAACTCATTCAAATTCAAGAATCCCATGGTGGTCATCAAGCCTAAACTTTCTACATACACATCTTTAAGCCTGGTAGTTTTGATCTTGCTGGCGGGATTGATATTCATTTTAAGGGATTTCGCCTACAAGGGAAGTTTTGGACTTTGGTTTTATCTGGTGGCCTGCACCTTGATCACCCTAGTGCTGTTGATGCTTCTGGTCAAAATGATGGCCGGGTATAGGTTTATCACTGCGGGAAGAGACCAGATTGTGATTAAGCTTCCACTCCGGCGTTCAACTAAAGTCTACCCTGTTGCAGATATTTTAGCCTGGGAAGAGGAAGTAGTGATGGCCAATAAAAAAGAGTTTCGGCAGGTTACCGTAGCTTTTTCGGACCGCTTGTCCATTACGGTCTCTAACCATGAGCACGAATCGTATAAGGACCTAGTGACCTACCTGAGCAAAAAAGCAGGGAAGAAGAAGGTAAAAGAGAATAAGTAATCAGTTACAGTGTTCAATCCAGTTTCCTAAAAACTGTACACCCCCTGTGTCCCCTGTGGCCATTCGGGTAAAAAACATTCAGGCCCAGACTTCACAAATTGGGATAAAAGTGGGGGCTCGCCCCGGTGCGGTGGTTTGGATTACAAAGTAGTCCAACTTTTCAATTGCCAAGGGTGGAACCTATGGTGATGATTTCGATAAATTCCTCCTAAAATGACGGTGAAGCCGTCGAACAAAAAACGGTATCCTCTTCGTTACCCTCAGTGTCCCCCGCGGTTAAAAGCCAAAAAAAGCCTGAGATCAATCCCAGGCTTTCAGTTTATTTTCTAGTTCGGAAGTTTTGATCGTAGAGATCTACACTTTCCTGAATGATGCGCATGGCGTCTTCTTTGCCCAGGAAATCTTCTACTTTCACTTCCTTGTTTTCCAGCTTCTTGTAGTCTTCAAAGAACCTGTGCACTTCCTTCATCAAGTGCGGAGGAAGGTCGTCAATATCGTTGATGTAATTTACGGACTGATCACCTGCAGCTACTGCGATGATTTTATCATCAGCTTCTCCCCCATCTATCATTCTCATAACTCCTATTACTTTTGCTTCTACCAAGCACATGGAGGGAATATCAATCTGTGAGATGATCAAAATATCCAGCGGATCATGATCTTCACAGAAGGTCTGAGGAATAAATCCATAATTTGCCGGATAATGCACCGCGGAGAACAAAACACGATCAAGCATGAGCATGCCGGTTTTCTTGTCCAATTCGTATTTACCTTTACTACCCTTTGGGATTTCTATCACACCAGTAACGAACTCGGGAGCGTTTTTCCCAATATTGACATCATGCCAAGGATTAATCATATTGTTTTGAATTAGTTAATAAAAAGTGAAGCTTTCTGCAAAGCCCGTGCAAAGATAGGATTAAGATGCTAAATGCCCAGACACCAACTGCTATTTCATGCTGGGTAGGGTGATTTTAAAGCTACTCCCCTCACCAAATACGGAATCTAGAACTATACTTCCTCCAAGCTGCTCCACTGCTTCTTTTACCATGTACAATCCCAGCCCGGTTCCTACGTTTTTCTGGGTCGCGCGTGTAAACAGATTAAAGACATCATCTTTGTGTCTTTCTTCTATCCCTATTCCATTGTCTTTGAGCACTATAATCGCCTCCTCATCCAGCACCTCCACTGCTATCCTGATTTCCTTTTCAGCTATCTCAGGATTCTGAAACTGCACTGCATTACTGAAAAGGTTATTTAGGATCACCCTGATTTTAGATTCATCAGACACAAAGTCAACTTCCTGCTTGATTTGAACTTCAACTTTGAAATTCTCCAGATCAAACTTTTCAGTATACGCTTCCAGCTGCTGCTTGACTATTTCCTCGAAATCAATTTTCCTGAAATTGTTTTCGATTTTGGTGGACCTATAGAAGTCCAGCATTTTGTAAATAAAATCATCCAGCTTGTCCGTAGCGGTATCTATCATATCGAAATACTCATGTGCCAGCGGATCACTAAGCTCCAGTTTGGCAAGCTTAGAAACTCCCGAGATACTCATCAAAGGCCCTCGGAGCTCATGCGATAGACTGTACACAAATTGATTCATTTCTGAATGCAATTTTTTGAGCTTTGTATTTTTATCCTTCAGCTCCCGCTTCATAAAGAAGATATCGGCTGCATTTTTAATGGAATTTTTGATTTGCTCTATATTCCATGGCTTATCTATAAAGCGATATACTTCGCCCTTATTGATCGCATCGATCACAGAAGCGATATCGGAATAGCCTGTAAGCAAAATCCGGATAGGGTCAGGGTTGATCTTGATCATCTGCTCAAAAAACTCTGTTCCAGACATTCCTGGCATGCGTTGATCCGCGATGACCACGTGGATTTCTTCCTCCTGGGCGATTTTCAGACCTTCTTCCGCATCTATCGCCGTGTAAATTTTAAAATCCTTCCGAAGGGTGGCTCTGAACGATTTGAGGTTGTTATCCTCATCATCTATATAAAGAACATGGATTTTGTCATTCATTGCGCTGTGTACTTTGGTAAACCGGAAGTGTGATTTTAAAAGTAGTCCCCTGGCCTTCTTCCGAATTTACCTCCAGAGTACCTTTGTGGTTTTCAATAATAGAATAAACAATCGAAAGCCCCAAACCAGTACCTTTACCAACCGCCTTGGTAGTGAAAAAAGGTTCAAAAATTCGCTGCTTGACCTGGGCTGGCATTCCCGGGCCATTGTCTATAATCTCTATAGACACAAATTCCACCTGGGATCGGGTCCTGATTTCTATCAGAGGATCCTTGATTGAGTCTATATGGTCGGCCAGTGCGTGAATCGCATTGGTGATAATATTCATGAAGACCTGATTGATTTTACCGGCGAGACATTCCACCATAGGCAGTTCACCGAAATCCCGCACAATTCTGATCTTACTCGGCATGGAGCTGTTCAATAGTATCAGCGTACTATTGATTCCGTCATGCAGATCCACCTTTTTGACATCTTGCTCATCCACTCTGGAGAATAGGCGCAGTCCTTTGACTATTTCGACCGTCCTGCGCGCTCCCTCATCCATCCCTTTCAGTAGCTGGTCTACTTCTTCCAGCACATAGTCCAGTTCTATTTCATCCTCCAGACGCTTGGCTTCTTTTTGAGATTGCTGTGTAAATTCGTTCGTAGCAGTGGTCCGGTAGTATTCTACCACTTCCATGATATCTTTGATGTCTCTTTTCAGCGGGGTGATATTTGAGCTCACGAAATTGATCGGATTATTGATCTCATGCGCGATTCCGGCGGTCAATTGTCCCAGAGAAGCCATTTTCTCCTGATTCACCAGTTGACTTTGAGTATTCTGAAGGTTACGTAGTGCTTGCTCCAGCTCATCGGTACGCAATCTCACTTTTTGCTCCAGCATGGTATTTTGCTCCCGCACCAGCTTTTCATTTTCATTGAGCACCCGCACCAGCTCCATTTGCTCCCGTTCTTTTTCCTTTTTCAGGAGGTTGATTTTATCTGCTAGCGCAAAAGAAAGCAGCAAGGCTTCACAGGCTGAACCAAAAGTGAACACATAATTGGTAAAGAAATTATTGGGCAGCACATTGGTATCGTTCAATAAGAAAATGATCATGCTCAGGATCAAAAGAGACCATGAAATCAGGAAAAACTTGGCCGGTCGGTATCCTTTTCTCAAGCTATAAACTGAAATAAAAGCCAAAAAGAACGGAACGATCCCCAGGAAAACCTGTAACACCCGAACCCGTGAATTAATAGACCCGATATCAAATAAAAAGGCTCCAAACACTAGGCTATAGATCCCGACTATCAGCAAGCCGATAGAATTTAGCTTCTTGTTAAAATCAGCTATCTTCAGAAACTTGAGGGAATAATATATCCCCACCATATTAACTAAAACTGTACTGAGAAAATAGGAGTTCTGCTTCAAAAAATCACTATTTGGCCATAGGTAAACATCCAGATATCCAGCTATTATTCCTTGGGTCATCCCTACTACTATTATGTAAGTTATGTAGAGCCCATAAAGATTGTCCTTAGTAGAAATCCATAGAAACAGATTATAGAAAAACATCGCGATCACTATTCCAAAGTAAATTCCGAATAGGACGTTTCGCTCATCTATGGATAGTTGAAAATCTTCCTCCACTATGACAGCAAGGGGTACCGTGACGCTGCCAAAGCTTTTGATCTTGACATAATAAGTATTCCCACCGGATTGCGGCAGCTTGGTGGTATTGAAAAAGCTGTGATAATCCTCTTTCTTGAAATTCATCCTCCCCAGCTTAGCCAGCTCCTCTCCATTGCTGTCGTACACCTCAATCTCTGTGAGCATAGGGTTGTTAAAATAAATCAATGCTTCCCCATCTTCGAAGCTTTCTTCATTGATCACAATCTTTACATAGAGTTCATTTTCATAATGCCCCAAAGAAATGTAAGGATCCTCTACATCGATAGAGGTCTCCGGCTGCTGCGTAATGAATGTGCTTATATCAGGTGTCTGGTCAGACTCTAAACTGTATCCTAGGTATTCAAAATCTCCAGTAGATTTTTGGCTGCAGGATGCAAATGCCAATACGATGACTAGGTGAAGTAAAAATATTCTCATTGGATATAAGAGGTATATTCTAAAGTGACATTGCGTCCTCTGTAATTTTCTTCAATTGTGAGTTGATCATTGTTTCTGATTTCGAAAACTGATTTTCTAAACTCCGGTGAAGTCAAAGGTAGATTGATCGCATCGTACAATTTCATCGCAGTAGCCACTAAATCTAATTTAGGGTAATAAAATGTACCGTTATTTCCGACCTGGGTCAATATTTCATAGCCCGTCTCATAGCCCAGCTTTACCGTCATGGGTGCCAGCAATGCGTATAGAGAAGTGAGCCCGAGTTTGGGAGCCAAAGCCAAGCAGGCTTTGGACATAAATATCGCTCCTATTCCCAAGCCGGTGATTTTCCTAGAGTTCCAAAGCCCACATATCTCTCCCGTACCAGCATCAATATCCTCGGCAATAATATCACGTATAGATTCATCAAGGTCCTCTATAGCTTCCTCTATAGGTAATTTGAAATCAGAATTAGCCTTGTGAACCCGGGCTCCTCCATAGATCAGACCATCCTCCATAGATTCTACTATGACCACGATTACGTCTGGATTCTGTGTCCACTTATTATCGGCTGAAGTTACTTTTTTGACCCCTATACTTTCTAATACTTGCCTATGTCCATCTATGAACATCTGACAGCGTACAGGATCATTTATAGCTCGAAATGCAATAAGCTTAAACATTGCCTCAAAGAATAATTAAACTATCTGAAACATCTTTTCTAAATGATCTTTTGGAAGTCTCTTCCGCTTTATTTATTCGGACCATAAACAGCTCTTTACGCTTAGCATTAATAGTAAACACCTTATTCAATTTCTTTTTATAGTGCAAAACAAGCGATTTTTCCGCTGAGGTAAATCCAGAATCTTCTTCATTTTCTACTCTGTGAAAAATAAACAATGATGCCGAAACAGGCTGAATACTATATCCTTGCAGGTTTGCACGCGTCCATATCTTTTGTAGTGAGCTACCTGCCCTGAGGTACCCTTCAGGACTGAAGTCCCCTTGTAGCATCATTACAGCGGAGGAAGTCAAGGTCGTCTGGTCGGAAATTTTACTGAGGCCATACCCTAGGTCATTCTTTCTGAAAAACTCCACCGTGCCCGGATCCCGAACCAGATTCAATGCTGCACGCTCTGCATTCCCCATTTCGAGAGTCTCCAGGTCGATTCCATCCTTGGTTTCAATTGCTTCCTCTTCGGTCCAGCGAATTTCATTGATGAAATCCTTATACCCCTGATCATGCAATATACGAAGTCGGTCCATTCCTCCCAGTACAGTAGCCAGCTCGCGAAGCTCTTCTGCTGATTGGCATATTTCTAGCGTTAAGCCATCTTGCACAGCATAGGCTTTTAACTGTGCAAATACCTCATCACCTAAAATTACGCGCTCTGCATTTTTTCGATTGGTGCAGCGTAAACCTATCCCTTCAGCCAAATCAGCATTTGAAACCGAAATCGCCTGGCTTTTTCTGGAATGGAAAAGTACGGACGCGATCAAAGTTTCATCAAATTCTTTAATTCTTTTGATCACAGAAACCTCTAACCCCATTTCTGCACTGACTATACGTAGTATCTCCAGGGCTGCCCCGAAAGCTATCAACGAGCCTGTTCCTTTAAAATCAAGTAAGGAAATACTCCGTGACTTGTCATGCATTAAATGCAGCACTCCCTTCTGGTCAAAAATCCACTTCCAAGGCTGACAATTCCCTCCCGACGGAGCCGTATTTACTTTGGAAAGTAGCTCTACCAACTCAGCCTGACTCAGTTTGTAGTCTGAAACTTCTCCAGTCTTTGGTAGGAATTTGGCAAAATCCGCTTCGGTTTTGTCCTCCGCTTGAAGGTTTCCAAGCACCGGATCCCGCTGAGGCTGCAGCAGTTCGTCCAAATCCACGAAATACCTACCCGAAGCGACTTCTTCACCAAGCAATAATTTCCTGCTGGCATGAGCCACTGTCGCTCCGCCCAGGTAAACTGCCGAGGCCAATTGAGGCCAGGAGGCAATGGTCTGCTTTACCTCCAGCAGGGAAACTTTCATCCTAGTGGAAACGGTTTTGATACCGGTAATTTTAAGCGCCATAGGCACTTTCTGCTTCTCTGGGAGATTAGAAAGTGAAGCATAACTCAGGTCTCCCACCAAACCATGAAATACTGGACGATGAGGTTGCAAATCAAATCGCTCCACATCTAGCATTCCCCGGTCGGAGGTTTCCATGAGCACAGGAATACCAAAAGACCTGGCTTTTTCTCTCGCGAGAATTTTGATATTCAAACTGTCGCACTCATCGATCAGCAGGTCCAAAGGATGCTCTCCTGCGAGAAATTCAGCAATATTTTCTTCGGAGATTCCCTCTCTATACACTTTCAGTTTCAGATAAGGGTCGATTTCTGAAATTTCACGTGCTGCGATCACCACTTTTTCTACACCCAAGTCAGTAACCCCGGCTTTGATTCGGTTCATATTCCCCAGCTCCAAGTGATCAAAATCAGCCAATCGAAGTTCTCCGCAGGATCTTTCTAGTGCTATAGAAAAAGCAATACTTTGACCTACGGAAAGTCCAATTATCCCAATCTTCTTTTTGCGCAATGCATCTTGCTCAGCTTGGGTGATTTTGTATTTATTTCGCTGCGTTCTTACCGTGATAAAATCCTCCTCGGGCAACAGTCTGACCATACAGAATTTCCAAGGGTAGTAAACCCAGTTGCCGTAGGTTTCTCTGTCATTTGTATCCCAAAAGTCGCTGAGCTTTTCACGCAGTTCATCACTTTTGAAATCCTGTGAAGGACTTTGAGCCTTGATTAGCTCAAGTACTTGATTATCCAGCTCATCCATCATGCGGATATTTCCACTCGCCAATAGTTCATTGGCAGCTGAAATATCACTGCTTTCTTCCATGCTAAAAATTACTGGATAATACTGATTTATCGGATCATACTTTTTCGTAATTACCATGTTAATTTATCGGGGGTGATAAGGCAGAGTAAAGTTAATTTTTTCAGTATGAAGTCCAATTATTTAGTTTTTATTTTCATATTGAAAAGTCAAAATAGTACTTTGGAGTTAAGGAATATATTAGCTTTCGAGTAAATTCTTTTCTAATTTTCTTAAAAAAGTAGAAGGATTCACTTCGGTAATTATTGTTTTTGATCAAATTTGTAGAATGGAAGCGCAAAGTCAAGAAAAAATAAAAATTCTATATGTAGATGATGAAGAGAACAATCTTCAGGCATTCAAGGCTACTTTTCGTAGAGACTACAAGATTTTTCTAGCCATCAATGCTGAAGAAGGCAGGAAAGTACTAGAGAATGAAGAGATTGAGATCATCATCACAGATCAGCGCATGCCTGAAGAAACTGGTGTTGAGTTTCTTGAATCCATTATCCCTATCCATCCGAATCCCATCCGGATTCTGCTGACAGGCTATACCGATATCCAAGCTGTGATCGATGCGATCAACAAGGGACAGGTTTATCATTACCTCACTAAACCCTGGGAAGAGGACTACTTACGTACGGTAATCAAAAATGCATTTGAAATCTATACGCTCCGAATGGAAAACGAGAAATTGACCAAAGCCTTGATCAAAGCCAATGATCAGTTGGAGTTTTTACTCCGTCAAAACTTACTTTCCTAAATCTTAATACCTCGCAGCCAATAGGAGTTGCAATTCCTTGTGACTGATTCCAAATTTCCTGCCTAGATAGGCATTGGTCAGGCTTCCTCTGTAAGTATAGACCCCTCTGAGAAACCATTTGTAGTTGAATATCATTTCTTCAGCTCCTCCTAGGTCTGCCATTTGCAAAATAATCGGGGTGAAAATATTGCTGAGTGAGTAAGAGGCTGTTCTGGCCACTCTGGAAGCGATATTGGGCACACAATAATGGGTAATATCATGCACCTGATATACGGGCTCATCATGGGAAGTCATTCTGGAGGTTTCTATACATCCTCCCTGATCTATGGCCACATCGATGATGATGCTCCCATGCATCATATTTGCAACCATCTCTTCACTTACTACGATTTTGTTCCGCCCTTTTTCGGCCCGTAAAGCACCAATAACCACATCTGCCTCGGAGAGCGCCTGGTTTAGACTAAAATTATCTATGGTAGAAGTGTAAATCTGCTGCCCGAGCAACTGCTTCAGCCTACGAAGTTTATAAATATGATTATCAAAAACCTTGATATTTGCCCCCAAGCCCAATGCGGTTCTGGCTGCGTACTCCGCCACTGTTCCAGCACCTATAATAACGACTTGAGTGGGTGGAACTCCTGTCACTCCTCCCATGATCAGCCCCTTGCCGTCGTTGACGCTGGACAGGTATTCTGATGCGATGAGCATGACGGTGCTTCCGGCGATCTCAGACATAGCGCGGACTACCGGCATTCCTCCTACTTTATCTTCCAGGTACTCAAAAGCTACAGCAGTAACTTTTTTTTCATTGAGCTTTTGGATGAACTCTTTGCTTTGCTTGCCCTGCTGCAGCGCCGTAATCAGGCAAGCCCCTGAATTCATATAATCTATTTCTTCCAATGCCGGTGGATCGATTTTGAGCACGATTTCGGACTCATACACTTCCTTTCGGGATCGGGTGACTTTGGCACCCGCGTCAGAAAAATCCTGATCACTAAACTTGGCTTGCAATCCACCTCCTGACTCCATTACCACATTGATCCCGTTATTGGTCAGCAAGCCTACCGACTCAGGTGTGATTACTATTCGTTTTTCTTGTGGAGAGGTTTCTTTGGGCAGCCCAACCGTAATATTACGGTCACTATTGCGCACTTTGGCAGGTGACTCCTTGGGAATAAGCCCCACGGCGGAAAGTTGATCTATTTCAGCTGGCATCTTTGATGTGTTGAAGGTTCAGCGTACGCTTAGATGGAGATTCATTGATGATTTTGATCAGGAAAAATTCGTCAGGCAGAAACTGAAAGATTTTCTCAGCCCATTCCAGCCAACAATAGTTTCCACTATAAAAATACTCTTCTATTCCGATATCCAATGCCTCTGAGGGATCTTCCAGTCTGTAAAAATCAAAATGGTAGAATTCCTGCTCGGTTAGATTTTCGTAATGATTGACTATTCCAAAGGTGGGACTGCTTACCTGATCTGCTATAGAAAAAGCTTGGGCCAAGGCCTTGATCAGGGTAGTTTTACCTGCTCCCATGTCTCCCTGAAACACCCACACTTTTTCATCTCCAGCCTCCTCGATTAGCTTTGCAGCGGCTGTATCAATTTCATCTAGCTCGTACGTGAACTGGGTCAATGTTCAATTATTTTGGTGACAAATGAACGATCGGTATGATCATTTCCTCTAGAGAAACACCTCCATGCTGGAAGGTGTCCTTGTAGAAGTTCACATAATAATTGTAATTATTGGGGTATGCAAAGAAATAATCTTCAACGGCAAATACGTAAGTAGAAGAAACATTCAATCTAGGAAGTTTGGCATCTTCAGGGCGTTTGATTTCAAACACTTTTCCTGCTTCGAAATTCAGGTTTTTCCCTTGTTTATACCTCAGATTAGTCGTTACATTTTTGTCTCCGATGATGCGGTAGGGCTTATTCACCCGCTTGGTTCCGTGATCCGTAGTAATAATCACTTCTGCTCCGGCATCATGGATTTTCTTCAGCAGCTCAAACAGGGAAGAATGCTCAAACCAACTCGTAGTCAATGACCTATACGCTGATTCATCTGGCGCTAGCTCACGGATCATTTTCATATCGGTACGGGCATGGGACACCATATCTACAAAATTATAAACCAGCACATTCAAGTCATTTTGAAGCATATTATTGAATTGCTCCACTGCATTTTTTCCTTGCTGAGTCTGGATAATTTTATGATAAGATGAGCGGATATTCAGCCGGTTTTTATCCAGATTGATTTTCAACCATTCGTCTTCAAAATTATTTTTGCCCTCATCAGAATCCTCATCCTCCCATAGTTTCGGGTAAAACCTCGCCATATCCATAGGCATCATTCCGCTGAAAAGTGCATTTCTGGCAAATGCCGTAGTAGTAGGCAAAATGCTGTAATAGCTCGCCTTATCTTTTATATTAAAATATGGCGTCAAAATCGGCTCAATATCTTCCCATTGATCCAGCCTTAAGTTATCAATAACTATAAAAAAAAGTGGCTTACCTTCCTTGAGCTGAGGAAACACCTTCTTCTTCATCACTTGATTGGAGAGCAGAGGTTTCTCGGTGTTTTTCTCCTGCATCCAGTCCAGGTAATTGTCTTTAATAAACCTGGCAAAATTGGCGTTGGCCTCTATCTTCTGAGATTCCAATACCGGCAACATATTTTTATTTTCAGTATCATCAATCTGCATTTCCCAATAAGTCAGCTTACGATAGATATCTGCCCAATCCTGATGATCTTCTGCATCTCCAAAAGCCATGGAAATATTCATGAAATCCTGCTGATAGCTCTGGGTGGTGCGTTCATCGATGAGTTGCTTATTTTGGAGCAACTTCTTCACGGAGAGCAAAATCTGGCTAGGATTAATAGGTTTGATCAGGTAATCGGCGATTTTGCCCCCGATCGCATCATCCATGATATGTTCTTCCTCACTTTTGGTGATCATCACCACCGGAATCTGGGGTTTGATTTGTTTGATCTGCTGCAGGGTTTCCAGACCGGTCATGCCAGGCATCATTTCATCCAAAAAAATCACATCAAAATTTTGGTTTTCCACTTCTTCCACGGCATCCACACCGGAATTTACGGTGGTGATAGCATATCCCTTTTGCTCGAGAAATAGTATATGTGGCTTTAAAAGGTCGATTTCATCATCGGCCCAGAGTATATTATGTTTTTGAGACATCTCAGTTTCCTTTTCTTTTAAAATTATAATTACTTTTGAGTCAAACAAAAGAGGCCTCCTTGAAAAGCCAAAAGATACTAAACGACCCGGTTTATGGATTTATCACGATCCCTAGCGAGTTGATTTTTTCCATTATTGACCATCCCTATTTTCAGAGATTGCGGAGAATCAAGCAACTGGGATTGACAGATTTTGTCTATCCTGGAGCACTTCATACCCGTTTTCATCATGCCATCGGAGCTATGCACCTGATGAGCATAACGCTGGACAATCTACGAAATAAAGGCACCGAAATCACAGATCAAGAATATGAAGCTGCGCTGATTGCTATTCTTTTGCATGACGTAGGGCATGGGCCTTTTTCCCATGCGCTGGAGTACAGTTTGCTACAAGGTATTCCTCATGAAGAACTTTCGCTCCTCATCATTCAACTCCTCAACGAGGAATTTGGTGGCAAACTTGACCTTACTTTAAGAATATTTAAGAATCAGTACGAGCGGAGATTTTTTCATCAACTTGTATCCAGCCAGTTAGACATTGACCGATTAGACTACCTACAGCGGGACTGCTTTTTCACGGGGGTTTCGGAAGGGACCATAGGCGCCGACCGGATCATCAAGATGATGGATGTCAAAAATGACCAAGTGGTGATAGAGGAAAAAGGAATTTATTCTATAGAAAATTTCCTGAGCGCCAGAAGGCTGATGTACTGGCAGGTTTACCTTCACAAAACGACCGTGAGTGCTGAAAAAATGCTCATTAAGTTAATCCAGCGGGCTCGGCACTTACGCCAAGCTGGCACCCAATTTACCCTAACGGACGAGTTTGATTATTTTCTGGACAATAGTCCCGGCATGCAGGATTTCCGAACTGATTCTAATTTACTGCGTTTGTTTTTAGAATTGGACGATCTGGATATATGGGGAGCAGTGAAGCTCTGGAAAAACCACCCGGACTATGTACTGCGTAATATTTCTCAGATGTTTTTGAGCAGAAATCTCTTTAAAATTTCACTGGTAAATGAAGCTTTCTCTGCTGAACAAATCCAGGATCTCAAAGAAAAAACAATAGCCAAGCTGGAAATTCCGGCAGGAGATATAGACTATTTCTTTTCTTACGGTGCCGTAAGCAACTATGGGTATTTAGCAAAGGACAGCATAAATATCCTCACGAAGAAGGGTCAGGTAATTGATGTGGCAAAGGCTGCAGATCTGCCAAACATTAAAGTAATGAGCAAAATCGTAGAGAAATACTACGTATGTAAAGCCAAAAGTCTAAATTTAAATTATTAATCCGCTTTTAGTTAACTATGGAGTTTACCCTCGGACAAGTCGCACAAATCCTTCAGGGAAAAGTAGAAGGCGACGAAAATGCCAAAGTTTCCAGACTGGACAAGATCCAGGAAGGTAAACCGGGTGGCATTAGTTTTTTGGCCAATGAAAAATACACCTCCTTTATCTATGATACTGAGGCCACAGCGGTGATTGTATCGGAAACTTTTGCCACCAGCAAAATACTTAAAACCAATCTCATCCGGGTAAAAGACGCCTATTCTGGCTTCACCCAATTACTGGAAGCGTACTCCCTGATGATGAAAACCGGCATGGAAGGTGTACAGGAACCGGCTTTCGCAGACCCCAGTGCCCAGCTAGGATCTGGAACCTTCCGGGGAGCATTTTCCTACATTGGCAAAAATGCCCAAATAGCAGACGGTGTAAAAATCCATCAGCAGGTCCATATAGGAGACCGGGTCAAAATAGGCAAAAACACCATAATCCATCCCGGAGCGAAAATCTGCGCAGATACGGTCATTGGAGCCAACTGTGAAATCCATCCCGGAGCAGTCATAGGAGGCGACGGCTTTGGTTTTGCACCGCAGGCAGATGGCACTTATAAAACTATCCCACAAATCGGGAATGTGATAATCGAAGATCAGGTAAGCATAGGCACCAATACTACCATAGACTGTGCTACCATGGGCTCGACGATCATTAAGAAAGGGGCCAAAATAGATAACCTAGTTCAGATCGCCCACAATGTGAGCATAGGAGAAAATACCGTAATCGCATCACAGACCGGAATCTCAGGATCCACAGAAATCGGAAAAAACTGCATTATCGCAGGACAGGTGGGAATCGCAGGCCATCTTAAAATCGCCGATAATACCACCATAGGAGCCAAATCAGGAATCATTAAATCTGTAAAAGAAAAAGGATCAACGCTATTTGGGTACATTGCAATGGACATGAAAAATTTCCTAAAATCTTATTCCATATTCAAAAACCTAAGTTCGGTAGAGAACCGCATCAAAGAACTAGAAAAAAAGAAGTAAATTTGCAGCCTTTAGCATGCTGAACGCTTCAAAAATCAGATGAAAGTAAAACAACACACCATAAAAAAGCAGGTGGAACTATCCGGAGTAGGATTGCACACAGGTGTCATTTCCAATATGACCTTCCTACCTGCTCCCCCAAATCACGGATATAAATTCCAACGAATAGACCTAGAAGGGAGACCTACGGTAGACGCAGATTGCGACTTGGTAGTGGACGTATCCCGGGGTACTACTTTGGAACAAAATGGTGCCCGAGTATATACCGTAGAGCACGTTTTGGCGGCATTGGTAGGTCTGGAGATAGACAATGTCCTGATTCAACTTGATGGTCCTGAGCCTCCGATTATGGATGGATCTTCGATCAAATTCATAGAAGTTTTAGAAGATGCAGGACTGGAAGAGCAGAATGCCCTAAGGCGATTCTTCGAAGTGCAGGAAAGCATACAGTACAAAGACCCAACCCGAGAAGTGGAAATGGTAGCTTTGCCTACCGATAACTACCGGGTCACCGTGATGGTGGATTACAACTCCCCTGTTTTAGGAAGCCAACATGCTTCCATTACAGACATAGGTCAGTTCAAATCCGAAATAGCTTCCTGTCGCACTTTTTGCTTTCTTCATGAGCTGGAAATGCTCTATAACTCCAACTTGATCAAAGGCGGAGACCTGAACAATGCCATCGTAGTGGTGGACAGAATAGTGGAAGAGAAGGAATTGGTTCACCTGGCAAAAATGTTCAACAAGCCAAAAGTGGAAGTAAAAAAGGAAGGCATTCTGAACAATGTAGACCTTCGCTACCGCAATGAACCAGCAAGACATAAATTACTCGACGTAGTAGGAGATTTGGCTTTGGTCGGCAGACCGCTGAAAGCTCAGATACTGGCTGCCCGTCCAGGACATGCGGCTAATGTGGCTTTCGCCAAAAAGCTAAAAAGAGCTATGGAGAAATCAGCCACCTCGCATATTCCGTACTATGACCCGAAGCTGCCGCCAGTGATGGATATCAACCAAATCAGCAGTATTCTGCCACATCGATATCCTTTCCAACTTTTGGATAAAATCATTTACCTTGACGACACTGTAGTAGCTGGAGTGAAAAATGTCACCATCAACGAGCCTTTTTTCATGGGACATTTCCCGGCCAATCCGGTGATGCCTGGTGTACTTCAGGTAGAAGCTATGGCTCAGACCGGAGGCATTCTAGTACTAAGTACCGTAGATGATCCTGAAAATTATTGGACCTACTTCCTAGGAATAGAAAATTGTAAATTCAGAAAAATGGTTCTTCCCGGAGACACCTTGATTTTTAAATGCGAACTACTAGCTCCGATCCGAAGAGGAATCGCCAAAATGAGAGGCGAAGCCTATGTAGGCAGCACGCTAGTATGTGAAGCCGTAATGACTGCGAGTATAACCCGAAAAGAATCATGATCAGCCCTTTAGCCCATATCGACCCAAAAGCAAGCATCGGTAAAAACGTCCATATCGATCCATTTACCATGATCGAAGAGAATGTGGTAATCGGTGACAATACTTGGATAGGTCCTAATGTGACTATTTTTTCAGGTGCACGCATCGGTAAAAACTGTAAGATCTTCCCGGGTGCAGTCATAGCTGGCATCCCACAGGACTTGAAGTTTCAAGGAGAGGAATCTACAGTGATGATTGGAGATAATACCACCATCAGAGAATGCGTGACCATTAGCCGTGGTACGGTAGAAAAGCAAACTACTGTGATCGGTAGTGACTGCTTACTGATGGCGTATGTGCATGTAGCCCATGATTGTGTGATCGGAAGTCATGTGATAATCGCCAATTCTGTGCAGATTGCAGGTCACGTTTCTATAGATGACTGGGCCATTGTAGGAGGATCCAGTGCAGTACATCAATTTGTGAAAATCGGCATGCACTCAATGGTTTCGGGAGGTTCATTGGTAAGAAAAGACGTTCCCCCATTTACTAAAGCTGCCAGAGAACCCCTATCCTATGCGGGTGTCAATTCACTGGGGCTGCGCAGAAGAGGCTTTTCCAGCGATTCTATTTCGCACATTCAGGAAGTTTACCGGTACCTATTCCTGAATAGCCTTAATAACAGTAAGGCCTTAGAGGAAATTGAAGTGAATTTACCTGCCACTAAAGAACGAGACGAGATCCTAAACTTTATCCGGTCCTCTGAGCGTGGTGTAATGAAAGGATATTTTAATTAGTAATGCTGAAAATCCAACTAGAAGAGGCTTCCAAACGCTTCCAATATGAATGGATTTTTAAAAATCTAAGTCTGGAACTAAGTTCTGGTCATTCCCTTGCTGTCACCGGCAGCAATGGTTCGGGAAAGTCCACTCTATTGAAATGCCTGAGTGGTGCTATTCCCATTTCTTCAGGGAAAATAAGCTATAGCATAGAAAACCAGTCGATTTCTGAAACCGACTGGTTTTCCTATTTAAGCATAGCTGCACCATACATGGAAGTACCCGAGGAATTTTCCCTGCAGGAACTCCTGGACTTCCACTTCAGGTTTAAGAAACCACTTGACAATATCAATACAGCAGAAATAATCAAGGTGCTATACCTGGAGGAGCACAGTCAAAAGCTAGTGGGGCAGTTTTCCTCAGGCATGAAACAAAGGGTCAAGCTGGGGCTGGCACTTTTCTCTGATGTCCCCTTGATTTTTCTGGATGAACCTACCTCCAATCTTGACAAAAAGGGCATAGCCTGGTATCAAGAGATGATCAGTCAGTACGCAAGAGATCGGGTGATGGTGATCTGCTCCAATGAGCCAAGGGAGTATGAGTTTTGCGAACAAATAATCGCGCTGGAAGATTATAAGTAAAGTTCGATTTGATCTTTTTGCTTATCTTTAATTTTACCGTAAATCATGCAAAGCTTTATGAAATCAGCATTTTTAAGAATTATGCTTTTCGCCTTTTCGCTCCTATTCCTGCAGGCCTGTGGAGGAGACGAACCGCAACCTACACCTCCGGAACCTACAGCTGAGGAAAAAGCTACTGCGGCATTGACCGGAGAGGGATCACTGACCTGGGAGCTAGAAGGAGGTGGAAAAATCACCAAAGACGGCACCGAAGTCACAGCCCTTTACGAAGGTTTTGAACTGACCCTGACATCCGCCAGTGCCAAAACGTATAGCTCCAAAAACAACAATGAACTCCTGGATGATACAGGTACCTGGATCTTTGCCGGCACGAACTTCGATAAATTCATTCTCTCTGGTTCTGCACCAGCGGCAGGTAGGGAGATTTCCTTTACCCGAACAGACGACAAACTCACTTTGACATTCACAGTACCTGCGCCGAGCGCCAGAATCGACGGCATTGAGGTACTAGCCGGAAGCTATATTTTTGAGCTTTTTAGCAAGTAGATGCTTAGGACAAAAGGTTTGGCAAGCTAGCCACACGCCAGGGGTAAATTTAGCTCCAATTCATAAAGCTTTGCGCCAGCAGTTGCAAGGTTGAGCTATTACTTGAGAGTAACCAAAGTCACCCCCGCCCCACCTCGATCTGCATGCTCATCTTCCATATGCCGGACCTGACCCATTTCACGTAAAAAGTTTCGTGTCAAATCTCGAAGAATACCATTTCCTTTGCCGTGAACGATCCTCAGGTCTTTCAAGCCTAGCATATAGCCTTCATCAACAAACGATTGGATGATCGGCAAAATCTCCTCGCCTCTTTTGCCACGCAAGTCCAGATTAGGTGAAAAATCCATCATCTTCTCATTGGTGCTATAGCCTGAACGGGATGCAGCTGCCTTCTTTTCTTTCTTGACTTCACCCTGAGAGATTTTTTCTAGCCTGGCCAGTTTCACTTTGGACTTCAGTTCACCTATAGAAATTTCGGCCTCGTTTTTCCTCAAATCCAAAACCTCTGCAATCGCACCGTTATCCTTTAGGCGTACCCAGTCTCCAATCGCTATTTTCCCTCCTAACACCTTAACTTCAGGATCTTTCACAGCGACTTTCTCAGGTTTTACGGTCTTTTTGAAATCCTCCAAATCCTTCCTGACCTGCTTGGTAGCTTCCTTTTCAGCCTTTCCTTCTTTGATTTCCCGGATGGTGGCTTCTATCTTTTTATTGGCCTGATCCAGAAGTTGCTTAGCCTCTTGCTTCGCTTCCTGGATATACCTTTTTTTGGTTTGCTCCAGCGTCTCTTTCAGCTCGTTATATTCTTGCAGTCGGGTTTTGAGCAGGCGTTCTTTTTGCTTTACTTCTACCAAAAGCTCCGAATATTGGTTTTTCTCGTTTTCCACCTGGGTCAAAAGCCGGTCATATCTTACGCGCTCATCACCGATTTGGCTTTTCGCATAATCCAGTATGTGTTTTGGTACACCGATTTTTGAAGCAATCTCCAGAGCAAAGGAGGATCCAGGCTTTCCGATCTCCAGTTTGTACATAGGCTCCAGTTTCTCCACGTCATAGCGCATGGCCCCATTTACCATGCCTTGGTTCTTATTGGCCACCTGTTTCAGGTTGCCATAGTGCGTGGTGATGACGCCATAGGCTCCCAGTTTATTCAATGCCAGCAAAATAGACTCCGCAATGGCTCCTCCAAACTGAGGCTCTGTACCGGTACCAAATTCATCTATGAAGACAATTGTTTTTCTATTGGCAAAAAGCGCAAAATGCTTCATACTCATCAGGTGCGAAGAGTACGTACTGAGGTCATTTTCTAAATTCTGCTCATCTCCAATATCGATGAATAAATTATCGAAAAGGGTGTTTTTAGAATCTGGATGTACAGGAATCAGCAAGCCGCACTGTAGCATGTACTGCAGTAAAGCCACGGTTTTCAGCGCTACTGATTTCCCACCGGCATTGGGTCCGGAAATAACCAATAATCGCTCGTGCCCACTGAGTTTTATATCCAGTGGTACGATCTTTTTTCCCTGCGCTTCCAAGGCCATCTCTAAAAGTGGATGCCTGGCTTTGGTCCAGATCACCTGCCTTTCTTTAGTAATCTCAGGTTTACAACTCTCTGTCTTCTGCGCAAATTTTGCTTTAGCCCGAATAAAATCCATTAAGCCCAAAAAGTTTGTAGCCTTGCGAAGTGCCGGAATGGCAGGCCGGAGCTTATCGGTCAGTTGGGTGAGAATTTTGATCATCTCACGTCTTTCCATGTATTCCAGGTCCCGAATCTCATTATTGATATCGAGTGCCTCTTCTGGCTCCATGTAAACGGTCTGCCCAGTGGCAGATTCATCATGGATAAATCCACGCAATTTCCGTTTATTTTCAGCTGCTATTGGGATGACCAGCCTTCCCGACCTGATGGTAATGGAAGCGTCTTCGGTGGTCAGTCCTTTAGCTCTTGCCTCTTTGAAAATACGGTCCATTACTTTGCGCAAGCGACTCTCTTCATAGAGTATCTGGGAGCGGATCAATTGCAACTCCCTACTGGCATTGCTGCGCATTTTTCCCTTTTCGTCAATGACCAACTCAATCTCCCGTAGCAGCCTCAGGTCCAGATCCAAAAGCAAACCCAGCAACTGGCTCAAGGTAGGGTATTCCTCTTCATGGTTCTGAAAAAAGGCAACACATGATTTCAGTGTATCAAGCGCAAGTTTGATCTCATAAAAATCCTCTGTATCCAAAAAGCTGTTTTCAAGCTTGGCTTTGTCTAAGAAGGGATTCAGATTGGTGAAATTGGAGGAGGGGAAAATCTCCCCAGAGATCAAGATTTGCTGAAATTCCGCAGTCTGGTCCAGTAGTTTACCTACTAAGTTCAGATCCGAAGAAAAACTCACCTTATCCACATAGCTCATCCCTAGTGGAGAGGTACATTCTGCTTTCAGCAGCTCTTTGATTTTTATGAAATTTATTTTCTGCTCTAAATTAGACGGGTATAGCATTAGAATAGGTCAAGTTTACCTTCAGATGATTCACGTACTACCAGGGAATCTACCACTCTGGCATAAATATCTTCCATATTGGATGGATCTTGGAGGTAATACAACATGCTCTGGGTAAAAACCGAATCCTCGACCTGGTGTTTTTTCAAAATATCCTTCTCCAATAAGGAATAGAGTACTTTGGAAGAATCGTAGGCGACCGGCAAAGAACTCACAATTCCCTCAGTAAGATGGATATCGATGAGCACGTTGACCATTTTATCCTCTGACAATAATCCCTCTGGTCGCTTGGAAGACTCGCAAGATCCAAGTAGAAGACAGCAAACGAATGGAATCAATAATCTTTTCACTTGTCAAAATTAGGTTTTTTTAACGGAAAAACTCTTCACCCTTCATGTAACTGAAATTTTATAATTCAGCTTAGTACCATAACTTAGGCCGTTCAAATCACCATGCATGAAGGAATTATTCAGCAAGCTCAGAAAATACGAAATCATGATCCGAAAGGTGGCCAACAATCACCTTCAGGGTGACTATCAGTCGCTTTTCAAGGGATCTGGATTGGAATTTGATGATCTCCGTCCTTACCAGTACGGTGATGATATCAGAACCATCGAATGGAAGGTTTCCGCTAAAGGACACGGAACTTTCGTCAAAACGTTCAAAGAAGACAAGGAACAGTCCGTCTATTTCCTGCTGGACATCAGCGGGTCTCAGGACATAGGGCAGCCCGGCAATAAGAAAATCGATCAGGGAAAGGTGATTTCAGGTGTACTGACACTTGCAGCTGTTTTCAATGGAAGCCAGGTGGGGCTAATCAGCTACTCTGACGAAAAAGAGAAACTAGTGCTACCGGGAAAAGGCAGTAAGCAAGGCGTCAAAATGATCCGAGGAATATTCCAGCATGAGAATAAATCCCTGAAGACAGATCTGAATGGCATGTTTACTTTTGCGCTGAATCTGATCAAAAAAAGAGCTGTAATCGTAATCATCTCAGATTTTATAGATGAAGGTTACGAGCGCCCGTTTAGAGCACTGGCAGAACGACACGATGTGGTAGCGATTCAGCTTACCGATCCACGGGAATCAGCCTTGCCTTCCTTGGGAATTATCCCGGTTTTTGACAAAGAAAAAGGAAGAACCACTTGGGTAAACACTGCCTTTGGCAGCTTTTCCAAGAAAATCTCGGATACTTTCACCTCCGAACGGGAAAATCTAAAAGAGCTCTGTAAAAAAAACCAGATCAATTACCTGTCGATTGACACCACGCAGGATATAGTAGGTCCCCTCATAGAATTATTCAAATACCGAAATAAAAGCATGAAACGTGGGTAAAAGACTGCACATACTTTTATGGTTACTGCTGCCCTTGTGGGTACAGGCGCAAGAGGTCAAAGTGGAGGGTTACTTCCTCCAAGACTCCGCTAAACTGGGGGAGCGCGTAGGCTATGTCCTGAAAGCGACTTATCCAGAGCACAAACAGGTAATTTTCCCAGATTCTACCTATGATTACTCGCCCTTGGTTTTGCTGGAAAAGCAGACTTTCATGTCCAGCACAGAGGATAGTGTCACGCTGGACAGTGCTGTGTATTACCTTTCAAATTTCGAATTGGATCCAAGCACCTTCCTTGCCTTGCCGGTGTACGAATTGTCCAGGTATGACAGCTCGGTTTATTTTCCTCTGGAAGCCGAGCTGAAGCTCAGGCTGACCCTGGATAGCATACCCGAAAAACCAGTTTTCCAAGAAAACAACGTATATCAGCCTTTAGAAAAATCCTTAAACTGGATCATAATCGCTGTGATTCTGGGAATTATACTCTTGATATTGGGCGTGCTGTATTTCTTTTTTGCAGACCGAGTCAAGGAATTCTTAAAAGGCAAGAAAGAGCAGCGGAGATGGAAGGATTTTGAGCGAAAATGGAAGACTCAAACCGCACAATTGACGGCGGAGCCTAGCATTGAGCAGGCCGACGAAGTAATCGGGCTTTGGAAAGGATACCTGGAAAGCATCACTTCCATGCCAGTGAAGGAATGGACTTCCAGCGAAATCGGAAAAAAAATGGAAAACCCAGAAATACTCAAGGCACTGCGCTCAGTGGATCTGATCATCTATGCAGGCTCATCCGACCAAACAGAAGAAGCCACAAATTACCTATTGGAAGTAGCACGAGAAAAATACCAGGAAAAACAAACCAAAATCAAGCATGAGAGAGCAGCTGTCTGAATTCTTTAGCTGGTCCTGGTTTACGCCTGAGGCCTTCAAGAGCTTTGAATGGGAAAATCCACTTCTGCTCCATTTGATCTGGATTATTCCGGTTTTTATGCTCTTCAGGAAGTTTGTCAAGTTTCTAAAAAACCCCGTTCTGGAGCTTTCACTTCCCAAACGTGTAGCACAAAATAATCCTTGGACATACCTCAGGCTGGTTCCTACTGGGTTCTTTTACCTCTTTCTGATCATGCTGGTGATCGCCTTGGCCAGACCGCAGCGCAGCAATGAGCGTGTAGAGCAATTTACCGAGGGGATAGACATCATGCTGGTTTTGGATATTTCAGAATCCATGGATTTGCAGGACTTTACCCCAAACCGGCTAGAAGCCGCAAAAGCCACCGCTGTGGAGTTTATCAACGGAAGAGTCGGAGATAGAATTGGCGTGGTGGTGTTTGCGGGCGAAGCCTACTCATTGGCTCCACTCACCAATGATTACAAGCTACTCACTGACCTGGTGAATGAAATTTCCTTTAGCATGATGGAGGCTAAGGGGACTGCCATTGGATCTTCCTTGGCGGCCGGCACCAATAGAATGAAAGAGTCAGAATCAGCCTCTAAGGTGATGATTTTACTTAGTGACGGAGAAAACAATGCCGGGAATGTAGATCCCCTCTTCGCTGCTGAACTAGCTTCTGCATTGGACATCAAGATCTACACTATCGCCATGGGCAAAGATGGACTAGTACCTTATGGAACGGATTTCTTTGGTAGGCCCCAGATGGTAGAAAGTTATTTAGATGAGACTACCCTTCGGGAAATTGCAAAAATCGGAAACGGAGAATTCTACAGAGCTTCAGATGGAGGGGCATTGGCATCCATTTTTGATCGGATTGACACGCTGGAGAAAACCGAAGTCATAGAAAACCGATACAAGGAAACAGCAGACTATTACAGAATTTACATGTTTTGGGGCTTGATCCTGTTTTTCATTTGGCTAGGCCTGAAAAGTAGCTTTCTCAATAATTTCCTCTTGGACTGAGCTGGTAAATTACCACTTATCTGCACATAGTGATATTCACCTGAGTGGATCCGTAATCGAAAGCTTGTAAGTCTGGACTGAAGAAAACCCCCAATCCCAACCCTCTTACTATAAAAAGTATTCCTATCACTGCTCCCACATACGGAATGACTTTCCGAAATCTTATTCTGTTCTTTACAGAAATCAACTCCTTGGAAAACATCAAAACCAGTAACAAAGGCATGGTACCTATGCCAAATAAAAACATATACGCAGCCCCTAAAACCGGGCTCTGTAAGCCCATGGCCGCTACCAAAGCCATGTAAACCATCCCACAAGGCAATAGTCCATTTGCCAAGCCAGTGGAAAAATAGGAAAACTTAGATTTTGACTTCAAAAAATATGAAAGCTTAGCCTTCACCCAGGAAACCAAGGGATGAAGTGCGGGAATAGTCAAGAATCGGTCGGAGCTTTTGACCGAGAAAGCCATAAGCAGAATCACTACCCCCATTGCAATAGACAATCCTTGCTGAATCCCGGCCAGCGCAAGCGTAAATCCAAATGCGCCGAAAACCAACCCTAATATGGCATAAGTAAAGCTTCGTCCGAAATTATAAAGTAGTTTGTGCAAGAAGTAAGTATTCTTCTGCTGACCTCCTACAGCGAGCGCAATAGGTCCACACATCCCCAAGCAATGGAATGAACTCAAAAACCCTAATGCGATAGCTGTCCAGAGCATTTAAATAGTGATTTTCTTCTCTTGATAGTGCCTGACTCCATTTTCAGACCATTCTAGTTTGATTTTCCAATAACCAGGTTTTAACCGATCCACTGGCACTATCGTTACATCGTCTTTCACCACCTTCACCGGGATGGATTGATCCAAGGAAGAATCTGAAGGACGGAAGAACTGCAAAGAGCCTGTAGAGCCATTTGGCAAATCCAATTCGATCAATTTCTGCTGGGAATTATAAGCAATTACATCCCTTCCTAGCTCACTGGCTTGGTCTATCTGGTCTATCCTATCCTGGTATTTGATTTCTTCCTCATAGTAGTTTTCAGTCACCAATTCTATCCCCTCCATACGCACTGAAATCACCACCATGACCAGGATCAGCGCCACAAAACCAACGATGGTCAATACTATCCCTGTTCCCCAATTCATCTTCATTTCTATGTTATCTAATTACTCACCGGTGCTGTGAAACTTGTTTCTATCTGATCTATTTCTTCACCCAAATGCATCAGACTAAGAGCTACTTTTTCTTGGTTTACGCGTACTTCTTGGTTGTTTTTTACCAAGAAAAACCTCCCTTCAAACTTAGACTGAGGCTCCAAAACAAATGTCTGTGCTCCCAGTATTTCCACCTCTAATCCTTCATTGACAGACTTTAATTCTACCTCCTGTTGCTCAAAGGTTTTATTGATTAAAGTGATTTGGTACAAATTACTCACCGTACCATCTTCTCGCTCCTGATAGGTCATCCCGGGAAATCTGGTAATGGTAGCCGCAATATCTTCCCGAGTCACGATCAAGGAAACGAAGGCACTGACCAAAAGCGTTAAGATCACAATGTACACCTTTACTCTTCCAGTAACCAGTTTTTCAAAGCCCTGCTTGATACTAGTGGGGGAAGCGTATCGGATCAACCCCTTAGGCCGATCTACCTTTTCCATGACCTCGTCGCAGGCATCTATACAAGCCGTGCAATTCACACATTCCATTTGTATCCCGTTTCGAATGTCTATTCCTGTCGGGCAAACTTGCACACAGAGGGAGCAATCTACACAGTCCCCTTTATCGCTATTTTCTTCAGGATTTTTTCGGATCGGCCCCCTGGGCTCCCCACGCACATAATCGTACATGACATTGATGGAATTATCATCCAGCAGCACGCCCTGCAATCGTCCGTAAGGACAAACCACTAAGCATGCTTGCTCTCTAAACCAGGTAAACACGAACATAAAAATACCAGAAAAACCAAGCAAGCCTAAAAATCCGCTCATGTGAGCTGATGGCGGAGAGGACACAATAGTGATGACTTGATTGATACCGATTAAATACGCCATCACCAAATGGCCAATTAATAGAGATATAAAAGCAAAAATGGCAATTTTAGAGCCTTTCTTGATGACTTTCTCCGTATCCCATGGTTTGGCATTTAAGGCTCTTTGCTGATTAGCATCCCCCTCAATCGCATACTCTATTTTACGAAAAACCATTTCCATAAACAAAGTCTGAGGACATGCCCATCCGCACCAGACTCTACCAAATGCAACTGTGAACAAAATGATAAAGAGGAAAAAAATCAGGAGAAGAAAAATAAGCAAATAGGTATCTTGGGGCCAAAATACAGCCCCAAATATGATAAACTTCCGCTCAAAAATATTGAACAAAAAATAGGGTCTCCCGTCAACCTGAATAAAAGGCCCGGCAAATAAAATTGCCAGGAGTACCCAGGACAAGTAGGTTCTGTTTTTGTAGAAAAAACCCTTTACTTTTTTAGGATACACCCAGTTTCTCTTCCCATCGTCCTGAACGGTAGCGAGTGCATCTCTGAAATGCTCAGGGTCTAAATGTGGGTTTTTCTTCGCCATAGTTTTGAGCAATTAATCGCCGGGAACAGCCCATTCCCGGCTTACTATCATTCTCCTACTGCTGTAGAATCTACTACTGGGTCTGCACTAATTTCCCCTGAAGCTGGGGGATCCGAGCTTGGAGAATACAGCTCTCCCTGAGGGTCTTTAGGGGCTGCTGGAGTAGTACCTTGTAGCGTAAGAATGTAGCTGGAGACATCCTGGATTTCCTTCGGACTCAGCTGATCCTCCCATGGCACCATTCCCTTTTCTATTACCCCATATTTAATCACCGCAAACAAATCTTTTACATCTCCTCCATGAAGCCAGTACTGATCCGTTAGGTTTGGCCCCACTCCACCACCTCCATCTGCTGCATGGCAGGCCGCACAATTAGTTTCAAAGATTGTTTTTCCAGTGCTCAGCGCTGGGGCTGAATCATCAAATATGGCAGTGGTTTCATCTATATTGGCTGCCCCATTCGCATTTCGTTCTTCCTCTTCTATCGCAGCAATTCTCATTTCCTCCTCGTATTCTTCGACTCCTGTCTTTCCAAAGCCTAATACCGTATAGTAACTAAAATAAACTATTGCAATTATGATAGTACCTGAAAACACATACTGAAGCCAAGGAGGCATAAAATTGTCTAGCTCCTGGATTCCATCATAGGAGTGGTCTGCCATTAGCTTATCACTGTCCAGTTCTTCCTCTACATTTCCTGTGACAAATTTAGCCTTGAAAGATTCCCACCAGGTGGGCTCCTCTGCCAAGCTTGGATCTTCTTTACGAAAAACTGATGACATAAAGGCCATCAAATAAATGATCAGAACCAGTAACAATAAGATTACCGCCAGGATCACTCCTAGAATAATCAGTATGGTCAATTGGTTTCTATCCATGGATGGAGCGGTCACTGCATCTTGAGCCAGTACAGGTTTACTGGCCGAAAGCAGCAATAGGATTAAAAAGCTTATATATTTTTTCATGAGTTTATTTTTTTGATTTGAAATGGTCTGATGGCCAGTCCCGAAGTACCGGAAGGATCTCACTCAGCAAATAGCCTCTGGAGTAGATATCAATCTTCAAAATGCCAGGTTTCATGGCTCCTTATCAGTTAAATCATCCTTATCCAGTGGGAGTGAACTCATATGGTCGATTACACCTTTTGGCACTCTAAACGCCCAAATCGCAACTCCTGTGAAAAACAGGATAAATATGATCAGAGAAATAATCGGAAATATTTCAACGTGCTCTATGGATCTCATTACCTCTTTGTACATGATTTCTAGAATTAATCGTTTGCAGTTGCACCTTTGATATCTGTCCCTAATCGCTGTAGATAAGCGATCAAGGCCACTATTTCAGTGGTAGGTTTTACTGCTACCCCTGCATCCTTCAAGCCCTCGGCTATTCCTGCGGCCTGCGCTTCCAGGTCTGCCGATGCTTGCTGATCATAACCCTCCGGATAAGGAACCCCGAGTTTCTGCATGGTTCTGATTTTAGCCGGCAAATCAGAATAGTCAAGTTCATTTTCTATCAGCCATGGGTATGGAGGCATCAAAGAGCCAGGTGACATACTTCTCGGGTCCTCCATGTGGAAGTAATGCCAGCTGTCTGGATACTTACCACCCAGTCGATGAAGGTCTGGCCCGGTCCTCTTAGAACCCCATAGGAAAGGACGGTCATAGACAAATTCACCTGCTTTGGAATATTCTCCATACCGCTCAGTTTCAAACCTGAATGGGCGGATCATTTGAGAATGGCAGCCTACACATCCATTTTGGATATAGATATCTCTTCCTTCCAGCTCTAGAGCTGTATAAGGCTTCACCGAGCTTATAGTAGGCACGTTTGATTTCACCAAAATTGTAGGGATAATTTCTACTATTCCTCCTATCAATATGGCGATGGTGGCCATAATGGCGAAGAAAACTGGCTTTCGCTCCCATGCTCTGTGCCAAAACTCACCTTTAGGATTGTAGTTCTTGACAAGTGCAGGGGCCTGGTCTTCCTCAGATTCTTGGAATTGCCCCACCTGAGCAGTTTTGAACATGTTGTAGATCATCAAGATCGCACCACTCAGGTACAGAAGTCCTCCAAATGCTCTCAACATATACATGGGCACCAGTTCAACCACTGTCTGAAGGAAATTTCCATAAGCTAATTTGCCCATTTCATCAAACTCTCTTAGCATGAAAAACTGAGTAAGAGCAGCTACATACATTGGCAAGGCATAGAAAATGATCCCGAGCACCCCTAACCAAAAATGGACGTTCGCTAGTTTTTTAGAATAAATGGTGGTTTTGAAAAGCTTTGGCCACATCCAATACAACATACCGAAGGTCAGGAAACCATTCCAACCCAAACCTCCTACATGAACGTGGGCGATTATCCAATCGGTGTAGTGCGCGATGGCACTTACGTTTTTGAATGATAGCATAGGTCCTTCAAAAGTTGCCATACCATATGCAGTAATGGCTACCACCATAAACTTCAAAACTGGATCACTGGCGACTTTGTCCCAGGCTCCTCGGAGGGTCAATAATCCATTCACCATACCACCCCATGATGGAGCCAAAAGCATCACAGAAAACACCGTCCCCAGTACCTGCGCCCACTCAGGAAGTGAGGTATAAAGTAGGTGATGCGGACCTGCCCACATATATAGAAAAATCAGCGACCAAAAATGTATGATGGAAAGTTTGTAAGAGTAAACCGGACGGTTTGCAGCTTTTGGTAGGAAATAATACATCAGGCCCAGGAAAGGAGTAGTCAGGAAAAAAGCTACTGCATTATGCCCATACCACCACTGTACCAATGCATCCTGAACTCCCGCATAAGCCGAGTAGCTCTTCAGGAATGTCACAGGAAGTTCCAAAGAGTTCACAATATGTAAAACAGCTACGGTGATGAAAGAGGCGAGGTAAAACCAGATAGCCACATACATGTGACGCTCCCTACGCTTCAGGATTGTCGCAATCATATTCACCCCAAAAGCCACCCAGACTACTGCAATAGCAATATCTATAGGCCACTCTAGCTCCGCATATTCCTTAGAGGTAGTATAACCCAATGGAAGTGTCAGCACAGCTGCAAGTATGATCAACTGCCAGCCATAAAAGTGAAACCAGCTTAAGGATTTATTCCACATTGGCGCCTTGAGCAGCCTAGGCATAGAGTAATAGACTCCAGCGAAAATTGCATTCCCCACAAAGGCAAAAATCACAGCATTGGTATGCAGAGGTCGGATCCGGCCAAAGGTCGTGTAAGGATTGCCCAGGTTAGCCTCAGGGAGAAATAATTGGGTGGCCGCCAGTACACCTACTAGCATCCCTATCACACCCCAGATTATGGTCGCAGCTCCAAAATACTTGACAATCTTATTGTCATAATGAAACCTCTCGAGCGTAGTGTCATTCATAGGACTATTGGTTTGATGGTTTATTTTTATTGGTTGATTTCTTCGATTTATAGTCAAAAAGCATTCGTATGGAAGGCGTGTAATTATCCTCAAACTGCCCGCTTTTCATTGCTTTAAAAAAGAGAAACAAAAAGGATCCTGCGAGGATTAGACTTATTGCTATTAATAAAAAAATAACCTCCATTTATACTTGATTTGGTTTAAACAATCCTTTATTCAGAGCCACCAGATTGGTGGAAAAAGTGGTAAAAACCACCACCGAAATACTACTCAATGGCATCAATACTGCACAAATCACCGGACTCAACAATCCCTGAACTGCCAGTGAAATCCCTATTAAGTTATAAATAAAACTTAAGAGAAAGCTGCTTTTGATGATTTTCCTGCATTGCTTAGCAAAGTCCATGAAAGCTGGAAGCTTGGAAAAAGCTGCAGCATCCAATATTCCGTCACTTGCCGGGGAAAAATGGCTGACTCGATCACTAATGGCTATTCCCACTTCACTCGCCTGTAGCGCTCCTGCGTCATTCAGACCATCGCCAATCATTGCTGAATGCTTGTTGCTACTATTTAGGTTTTTCAAATAGTTCAACTTATCTAATGGACTTTGCTGAAAATTATAGGTGATATCAGCAGCTCCCAAAATTTTCGTCAGAGCTTGTTGCTCCTGCTTATGATCACCGGAAAGCACATGGATGGCATATTTATTACTGAGTTCGGACACTACAGCAGGGGCAGACTTCCGTAATCCGGACTTTATATGAAAGCACCCAATATAACTACCGTCCATTTGCAGGTACACCTGATTACCCTCATCGGAAGTGGGCAGGCTTTCAGGTCCTGCAAAAATGCCAGATCCCAATTTGACTATTGCACCTTTATAGCTTGCCTGAAGTCCTTTTCCTTTGATTTCTTCAATCTTTTCTAAAGTTGCCAAAGGAACATGCTTCAACCAATAATTAATTCTATTACTCAAAGGGTGCGTAGAAAAAGCGACCATCGCCTTAATCAGGGAAAGGCTTTCTTCGGACAACTTCTCTCCGGTATAGTTTACACTGGCATTAGCTGGATCCGTGAGCGTACCTGTTTTATCGAAAACAACAGTATCCAGCAAAGCCATACGCTCCACTACACTGGCATTTTTAAGGTAAAATTTATTCCTGCCAAATATCCGAAGGGCATTCCCCAAAGTAAACGGGGTGGACATAGCCAAAGCACATGGACAAGCAATGATCAGTACCGATACAAATGCTTTTACGCCTAAAGCTATATCACTAAAACTCCAAAAAACAAGCGCACCAAAAGCAACCACCAAAACCGTCCAGGTAAATGCAGCACTTACTTTAGTAGAAAGTGGTTCCAAAAGCCGCTCCTTACTGGAATTGAAAGCCTCATTGTTCCACAGGTCTGTCAAGTATCCTTGAGATGGAGGCTTTTGGATATGCAGCATAATAGGCTCCCCTTTCTGCCGTCCTCCGGCATAGATTAACTGGGATTTGTTTTTGGGAACAGGAATTTCCTCCCCTGTCACAAAGCTATAATCAATACTGGCCTCCTGGCTGAGCAAAATGGAATCCGCAGGAATCAATTCTTCATCCCGAACTAAAATAACATCTCCAACTACAACTTTGGACAGAGGGACCACCTCTTCTTGGTCTGATTTAATTCGGGTGACCGCTATAGGAAAGTAAGCCTTAAAATCTCTATCAAACTCAAGGGTAGCAAATGTCTTTTGTTGGAAAATTTTACCTAAAAGAAGAAAGAACAATAAGCCTCCTAAACTATCCATGTAACCAGCCCTAGCATTGACTATGATTTCCCAAAGAGAGTATAAAAAAAGAGAGATAATACCCAGTACGATGGGCACATCCATATTTATTTTCTTTTGTGATAGCGAATTCCAAGCAGAGCGATAGTAATCCCGAGCGGAAAAAAACACCACTGGAATGGCTAGTAAAATATTAAGGTAACTAAAAACACCTCGAAAAGACTCCGCTATTAACTCAGCTTCAGAAAAATACTCCGGGACGCTAAATAGCATCATATTACCAAAACAAAATCCTGCCACAGCCAGATGCTGTACAGTCCGTTTATCCAAGGTTACTGCTTTTTTTTCATCCGTACTGGCAAGGCTGATTTCAGGTTCATACCCAATGGTGTCAAGCAGGGTCACCAAAGATTTCAGAGATAGCTTTTCCTTCAGGTATTTGATGTAAACTTTCTTTTTAATAAAATCCACCCGACTTGAAATCACACCAGAATTAAGCTGGTATAGGTTTTCTAAAAGCCAAATACAAGAAGCGCAATGAATAGATGGAATATAAAATGAAATATGTGCCTCATTCTCGTTCTGAAAAGAGAGTAAGGCCGAAACCGTCTCTATATCGTCGAGGTAATCAAACCGGTAGGCATGTTTATTACTAGATTTTTGCGAAATACCGGGTTGAAATTCTAATTCATAGTAGTCTGTCAACTCATTTTCAGACAGCACCTCATAAACCAATTTGCAACCTTGACAACAGAACACCTTATGGTCAAAAGACAATTCAAGATCCCCGCAGTCTTCACCGCAATGATAGCATTTCACTTGTTCAGTAGATGAAAAATCAGGCATTGTGAAAATCGGTCAAATCATTTAAGCATTCTAAGACACAGAAACCATTCATAAAATAATCAATCCGATAAGAAATACCTATTCTACAAAATGTAGGCTTGGGTAATCGTCTTCAAGAGTATTGAATTAGGAAAGGTAGGTGTTTTTCGATATGCTAGAATTTAAGCACGAAACTAGCTCCGATATAGTGAGTGAAACCTGACAAGAAAGTCACAAAAACATGACAAAGGTCATAAAAAAACCCACAGTGGAAAAGGCTTAAATGAAAATGTAATAAAAGAGGGAGGCCAGAAAGCAAAAAAGCCTTCCGTTTTCACGGAAGGCTTAATAATAATGTGGCGGCGACCTACTCTCCCGGGTGTAACCCCAGTACCATCGGCGCGGCAGGGCTTAACTTCTCTGTTCGGGATGGGAAGAGGTGGGACCCCTGCGCTAGGCCGCCTAAATTGGAAGACTCAAGTAGCCAGTATCAAGCAGCAAGATCTCTTTCGTATCTCAACCAATCTCCTGTCTAGCGTCTATTGTCTAATATCTTAAGTCAATAACATGTCTTGGCAGAAACTGTAACAAACCGGGAATAAGCTTTCGGGCAATTAGTACTACTCAGCTATGACATTACTGCCTTTACACCTGTAGCCTATCGACGTCATCGTCTCTGACGGCCCTGTTTGGAAGTCTCATCTTGAGGGGAGTTTCGCACTTAGATGCTTTCAGCGCTTATCTCTTCCCGACGTAGCTACCCGGCAATGCAATTGGCATCACAACCGGTACACCAGCGGTCAGTCCAACCCGGTCCTCTCGTACTAAGGTCAGGTCCTCGCAAACTTCCCACGCCCGCAACAGATAGGGACCGAACTGTCTCACGACGTTCTGAACCCAGCTCGCGTGCCACTTTAATGGGCGAACAGCCCAACCCTTGGGACCTTCTTCAGCCCCAGGATGTGACGAGCCGACATCGAGGTGCCAAACCTCCCCGTCGATATGAGCTCTTGGGGGAGATCAGCCTGTTATCCCCAGCGTACCTTTTATCCTTTGAGCGACGGCTCTTCCATTCAAAACCGCCGGATCACTATACCCGTGTTTCCACCCTGCTCGGCTTGTCGGCCTTACAGTCAAGCTCCCTTATGCTATTGCACTCCTCGTACGGTTACCAAGCGTACTGAGGGAACCTTTGGAAGCCTCCGTTATCCTTTTGGAGGCGACCACCCCAGTCAAACTACCCACCAAGCAATGTCCCCGTATAAACGGGTTAGATACCAAACAAACAAAGGGTGGTATTTCAACAGTGACTCCACGAATCCTGGCGAACCCGCTTCACAGTCTCCCACCTATCCTACACATCATTTGTCCAGTACCAATACTAAGTTGCAGTAAAGGTGCATGGGGTCTTTCCGTCCCGTTGCGGGTACGCGGCATCTTCACCGCGACTACAATTTCACCGAGCTCATGGCTGAGACAGTGCCCAGATCGTTACACCATTCGTGCAGGTCGGAACTTACCCGACAAGGAATTTCGCTACCTTAGGACCGTTATAGTTACGGCCGCCGTTTACCGGGGCTTCGATTCAGAGCTTCCCTTGCGGTAACTCCCCCTCTTAACCTTCCGGCACCGGGCAGGTGTCAGGCCTTATACTTAGTCTTGAAACTTTGCAAAGCCATGTGTTTTTGTTAAACAGTCGCCTGGGCCTCTTCACTGCGGCCCCGATTGCTCGGGGCGCCCCTTCTCCCGAAGTTACAGGGCTATTTTGCCGAGTTCCTTAGCCATGATTCACTCGAGCACCTTAGGATACTCTCCTCGACCACCTGTGTCGGTTTGCGGTACGGGTAATTATACGCTTAACGCTAGAAGTTTTTCTTGGAAGCCCTTAGGATCACTATCCGATTGTCCGTAAACGCTCGGTACTTTCAGCTTCGGCTAGTTCAACGCATTTAACTATCGAACCAATACCTACTACCTTTAACGCGGTATTCCGTCACCGCGCGGATCTTTCATCACTCCGTCACTCCATCACCTGTATAATTAGTATGGGAATATTAACCCATTGTCCATCCACTACCCCTCTCGGGTTCGCGTTAGGTCCCGACTAACCCTGATCCGATTAGCGTTGATCAGGAAACCTGGGTCTTACGGTGTGCGGGTTTCTCGCCCGCATTATCGTTACTTATGCCTACATTTGCTTTTCCAAAAGCTCCACCTCAGCTGACGCTGAAACTTCGCTGCCGTTGGAATGCTCCCCTACCACTGATAGTAAACTATCAATCCTTCGCTTCGGTACTAGATTTGATGCCCGATTATTATCGACGCCCTGTCGCTCGACCAGTGAGCTGTTACGCACTCTTTAAAGGAATAGCTGCTTCCAAGCTAACCTCCTGGCTGTCTCTGCAAC